>JBGTLE010000242.1:0-24646 GCA_041744295.1 Pyrinomonadaceae bacterium | reverse complement strand
GCGGATGTGCTCTTTCTATTTTGAGCTCCGCCCAGGGAGATAAAGAGGGTTACGAAGGCGAGACTCGTAATCCCGAGTATCAGCAAAGATCTTTGATAAGTCTTCATTCTTGTCCTCCAGGTGATCGAAACGCCGGAATTGCAAGTGGATGGAACCAGTCTCTCGTCCGCACACTGCGAAACTGGAACTGATTGGGAGGCATATCGCCTCGATTACTACCGAGATCTTATTTCCGCCTTGAAGGCTCTTGAGAGTGTCGGGACTGTGCTTGAAACGCCGAAACTCGTTTTCCCGCACGGATAAGTGAAGCTGAGAAGACCAAATTGCGAGACGGCGCAGAAACGCCTCGCAAAGAGATCATTATTGAAGAGGATGTATGAAAATTATCCTGATTGCGTAATCAGCTTGCCCAAATTGAAATTTGACTTGAAGACGGACCGACGCGACTCGAACAACAAGTGTTATGCCACTAGAGCCACGCGACCATTGGGGATGATTTCGTTGGAGAATACGGTTTCTCGTAGACTCAAGCGTCTAGCCCGGTCTCGGATCTGGAATTGATTTCTAGAACTCAGACGTCGGATCTGTTTGGACATGCAGGCCTGTAGTCGACCCAATGATGCTGCACTAGTTTTCATAACCTCAAGAATTCCTCAACCCCGCCCGAGTACAAATAGTCGGCGCCGAGGGACTACCCCGGCGGGAAATCAAATCAGAAAGCAACCCGAATAGCCACTATGTTTGTTATTGATTCCTCAACCGAAACGCCGCCACGGATGGAACTAGTCCTCGACAAAATTTCCCGGCCGTCGCATTCACCGCGAATCTCGCGGCTGCGACTCTTGAAGATCCTCGAGCAGGGTCTGGCCTCGTGTGCTTCGACGATCATCAGCGGACGGGCAGGAACTGGTAAGACAAGTTTGGCAATCGATTTCTCTTGTGAGTGTGGGAGACAGTGTGCGTGGTACAAGGTCGATGCCCCCGATGGCGACCTCGAAGTCTTCTTTCGATATTTGAACGCGAGCATTGAACAGCAGCGCCCGGGTTTTGGCCGAGGTCCGCTCTCGTCGCTCATCGAATCCGCTACCTTAGAGCACATTCCGCGCCTGGCCGAGGCTTTTGTCTATGAATTGGCCGAGGGCGAGAACAATCCTCTATTGATAGTGATCGAAGACCTACATCTGATCTGTGATTCAGAGTGGCTGGTGCCCTTCTTCGCTCGTTTGCTACCGCTCTTGCCTTCTGAGGTGCACTTACTCATTACGAGTCGGACAATGCCACCCGCTCCGTTATGGAGGATGCGTTCAAAACAAACACTGCTCGTGATTGATGAGGAGGCTTTGGCCTTTACGCGAACAGAGGCAACGGAGCTCTTCGAAAGCCACAATCTATCCCAGGAGCAGGCAAGTATTGCTGTGGATCACACACATGGTCGCGCTGCAGCGCTTGCGGCTTTCGCCGCGAGTTTAGGCGCAACGTTTGAAAGGATGTGAACCTAGCGACAGATTTGCGTATGAATATGCTCGAACATGGCGGAGTGAAAATTCTGCGGCATCTCTTGATGAAGGCCGATGGCTTGGAGCTGTTTCGCTGTGCTAATCTGCGCGCCGATCCCCCAGATGGCGTAGAACCTGCCGCCACCACTGCTGGCGGCTTCAGGGAAGGTTCCTGGGATTTAGATGGTGCTCTACGGCTGGCGGAGCCTTTGGAGTGCGCGGCCTTGTCAGCGCCTTGGTATCAGATTCATAAACGTCTAACCCTCACGATTAACATCGACGACGATTTAAACGCGCTGGCAAGGCGGCGCACTCCAAAGGTTTCGCACTATGAAACGAACTCTGGGTCTAATCGTTCTCGCGATCGCGACTTTCTGTTCCTTCGCATCTGCTCAGAGCCTCGAGAACTATCAGACCCGAGTTCACCAGGCGGTAACCGCGCTCGACACTCTTGCAGCTACAGACGAGAACGAAAGCCCTGAAGCGTACCTCGCACGCGCTACGGAAACGGTGCAACGGGTGCGGACGGCGCTGCCGGAAACCGAGACCGTTAATTCAAACGGCACCCTAACGACCGTAGACAATCGCTGGCTGCATGAAGAACTCGGGCCCTTTGAGAAACTGAAATCGCAGGAAAGATCCGACACCCTCGCCCGCGTGATCGAACGCTTGCGCGCAATAGACGACCGCCTGATCGAAGTTCAAAAAGCCGAGGCGAAAAACTTCTCCAAAGAAGCAACGAACGCGAGGCTGCGAGAAATCCTGGTTCGGCCGGAGTATGCAACAAAGAAGAACGAAGCGAGCGCTTTTGGAAAGCTCATGAAGCGCATGCTCGAGTGGTTCGAAAGTTTGTTTCCAAAACCCAAGATCAGCACCGGTGGCGCGCCCTGGATTTCACAGATCGCACAGTACCTGGTGATCCTGCTGGCGCTGGGTGTTATAGGCTACGTAATCAAACTGCTCCTCCCGCGAATCGCGAGACGAGGCAGGACGGGAGCGAAGCCGAAACGCGAACCCAGAATCGTGCTGGGCGAGACTTTGGAACCTGATAAATCTGCCAACGACTTGTTGGTTGAAGCTGAAGCATTGGCCCGCAGAGGCGAACTGCGCGCGGCTATTCGCAAGGCTTACATCGCGCTGCTTGTAGAACTCGGCGAGCGTAAGGTGATAAGTCTTGCTCAGCACAAGACCAACAGAGACTATTTGCGCTCGCTTCGCGAGATCCAACCGCTTTACCTTGATGTAATGGTTTTGACTGATAGTTTCGAAAGACACTGGTACGGCTTTGCGCAGGCCACCGAAGCCGACTGGCTGGCTTTTAGAGCGGGCTATCTTAGCGCTCTGGACTAACTGGTAACTACTGACTAACGAGATCGTTTCTATGCGTCAAAGGCTGGGTTTCATCTTAACGATCGTCGCCATCATCCTGGTGCTGGTTGTAATCAACTCGATCTCTTACGTGAGTGAAGAGCAGAAGCCCGATTCTGAATTCGCACCTAATCGCTCGACTTATCACGCCGGACCAACGGGAACGCGCGCGCTTTACGATCTGCTCAGCGAGTCAGGTTATGGCGTGATGCGTTGGCGCGAAACTCCTGAAAAGTTGTTGACCCAGGAGAAGGTCAAGACGTTCGTTATCGTGGGTCAGACTAAACTGGCGATTGAACAGGACGAAGCAAGCCAGTTGCGGCACTGGGTGTCTCGCGGCGGGCGGCTCGTGATCGTCCACCGGCGTCCCGAACAATATCTGCTGCCTGCCAGCGGCAACTGGATTGTTACGACTCAGTTTTCTGACTTCAGCTTCGCTGAAGCCGATCCGGCAAAGCCCGAAGAGATGACTGCTAACGTGAAGGCCGTCAGCCCCGGGCAGCCGACTCTGCTGACACAAAACGTGGAGACAGTGATGCCGTCGAGGTTTGCAGCAGCTATAAACTTCGCGATCAAGCAAGAGCCCGAAGACGAAGCCACGGATAAATCTGAGGCAGAAGAACAACCTTCACCTGTCGAGATCGTTGAAAGCAAGACCACGTCAGCGCAGATTTCAGCCGCGCCGGTCGTACACATTAAGGGTCAACGCGGACCTTTGCTGATCGATTATCCATATGGAGCCGGTCGCATAGTCTTGCTGACCGATCCTTACCTCGTTTCAAATGGCGGCATTGGTCTTCAGGACAATCTCGCGCTCGCTATTAACGTGGTTAGCAGTGACGGCCTCATTGCTTTCGACGAGTATCATCAGGGACGGGGCACGACCAGCAATGCATTGATCAGCTATTTCTCCGGCACGCCCGTGCTCGCTCTTTGTGGTCAGGTGGTGCTTATTATTCTGCTGCTGCTTTGGACGCGGGGACGACGCTTTGCTCGTCCGTTGCCATTGGCGCGAGTGGATCGCCGCTCATCGCTCGAGTTCGTCGCCTCAATGGCTGAGGTCCAACAGCGAGCGCGTGCCTTCGACCTGGCGGTGGAAAATATCTATTCGCGAACACGTCGAGTGCTGGCGCGCTACGCGGGAGTCGACTACAACAGTCCGCGAACGGAAATTGCCGCACGGGTGGGATCGCGCTCCAGCGTTGATGCGCATCAATTGGAGGTGCTGATGCGACAATGCGAGGAAGCGATCAACGGTCAACCAATCACCGAGCGCCAATCGATTCTGTTGGTGAGACGGCTGAGAGAAGTAGAGGCAAAGCTGGGCTTGCGCATGCGCTCTCGGGAAGCCAGGCAGGCGGCACAAAACATTTGACATCGCCTGGTACCGTGCTAAGAATTGCGCTCTTCAATTTCCCGCTGAAAGGACGGATGAACTGAGCCAGAAGGAGGCTGTGAGCAACAGCGACGTTCCTTCATCCCTCATCCTTCATCCTTTGAACAACCCCTTTGCCTGAATACGTCTCCGCCACTGTTGAGCAGATCAAACACGAACTTAGTAAGATCATCGTCGGCCAGGAAGAGCCAATCGAACAGATACTGGTTGCCATCCTGGCCGAAGGTCATGCACTCATTGAAGGCGTGCCCGGTACGGCAAAGACGCTGACAGTCAAGACTCTCGCTCGGATCATCAATGCAGATTTTGGCCGCATTCAGTTCACTCCTGATCTGATGCCCTCCGACATAACCGGAACCAATGTCTTCAACGTGGCGACTTCTTCATTCAACCTGCGCCAGGGACCGGTGTTCACGGATATTCTGCTCGCCGATGAGATCAATCGCACGCCGCCAAAAACGCAAGCGGCATTGCTGGAAGCGATGGAGGAACGGCAGGTCACCATCGATGGCGAGGGCCATAAGCTCTCCCCTGTCTTCACGGTGCTCGCGACCGAGAACCCAATCGAATACGAAGGCACTTATCCACTTCCCGAAGCGCAACTCGATCGTTTCTTGCTAAAGATTCTGATGGACTATCCCGCGGAGGAGCACGAGCGGCAGATCGTGGCGAACTGGGACTCGGGTTTTAACTCCCGACGCCTCGATCAGGTTGATATTCAACCGTTGGTAGAGGCTGACGCGATCTCTCGCTGTCGCAGGGAAGTCACGAGTGCGCGAATGGAGCCGGGGGTTCAGCATTATGCGGTGGATATTGTGCGGCGCACTCGCTCGCATCCATTTATTCATTACGGAGCAAGCCCTCGGGCATCGGTGGCGCTTTTGCTGTGCTCGAAAGCCCTGGCAGCGATCCGTAACCGAGACTTTGCCACACCGGATGACGTACGTGACGTGGCGCGCCCTGTGCTGCGTCATCGTTTGGCTTTGCGCGCGGAAGCTGAACTGGATGGCGCCACGCCCGATGCTGTGATTAACGACATCCTGCGATCCACCGAAGTGCCGAGGTAGGCAAAACCGGATGAGACCGTCCGAAAATTCAATCCCCAATAAGACCGAGCAAGCTGGAATGTCTCTCAGTCAGGAAGGTGGACCCTGTCCGCACTCAAGCTATGCCACTCATGTTTTGGGGAATAAGGTAATTGCAGGCGGAGCGGGGACAGGGTCCGCCTTCTTGACTGAGAGACTATGCAACGGTCTCTGGCACTCGGGACTTCAGGCTGCCCCACAACAAAAGAGCCAATGCGTTTCGTCTTTACCAGATTCTTCTACCTGCTCGTAGCGGTCGGCTTAATTCCCCTGACTCTCTCGTGGGAACATCCCTGGCTGCGATGGGTGACTCTCGCTTATGACGGCGCGCTGGTGGTCATCGCAATCGTCGACGCGCGCCGCAGTCGTCTGCCGCCGGGCGTTAACATCAAACGCGAATTCAACAGTCGCTTCGCTGTCGGGGCTGAAACCGAAGTACATATCAAGATTCAAAACAACACTCCCCGGGCCGTTGCGCTCGTCGTCAAAGACGAATATCCGCCGCAGATGAAAATCTCCGGTGAGCGCTCAGCCCAGGTTCGCGTCGCCGCCCAAACCGCCGCGGCGCTTGTCTATGGTCTAACGCCGCCCAAACGCGGTCGCTTCGAGTTCGGCATAACGGCGGTGAGATTCCTTTCGCAGTTCAATCTGGTCTGGTGCGAAACCAGCATCGGCAGCCCGGAATCGGTAAAGGTTTATCCAAACATGCGGCGCGCGCGCGAGGCCGAGCTGAAGGCACTCGGCGCCCGATCACTCGTCTCGGCGCATCGCAAGACGTCGTGGCGAGGTGAAGGAAGAGAGTTTGAATCGCTCCGCGATTACGTCCGCGGCGATGAGTTGCGACACATCTCCTGGAGCGCGACCGCGCGTCGCGGCAAGTTGACGACCAGGCAGTATCAGATCGAACGCGATCAAACCATCCTCATCGTGCTTGACGCGGGTCGGCTGATGACTGCTCGGATCGAGCAGGAGAGCAAGCTTGATTCGGCAGTTCACGCCACGCTCGCGTTGATGTCGGCCGCAGCTCGCGCCGGCGACAACGCAGGACTGATGGTCTTTGGGCGCAGGATTAAAGCCTACCTGCCTCCGAATCGTGGACGCGATCATATGGAGGCGGCGCTCGAAGCATTGCATGCCGTCGAGCCTGAGATGATCGAGCCCTCATATTCGCGCGCGTTTGAGTTTATCGCGGCAAACAGCAAGCGACGTTCGCTGATTGTGCTACTGACTGATCTGGTTGACGAGGAAGGTTCGAAGGAGTTGTTGACGTCTTTGCGACTGCTGCGGCCGCGGCACTTGCCGTTGGTGGTGACGATCGCCGATCGGGACCTGAAAGCTGTGGTTGCTGGTGTGCCGGCTACGGGAAAAGATCTTTTCACGCAATCAGTCGCCGAAGAGATCATCCATCATCGTGAAGCAGCTTTGCGGTTGGTTGAATCGCAGGGTGGACTGGCGTTGGACGTGACGGCTGCCGCGCTGGCGCCGTCGTTGCTCGAAAAGTATATGCAGGTCAAAGAACGCGGGCTGTTGTGAATCCAGTCCAAAGTCCAAGGTCCAAAGTCCATTCGATGTTGGAACGTCTTTGGCGGCCATGCCTAAACTTAGACATTGAACCGTGAGCTCGACCTTGGACTTTGGACTTTGGACTTTCGACTTTGGACTTTCGACTTTGGACTTTGGACTTTGGACTTTCGACCTTGGACCTTGGACGGTCACTTCCCCGAATCTTCCTCACGCAGACTTCTTCCCGCCATCAGCAAATACGAATACATCGCGATGCCGGTTATCCCCGCGATGCTGAACTTGATTCGCGGATCAATCGGGGCCGGAGAAATGAACCCTTCGATAATTCCCGCCAGGACCAGCAACACCGCGATTCCCATCATCAGTCGAATCGCGTCCATGCCTCTGCTCTTCAACGCATCTGCTCGCGACAGATCCCCAGGCATTATGAGCGCACTCCCAATCAGCAGTCCGGCGCCGCCGGCGATGAAGATGCAGGAAAGCTCAATCACTCCATGCGCGGCAACAAAAGTCAGCAAATCATTTCCAAACCCAGCGCGGTAAGTCAGCGCCACGACTGAGGCAATGTTTGCGCCGTTGTAAGCCAGAAAGAAAAGGGTGCCGACTCCAAACAGCGCGCCAAACGCGAAGGTTGAGATCGTGACCTGAATGTTATTTGTCAGAATCCGACTCGCGCCCTCCTGGTTTGCTTCGTTCAGACCCTCCCACCAATGCGTCTTTGTCTCGATGTACATCTCACGAAAAGCAGGAGGCACACCGGCCAGCTCAGAAAATTCTGGATCATAGTAACTGCCGAAGAACCCGATCAGAGCAAACAGGGTAAATACTCCAAACGAGACTGCGGAGTAGCGCCATGTGCGACGAAACGTCTGCGGAAACTGCTCGACGAAAAATCGTTTCAGTCGCCCACCGCTCTGTCCATCGGCCTGGTAAATGCGACCATGAGCGCGAATGACCAGGCTGTTCAGATAGTTAACAAGCCGAGGGTCGCGTGATTCAGCGCGTGCGATCGCAAGATCGGAAGCAGTGCGTCGATAGATACGGCCCAGCTCGCGCACTTCTTCGCGATGCAACCGTCGCAGTGAACTATGGTCGAGCAACGCCAGCAACTCCTCAAGACGCTGCCAGGCATTTTTGTGTTTGTCGATGAAGCGATCCATAGGGTCGGGCAGAAGTGATTACGTCCGCCTCCTTGTGACATGAAGTTAGTACCACCTCGCGGCAGAGACTGTGCGAAAACTCAAGGTTTAAGCCCAAAAAGTAAGAATCTTGCCCAAGAAGTCCCTCAATGGTAGCATCGTCCACGTTCTACGCGTGAGACCATGAAGCTATCGTTTTTTCCCGGTGATCTACATCTCAATAAAGAGCAAGACGGTACTTATCTTGTTAGTATGCAGGGACAAGAGCTTATACGTACCCGCGTAGAGAAGAAGGCGCTAACGAAATTCAACGCGCTGCGGAGAGAGTTAGAAGCCCAGTTTCCCGCCCGCGAATTAACGGCAGAGGAAAAGAGAGCGGCGCTCGAAAAGTACCTCTTAGACTACAAAGCTGCTGAAGTCCGTGCCTCCACCAAACCCCCCAAGAAAGAAAAAATCACAGGGACCCGAACCTTTGGCTAACCTATTCCAAGGACCGGACAGGACCGACCCTCACTTCTTTGACTTCGACTTGGATCGGGGTATTCGTGAGCAGGTTGTTGAGAAACTTGAGAATAGCGAGACCCTTCCACTGGAAAGGAATATCGGGCCGAAGGAAAGTGGTATTTACGCGCTGTATTACAAAGGCGATCTAGTTTATGTCGGCAAGGCGTCGAAGGGCACCACCAAGAGCAAGCGCACCTTACGCAGTCGCCTCAATGAACACGTCGGTAAACTCGAACAGCGGCAAAACCTTGCGCTTTCAGACCTACAGTGCCGATATCTGACATTTGCAAGTGAATGGTGGGTTTTTGCGGCTGAGTTTGTTCTGATGGTTCACTACTCGCCAGAATGGAACGCGAGTGGAATTGGCAGCAAGGTGCCGGGGAAAGGCCGCCCAGGTACTGAGCGGGTTAGCCGGTTTGACCAACTGTTTCCACCGAAGAAAGTTTAACCTCGCGCTCGCAATTCACGCTGTTCCGGCACACAATCCAGAAGCAATGACGCTTTCGAGCATGATGAGCGGTCTTCCACTTCGTTGAAACCATCGGGCCGTTTCGGATCTTCACTATCAAATCGCACACCGTAAACCCTGCTTCCTCTGCCATACGCATGAAATCAACGTGCGGCCATTTCGATCGATGACTGTTCACCATGTCGGTGATCTTGGCGAACAGCATACCCTCCGGTTTTAGGACTCGCTTTGCTTGTTTCAGGAATGGCGGATAGAGATAGCTCAGATTCCAGTTCTGCTCCTTGCCGCACTCGACCGTAGCTCCGAAATCTACATCAAACCGTTTTGAGCTTTTGTCGCGCCCTTGTGGACCGACGTGTGGAGGATCATAAACAACTACGCCGTAGCTTTCAGACGAGACCTCCGTCATCTCCCGGTTATCATCTACGATCATCGGTTTGTATCGAGGGTCAATATCCATGGAAACGACTTGCCGCTTTGAACCTTTCCACATCCGACCAGCGTTGAATGTCGCGTCCAGAATTGGTTCTGCTGGGATTGTCGGATAGAACTTCAGCATCGCCTCGAGCAACTCGGCGTCACCTCCTGTCCATACGCTACTGAGAGGTTCGTATTTGGAGGTTCCATTGTCCGGTACCGCTTGTCTAAGGACGGAAGTTTGATCTATTTGCGTGGACATTGTTGGGATCTCGATGCTCTCAGTCTTGATTGTCTCCATCTCGAATAGCGTTTGTACCATCCGTCTGTTTTCTAGTCCACTCTTCATTGTCGCTTCGTTCCTTGGCAGGCTTGGAGTCGGTATATTGAGGAAGGCAGTTTATTCAGATCAAGCCGATGGCGACAAAGTATCATTCTCAACTGTAGCAAGACATTCGGCTTAGTTGACTTCTTCTAGAGAGAAAGGCCCTACTGCCTGGTACTTCTGCGCTATCATGTAATTGCATGTCGCAGCCAAGCGTAAAACGCCTGGTCGAGTGTGTACCAAACTTCAGCGAGGGTCGCAAGGTAGAAACGATCGCGGCATTAGTGGATTCAATCAGCGCGATTGAGACTGCCTGTGTGCTGGATACCCACATCGATCCGGATCACAACCGCTCAGTCATAACTTTCGTCGCCGCTCCGGAAAAAATAGTTGCGGCAGCTTTCAATGCGGTAGCGCGGGCCTCGCAATTGATCGACATGCGCACGCACAGCGGCGTTCATCCGCGGCTTGGGGCGACTGACGTGCTGCCGTTTGTTCCCGTTTCAGGCGTCAGTCTCGATGAATGCACAACCCTCGCGCACAAAGCCGGTGAGCGCATCGCTCGCGAACTCTCCATACCGGTTTATTTTTACGAAAGCGCGGCGCTGAAACCGGAGCGCAAGCCGCTGGAGAATGTGCGACGCGGCGCATTGGAACTCTTACGCGAACAAATAGCCGTTGAGCCAGCGCGCGCGCCTGATGTCGGTCCCTTGTTCGTGCATGAGACCGCCGGCGCGATAGCTGTGGGCGCCCGGCCATTTCTCATCGCCTTCAACATCAATCTAGCCACGAAGGACGTTTCGATTGCGCGCGGTATTGCGCGAGCGATCAGGGCGAAGAGCGGTGGTCTTCCGTTCCTGAAAGCACTAGGTTTCGAATTGTCCACACGCGCGTTGGCACAGGTATCGATGAATCTTGTGAACTACGAACAGACAGGGATGACTGCAGCTTATCAGGCAGTGCGACGCGAAGCGGATCGGCTGGGAGTCGAGATTGCAGCGACTGAAATCGTCGGACTGATTCCAAGTGCGGCGCTGGATCGTGATGCGGAATATTTCGCAAAACTGGAGAATTTTTCTGAAGACAAGCTCCTCGAAAACCGCCTGAAGATTTGTGGGTGATAACGTTGCCTTCGCTGTGCGGAGCCTTTGGAGTGCGGAGCCTTGGAGTGCGCCGCCTTTTTAATTCGTTGTTTTCCTGTAAAAGCTGTTGAGGGTACCTGATCCGAACCAGTAAAAGCGCTGACAAAGGCAGCGCACTCCAAGGCTCCGCACTACTTAGATCCGAGCTTGATCAACGCAGCGCGAAAACGCGGGTGTTTCTGCATCAGATTCAAATACCTCGTCTCATCCACGCCAGCCTTCGCCTGAATAATTCGAACCATTGCCTGCTTCTCTGCCACACTCCAATGGCTTAGATTTGGGACCAGATCCAGCACTACGGCAAAATCGCTCAACGCCTTCGGATCTCCGCGCAGCCCTAACGCCATTCGCACGTTGCGCTCCGATTCCGCTCTGCTTCGCTCGGCCCAGCCGTCATACTGGTGCGTCATTCGTTGTTGGACTGCGAGTCCGACCTTGCGGACTTGAAACCTGTCCCAATCACCCGTCTTGTCGTGCTCCAACTCGAAGAGCATTGGTCCAACGGCTAATTTGCGCAGCGTCGCCGCCGATGTTCGATAGCCCTTTCGGCTGCCGAGTTTCTGTTCCTCGTGGTCAGTCATTTGCAGCAGTTCTCGCTTGACCGGACGGAATCCGAGCTTCCGATAGAACCAGAACGCCCCCGATTGAATTCCCTCTTCATTCTCGAATCCAATCTGATAAGGATCGATGGCGAACGCAGTCACGCCCAGCAGATGCCGGAACACGTTCAGCGTCCGCGCGTAGATCCATGCCGTTTCGCCCTCGCGAAAGCTGTAATAGAAATTGAACCCACTCTCCATCCGTTCGCAGAGCGACAGACCTTCAAAGTAACCAACCGGAACTCCGTTCTTGAAAATCATCGCCGCGTGATAAGCACGCAGCGGCAGACGCCGGTCAGCAGGCACGCCGAAAACAGACAACTCGACACCACGGCCAAGATTGGCTTGCAGGACTCGCCGCGGATCGCCATGCGTAAACCCGTAGAGTTCCCGGTAACGCATCGTTGAAGTTTGTCGCGCTAGCTCAAGAATGCGCTGGCCCTGTGACAAACCGAGCCGCTTGATTTCAAGCGCAGACTTTTCCAGCTCTTCGCGAAACGAAACCTCCCGCCGCAGAATTAGTGGCGTGCGATGGAAGAAGACTTTCTTCACCGGCAACTGCATGAGCGTCCTGGTCGCGCTGTCGGCCGGCGTCCAGTTCACATAGAGCTTTTGCGCGTTGTAAAGCTCAGCTTTCTCCCTGTCGGTTAGAAGCAGCGCCGCAAACCTTTTTGTCAGCCAGAGCACTTCGCGTTCGCGACCGCGCGCCCTGCGCAACCATTCGACATAAGGAACGTTCGCTTCCACGAATGCGTCCTCTTCCAACAAAGGCATGAACCGCGGCCAACTTTCAGCGAGCCGGTAATCGTCCTCAAACCATTCCCAGTCGAACTTCACCTGGGCCGGATGACGCGGGGCAAGCCAGCGAACGATGTCGAAGCTGAACGTGTCGGTCACGGAAGTTCCGGCAATTCCCGACACGGCCGGATCAGCAAAGGGACTCATGTCAACGCCGCTTGCTTCCAGTTTCTCTACTCGTTCACGAAATGACGCGAGCTGCTGTTTGGTGAGTTGAAGAATGCGAGCGCTGTGCGGATAGGCGCGGAAGAAGAGAAGAATTTCGTGATAACGAATCAGCGAGTCGGCGTCTGCAAACCGTCTCTTGCTTAAGCGCTGTAAGAGAGACTGGATTCCCTTTGCGTTACGCGGGCCAAAGCCGCCTTTGCTTTCATCGAGCCGATTAAGAAGGAGTTCTAGACTATTTTGGGGCACGTCGGGCCTTAACGAAATTATCGAACCGTTCCGAGAACGCGGACTATGCAACTGCAGTCAGTACCGCAAGCGTCGGGTAAATCACAAACGCACCCGACGCTACCGCGTTTCGGTACTGACTTCATAGCGCCCAACAAACTTCTAATTAGCGCAAATGCCTTCGAAAAAACGTCGCAATCTTCCACGCATCGATCGCACGCCAGGGCATTGACGCCAGCGTGTAATGCCCGCACGGCAGCCACACGACATCCAGCGGTAACTTGTATTTCTCAGTTTCCGAGATTATCTGACGCGATAGATCCTCTGGAAAAGTCAGGTCATACCGAGCCGCGATGAAACGCATCGGCCGAGGCTCCATGTGCTGCAGTCGTTCAATGAAGGGCGCCGGGCTAATTGGCGACCAGAACTCGCGCAACTCATCGACCGTCAAGTGGTCCGCAAATCCCTCCCGCAAATGTTTCGTCGATAACCCTCTCCAAACAACGTCAGCGACATAACCCGAAACGTGATTGAAAGTGCCGGCGTCCAGATCGGGTTCATGCGCGAACGCGAGAAAAGCAATGCACGAGCCCACACTGGTGCCGAGGATGCCGACACGTTCATAACCCTCGCTCTTCAACCATCTGACCGCGGCCCGCGTATCCAACACCGCTTGTCGCATGGATTGAATCGTGCGACCAACGTTGGTGCTGACGAGATAATCAGCTCTTTCCAATTCCGGCGGTCGCCGATGCTCGTGATACGGCAGCGTCAGACGTAACGCGGAGATACCGAGCATGTTGAAAATCCGGCAAGCCTCGACGTGACTGTCTGGTTGCGCATTCCATTGCGGCAACACAAGAACGGCGGAACGGCGATGCGAAGGCCTTTTGGGAGTAGCCGGAAAGAAGCGGGCTCGCGCGAGATTGTTTTCAGGTGCAGGCGTTTCGATAACACTCGTCCAGGTCAGCTGATCGCCTTCGAGTTTGTAATCGGTGATTTCAGGCAAGTCAAAAAAAGCGTGACTGCTTTCCATCGCGTCGCGAGTGTGAAGCCGCAACACGTCCCTTGGGTCGTCACCGTTAATGTGGTCGGTAATAAACGAAAGGCCCCAGTCAAAGGGCCTGACCAGCCGATTGTTATCGCGCTCGTGATGCGCGATCTCGCGCCGGTGCATGAAAGATTTCCACAAAACTATGTAATTACCTCTAGATCAGACTGACGAATAACTATCCACAGATTACACAGATTCCACAGATTATGAAAAACCAGTAGCCGCAGGCTGGTGAAAAACAGAAATGAGCAAGCTCAGTCAAATCTGTGGAATCTGCGTAATCTGTGGAAGGTTTTTTGATTTAGCCGCGCCGTTCCAGGTAGCGCCGGATCATCTGCGGCATGAGTCGCGAAGTCTTCAGTATCGATCCCGTGGTGAAATTCGCCGCCAACCCGCGAAAGAGCTTCCCTGCGTTCACGTTGTACCGAAACCACCAGAGGTCTGGAACGAATAAAACGCGATTCACATGAATGTGCTGTGCCGTAACCAGTTCCAGCAAGCCGGGTCTTCCATGCGTGCGACCGTAGCCACTGTCTTTCACGCCACCCCACGGCGTCTGCGCGATGCCATGCGTGTAAAGCACTTCGTTCACCATCACCGTGCCGGCCTGAATCTGTTCCGCAACGCGTCGCCCTTTCGCCAAGTCCCTGGTCCAGACGCTGGCGGTCAACCCAAAGACGCTGTCGTTTGCCAACTGCAAAGCCTCAGCCTCGGTCTGAAAGGTCATCAGCGGCAGAACAGGACCGAAGGTTTCATCGCGCATCACTTTCATTTGATGATTGACGTTCACCAGCACGGTCGGTTGATAGAACAAGCCGGGGAGATTCTGGGCGCGACTACCACCCGTCAACACTTTCGCGCCGTCGCGAACAGCCGCGTCGACGTGGTCCTCGATAATCGCTAACTGCTTTTCGTTTGAGATGGCGCCGATGTCCGCCTCAACATTGCTGCCGAGGTCTTGCTTGAGTGCTTTCGTTTCGGCAACTACCAGGTCGATGAACTTCGTTGCGATCGACTCGTGCACATAGCAACGCTCGACTGACGCGCACGCCTGACCGGAGTTGGCAAACGCACCCCACACAGCACCACGAGCAGCGTTTCTTAGATCAGCATCTGCAAACACGATCATTGGATCTTTACCGCCGAGTTCGAGCACGACGGGCGTCAGATGTTTCGCGGCTGCTGTAGCAACGCGTTTGCCGGTCGCAACGCTGCCGGTAAACATGATCTTGTCCACACGCGCGTCGATCAGCGACGCGCCTGTTGAGCCATCGCCGCTGACGATGTGCAGCAACCCATCGGGTAAACCAGCCCGCCGAAAGAGGTCGCCAATCTTCAAAGCGATCAACGGCGTCAGTTCGCTCGGTTTGAGCACGACAGCATTTCCCGACATCAATGCCATCACGACTTCCTGCGCCGGTGTGGCCAGGGGAAAGTTCCACGGCGAGATAATGCCAATCACACCAAGCGGCTTGTAAAGAATGCGCGAGGAGCGGCCCATCAAACCGTACTGGCCAATGTCAATTTTTTGAGCGCGCAAGAGGCTGGCGGTTGCCGTAGCAAAGTAATGCATCGCATCAAGCGTCGGCACTACTTCCATGGATAGTGCTTCGGAGACAGGCTTGCCGGTTTCGCGTGAGATCAGGCTGGCAAAGTCTTCCATCTCCGCGAGTAGTAGTTCGCGCGCTTTGAGAATGATTCGCGCACGGTCGCGAAAGGAAAGCCTGGCCCACCCGGATTGATTTGCGCGAGCGATCGTCACAGCACGTTCGACATCTTCTACGGTTGCGAACGGAGCACGACCGATCTCTGTGCCGGTAGCCGGATCGTATGAGATGACTTCGCGGACTGCTTCTTTTTCGAGAACTTGCATCTGGGCCGATTATCCAACAAAGCGCTGCAGGCAGCTAGGGGAAAGGGGAAGGGTGTTGGGGGAAGGGTGTTGGGGGTAGGGTGTAGGATCTGAGATCTGAGATTATCTGAGATTTGAGATCTGAGATTTGAGATTTGAGATTTGACATCTGCGGCCAACAACCAACACCCAACACCCTACACCCTACACCCAACACCCTACACCCTACACCCACACCCTTCACCTAACACACCCTTCACCTTCTTTGATCCTGCACATCCTGTTAATCCTGTCTCAGGTTTCCACACCCCGCAGCCGCTCAGGTACAATAGAAAAAATCAATTTTCACAACTTGTATCTGAAGGAGCAGCTCTTATGATCCGATCTCAACTTGCGGAATTCATGCGCCGCATGAACCCAAAGGCCATCGCCATTATCCCCAGCGCCCGCGAAGCCACCCGCTCAAATGACACCCAATATCGTTTTCGCCAGGACTCCGATTTCCTTTATCTGACGGGATTTGAAGAGCCCGAAGCCATCGCCGTCTTAGCCCCGTCGCGAGATCAGAAATACAAAATGTTCCTGCGCCCGCGCGATCCCGAACGCGAGATTTGGGACGGCAAACGCGCCGGCATTGAAGGGGCAAGGAGTGAATACGGCGCGGACGAAGCCCTGCCTATTGCCGAGTTTGCTGAAAAGCTGGAGGAGATCCTCGACGGCGCGCCCACGCTCTATTACCGCCTGGGCGTAAATCCGGAGCTCGACGAAATGATCATCCGCCAGATCGCACGGATGCGCGCGATCAATCGCAAACCGATTCATCCGCCAACTACGATTATCGATCCCGCCACGATCGTTCACGAGATGCGCGTGCTGAAAAGCGACGAGGAGATTGAACTGATGCAGCGCGCGGCCGACATCGCCGCGCAGGCCCATGTCGAAGCGATGAAAGCCGTGCGAGCCGGAATGAAGGAGTATCAAGTCGAAGCTCTCATCGAACAGATCTTTCGACGCGAAGGCGCTGCCGCACCTGCTTACACTTCGATAGTTGGCGCCGGTTCGAATGCGACGGTGCTTCATTACATTAACAACGACGGCGATCTTCGCGATGGTGACTTGTTGCTGGTCGACGCCGGGGCTGAGTACAAAGGTTACGCATCAGACATCACGCGTACTTATCCGATTAATGGAAAGTTCAGTAAAGCGCAGCGCGAGATCTACGACCTGGTTCTGGAAGCACAGATGGCTTGCGTCGAGATGGTAAGACCGGGAGTGACTCACGATCAGTTGAAACAGCATTCAGTCGAAGTCTTGACTGCCGGCATGGTGCGATTGGGATTGCTGCAGGGCGAGCCTGAAGAGTTGATCAAAGAGGAAAAGTATAAGCAGTTTTACATGCATGGACTGGGTCACATGCTGGGCATCGACGTTCATGATGTCGGTCGTTACTACTACGACAAGGAATCCCGCGCGCTGGAGCCGGGTGTGGTGATGACCGTCGAGCCTGGGCTTTACATCGCGCCGACCACTAAAGATATTCCGGAACAGTACCTGGGAATTGGAGTGCGGATCGAAGACGATGTGCTGTGCACTGCAAACGGGCCACGCGTGCTGACGAACAAAGTGCCGAAGGATGCCGGTGAGATTGAAGCGCTGATGGCGAAATAGGAAGCGAAATGCAGACAGCTAACAGTCAGAGCGGGCCAGAACTTCCTTATGGCGGAGCCTTTGAATAGGGGTGCCTAAGGTCAGCTTGAGATCTCGGCGACGATCTCTTTCATGAATTGCCGGCCTTTCTCGACTTCATCCGGACGCAGCGAAATCGCGCCGACGACCGCATGCCCACCGCCACCGAATCGTTCACAGATTTTGGCAATATTGTGCGTCCGAGGCTTGGGTGCCCAGGGATTGGAACCGACTGAAATCTTTGTCCGCTGCGACCCGCGTGTCAGTGCCACCGAGTAGGTAGTCTCGGGATACAGGTAATAAGGAATGAACTTGTTAAAGCCTTCGTAACCCTCATCAACCAAGTCGAACTGCACCACGTGATTTGCAAACGACGCCTTCCTCTTTATCGCCTCCAGTGTCTGACGATGCAGTGCCAGAATCGGTTTGAAACGCCGCTGAACTTCCTCGCTGGTGGCAACTTCTTCCAAAGGTTTGACCGCAAGCTCGCGGATTATCTGCTCGATAAAGCTCTCGTCCGGGTCGCTTTCGATCACCTGCATCAACTGCAATGCCGGCTCTTTCAACTCTACGCACTGCGCCGGCGATTCATATAACGCACCATCGATGATGTGGGCCCAGCGCACCAACGAATCCAACGGTTGTGAGTCAAAGCCAAACTGCGTGGCAGCAACGTCCGCGATAAACTCCGTGCATGACTTACGGGTGAAATCGAGAAACTTTTTCCCCGAAGTGTCTGCGCGAAAATGGGCCTCATCAGCCGGCGTGAGAAACGCTGACTCGTGATGATCGAACCACCAGGTTAACTTTTCCGTGGCCGCGTATTTGAAGTCGACGATAGCGTTCTCGTCACCATCGAGCAAATTCAGATCGAACAGATTCCCCGGCCGATGCAGCAGCCCGGCGTAAGACACTTCGGCTTCGGAGTGAATGCGCTCTTTGTAGAAACGAGTAAACGTGGCGGCGGAGGCGACGCCGTCAAAACAATGACCGTGATAAAGAAGTCGAAGTTTCATTAGATCCTATCTGTGCAAAATCAAGCTGAAAGAAAGCTGGCAATCTTAGCAACCGAGGGTGAAAAAGGGAAAAGCGGAGGGAGGAACCTCGGTGGCGAGTCAATAATGTGAGGGGGTTGGTGACTTCTGTGGCTGGTGTTAATCGAGTCGATTTTCCATATATGCGAAATAGGCTCGAGGAGAGACTTCTGACACTAGTTCTTAGCTCCCGTTGCGGCCGGAGCAGGTACATTCAGTTGCTCACCGATGTACTTATCGATGTCGGCTTCGATTAACTCGCCATTCACGACCATGGCTTTCTCCGTCAACACATCACCTTCCTGGGACAGTTTTGCCGGGTCAAGAAAAATGTTCCAGGGTGAACCCCAGCGACGAGTGTCACCGGTTGCCTGACGATAACCATAGTGCGGTGTCTTGTCGCGAGCTTCGCGCGTCTCTGACTCAATAACGACCGGGAATGGTGGACCGGCTTCGCCGAAGTATGCCTTAGTATCGGCACGCGCTGCATACTCGCTCACGCCGATCACTTCAAAGCCCTGACCTTTATATTTCTCATACAACCTCGTAGCCACCGGCGCTTCGTGCTTCCAATTGCCGCACCATGGCGCGAAGTAGACAACCATCACCAGCTTCTTGCCCTGCACCAGTGAGCGCAGATCGACAGGCTTGTCATCTTTGAGGCTGGTCAGCGTCCAGTTCTTGTAGTTTACGGTCTTCTCTTCGAGTGGTGCGTACTCGTGTCCGCCTTGCGCGTTCAGGGAGGCCGGAAGCGCTAACAACGAGATGACAAGGCTCAGAAAAACTTTCCGCATGCGGTACTCCAGTCGATGAAAAGCGTGTCAGATGTTAGATGTTAGAACGTGCCGGCCTTCTTAAGAGATCGTAAGGAACATTCAACGCTCGGGAGAAGAGCAACGGTACAACTGACTACGGACAACGGACCAACCACAGACAGGCAGGAATGCCTGTCCTACTTTTGCGCCGTCGCTGCTGCTTCTTCCAACAAAGGCCTTACCGCCGCTTCCCAACCGGCGCGATCACGGGCGCCGATGATCTTCTGCCGGATGCGACCCTCGCGATCAATCAAATATGTGGTTGGCAATGGCGTCCCGCCAAACTTCGACTGCGCCTCGCTGCCACCCGTCACTACTTCATACTCAAACTTCGCAACGTCCTTTTGATATTCAACAATGCCCTCCGAAGTATCTTCCAATGACACCCCAACAATCTTCAGGCCCTTCGCCGCCAACTCCTGTTGCATCGCATTCAGAATGGGGATCTCTTCTCGACAGGGAATGCACCAGGTGGCCCAGAAGTTAAGCAACACAACATTTCCGCGAAGTTCATCGACCCTGAACGATTTGCCGGACAGCGTTTGAAACTGCACCTGGGGCATGGGTTCATAGTTTTTGGGCACTACCGGACCGGGCTGACCAACGGGAACGCCGGTGGGCGTCACCTTGATCCAGCTTTCGGCGTTAGGAAGGATCGCCGCTAGTCGTGAACTTGCGAGCAGCGTCGAATAACCGCTTGCTACCAACAGTCCCACCGCAATCAGGATCACACCCGAAACTACTTCCACCTTGTGCAGGTGACGGCGAAACTTTCCATAGAATGACAGGAACTGATTAATGCCCAGGCCCGTCAGCATGAAAGGCACAGCCAGCCCGGCGGAGTAGAACGCAGAGAGCAAGAGACCGCTGCGCCAACCGCCGCTCGTTGCCGCCAGGCCGATGATGCCGCCGAGGATTGGTCCAATGCACGGAGTCCAACCAGCCGCGAAAGCCAGACCGAGCGTCAGCGAACCCAAGGGACCGCGCCGTTCAGTATTCGAAAACAATCGCGTGTCCTTGTAAAGCGTCGCAATCTTCAACAGCCCGATGAGCTGCAAACCGAACGCGATGATGATTAGCCCGCCGGCAATTCTCACCCAGGTATTGCTGAGAATCGCAGTCCCCACTAAACCGGCGGTCGCACCCAGGGACAGAAAAACAATCGACAACCCGGCGTTAAAGGCCAACGAGTTGACGATCACTGCGCCACGACTATTCGTGCTCGATCCGCCTTCTTTAAGGTTATCGATACTCACTCCAGACATCAGCGAGATGTAACCCGGAACCAGCGGTAGCACGCAGGGCGATAAGAACGAAAGTATCCCGGCAAGAAACGCAATTCCGATTGTGATATTTGTACCTTCCATCTACTACTTCACTCCATCTGCGGCTGTCTGCGCATCCTGCTTTCGTACCGGTTCAGCAATCAATTTCTTAATCATCTGGCCGAGCGCTGTTAGTTCCTGCTCATTTGCTCCGATGCTGATGAATCTCAAATTCCCGCGACGATCGATCAAAAAAGACATCGGCAGTGAAACGACCCCGTAGTTATCAGCGTCCACGCCTGACTCGGTAACGACAAAGCCGTACGGCAAGCGATTCTTCGTTCTGAACTCTCGCAGATAAGCGAGCTCTTGCGCGGGTGTCAGTTGCTTGCCATCTCCGTGTCCATAGTAAGTGGTTAGTCCGAGTATCACCAACCCCTTGCTCCCGTAGGATTCATGCCACTGTTGCAGCCGCGGAAAAGTAACTCGGCAAGGGCCACACCAGGGCGCCCAGAAATCCAACAGCACGACCTCTCCCTGAAGTTTGGCGAGACTTGTGGGCTCGCGCCCGATCCACTCAGCTTTGTCCAACTCAGGAGCCGGCGCGGCCGCAAGGTTCTCATCGTCAAGCTGCTTGCTCAACCATCTGTCAGGATCCAGACTGGCCAGCCTTATCTTTGCCATCTTGTATAGATTTCCTGACGGCAAGGTCACCGCTATCCGGCGCAACTCATCCACCGTAGCGATCGCTGCTTCCTTATCGTTCTGTCGCACGTGCGCCTCGGCAACGAACGACGCGGCTTTGAAGAGCCACTCGTCACGTTTGAAACCGTCGACCTGCTTTTTCTCTCCGGCGCGTTTAGCAATATCCCACATGGCCTTCGCGTGCACCGCCATGCGTTCGTAGTTCTTCGCCTTGTAGGCATAGTCGGTCAGCAGCGTGTGCATGCCGTAGAGTTCCTGGATACTCTGCGGTTCGATCTTCGCATACGCTTCAGCAGCAGCCTCAGCTTCGAAGAAATGATCCAGGTGCAGCGAGTGAACGACTAAAACCACGCGCGCTTCCTGCGCTCTGGCGCCCGCGTTTTCAGTCTTCAGAAATCTCTGCATCACCTCGTAGGATTTGTCTGAGTTGTAAGCGAGGTGGTAAAGCATGCCGAGGTAATACAACTCCTCTGCGTTAAGCGAGGAACGCGACTCGAGAATCGCAGCATTTGCCGCCGCCAGATCCCTTTGCTGCTGTTTTGTTTTCGCTTCCAGCTGGGGATTGAAAGGCAGCTTCTGTTTATTGAATTCCGAGTACTGGCGATGAAGATAACCGTTCGCGTCCTGATAGAGAGCTTGAGCAGAACGCGTATCGGCGGCAGCCGCGACGGATTGCGTAGCCGGTGCCGTTTGGGCAAACGCAGCGTTACAACCCGCCCAGAGTGAGGCCATAACCAAAGCGACTATTTTCAGACGAAAGAACTTCATTAGTATCTAATCGAGAGCCCTGGGAACTGTAAGATGTGTGAACCTCGACAGCCTAGTGGAACGAGCAAAGCTGGTTAATCTCTAAGGTCAGGAAGGGCGGTTTACCCCCCGCCTTTTCGATAACGCCATCTGAAGGTCAAATTTAGAGCGGGGGTAAACCACCCTTCCCGACCTGCAAATTAATCCAGTACTTTCACTGGGCCGGATTGCCATAGCGAGCCAATCTCTGCGGAGCAAATGGTTTCATTAGCGGCGACACCGACTTGTTCACGATCGCGTCTGCAAGCAATTCTCCGGTAATCGGCGCCAGTAAAATCCCGTTACGATAGTGGCCGGTCGCGTAGAACAGACCGGTAATTTCAGCACATGGCCCGAGCACTGGCAAACCGCCAGCAGCGCGAGGCCGCAAACCCGCCCAACAATCGACCAAAGGCAATAACCCGACGTGCGGCGAAATCTCTAACGCGTGCGAGAGAATCGCGTGGATGCCCGCGGCCGTCACTCGTTTGTCGTATCCTGCGCTTTCGGTGGTCGATCCAGCCAACAGCCGTCCATCCATTCGCGGCACGATGTATCCCCGCGGGCTATAAATCACGTGCCGAGTCAACTGCGGATTCGAGGCCAGACAAACCATCTGCCCGCGAACTGGTTCGATGCGAGGGCTACTCGATGCTTTGCCTGAATTGAGCAAGGATGAAGACCACGCGCCCGCCGCTAGCACTACGTTCGGAGCGCTGATGAACCCGCGCGCCGTTTCCAGTCCGGTGATTAAATCGCGTTCGTGCCTAATCGCTTCGACTGTCGTGCCCGCAAGGAAAGTGACTCCGAGCTGTTTATTGGATTCTGACAATGCGCTCACCAATCGCCGGTTCTCAACCTGAACATCAAGCGGAAATCTGAGCGCAGATCTGACTGACTCAGAAATGCAGGGCTCAAACATTCGAGCATCTTCGGCGGTCATTCTTTCCACAACCAACCCGGCTTTCGTCTGCCATTCGTAACGCCTCGCGCACTCGGCCTCATCGTCTTCAGTGACGGCGACGTAGATCGTTCCGGTGGTGTCGAGCTCGATGTCGATACCGCTCTCTTCGCGCAGAGCGTCTGAAAACTCCTGATAAAGATCGCGGCTGCTGACTGCAAGTTTGAAGAACTCGTCCGCGTTATCAGCTTCTGCTTGCGGCGCCAGCATTCCCGCAGCGGCCGATGAAGCCTCGCAACCCGGACCACTTCGTTCAACGACAACCACGTTGCTTACACCGCGCAAGGCGAGCGCGCGAGCGATGGCCAGGCCAATGACTCCGCCGCCTACGATTGCGACATCTGCGCTGTGCTTGATTCTGTCCAATTCTTGATTCGACGATCCCATTCTGTTCCGGTGATCGAGCGTTTAGAGTTTCAGGTGTTCTCTAAAGCTCACCTTGATTTGCGTTTTATCGTTAGCTACGTTCGCAGCCTAAAGGCTGAACTCTAAACACCTGTAGCCGCATTGAGTAACATTTTGCGCGTGGTCAGTTGTCAGTTCTCGGGCCGCGCCTTATTCTGAAAAATAAACTAAGCTTGTGTAGGGAGAAGAAGGAAAGATTAACTGCAGTTCGGCGAACACTGCCCAACGTCAACCGGCCATTAATCATTCGCGACAAACACTATGAAACATACTATCACACTGATTCCAGGCGACGGCATTGGGCCCGAAGTGGCTTCCAACGTGGTCAGAATCATCGAAGCTTCGGGCATCGAGATTCAATGGGAAACGCATTACGCAGGTGCGCAGGCGTTGGAACATTTCGGCAAAACCCTGCCGGAAGAGTTGCTCGAGTCGATCAAACGAAACAAAGTCGCACTCAAGGGACCTGTGACCACTCCCGTTGGCAAAGGGTTCGCTTCCGTGAACGTCGGCCTGCGCAAGGCGCTCGATCTCTACGCGAATCTGCGACCAGTGCGGGCGTTGCCAAACGTTCCCTGCCGCTATCCGGAACTCGATCTCGTCATCGTTCGCGAAAACACCGAGAGTCTCTACGCGGGAATCGAACACGTCGTGGTGCCCGGCGTGGTTGAGAGCATCAAGATCATCACTGAGAAGGCCTCCACACGCATTGCAAAATTTGCTTTTGAATATTCGCGACGCGAGGGACGAAAGAAAGTCACTGCCGTTCACAAAGCCAACATCATGAAGTTGTCAGACGGTCTCTTTTTGGATTGCTTTCGTAATGTGTCCAAAGATTTTCCAGAGATTGAAGCCGACGACAAGATCATCGACAACGCCTGCATGCAGTTGGTGATGCGACCGGAGCAGTTTGACGTGATGCTGCTCGAGAATCTTTACGGAGATATCGTTTCGGATCTTTGCGCCGGTTTGGTTGGCGGTCTAGGGTTGGTGCCGGGCGCAAACATTGGCGAACTCGGAGCTGTTTTTGAGTCAGTGCACGGCTCGGCGCCCGACATCGCCGGCCAGGGCGTTGCGAATCCGACTGCGCTGTTGCAATCGGCGATCTTGATGTTGCGTTACCTCAATGAACGCGAGGCTGCCGATAAGATCGAAACCGCGATGCTGAAAGTTTTTGAAGAAGGAAAAGTCAGAACGCGCGATATCGGCGGGACCGCGAAGACGGCGGAGTTCGCGGATGCGATCATTCAGAAGATGGCGAGTTAGCGAACAGCAGAACAGCTGTTTGCTGTTTGCTGTTTGCTGTTTGCTTACCTCACTTAACTCCGCCATTCTCCAACGCCGTATACGCCTCCGGAGACAACAACCCCAGCCACGGATCGGAGCTTGGCGTCAAAAAAAGTTCCGCGTAAACCTTCTCATTAAAAG
>JBGTLE010000241.1:0-21424 GCA_041744295.1 Pyrinomonadaceae bacterium | reverse complement strand
GTGAACTTCCGGCCAAACCAACCTGCGAACAAAGCAGACTGTCTTCACCGATCGTGCACGAGTGGCCGATCTGGACCAGGTTGTCGATCTTGCTGCCGCGACCAATGCGCGACTCGCCTACTGACGCGCGATCGATAGTCGTGGAGGCGCCGATCTCAACGTCATCTTCGATTACCACTCGACCGGTTTGCGGAATTTTAAGCCAGCGCCGTTCTTCGTCTTTGGCGTAGCCGAATCCATCGCAACCAACGACCGCGTTGTTATGAATAATCACGCGCTGACCGATCTCGGTTCGTTCACGGATCACCGCTCCCGAGTGGACCACGGAGTCTTTTCCGATCCCGACCTCTTCATAGATCGTTACGTTGGGAAAAAGTCGGACTCCCGATTCGATGCGAGCTCCGGGACCGACTACCGTGCAGGCGCCGATCCACACATCGGCTGCTACTGAAGCGGTCGCATCAATCACGGCTGACGGATGAATGAAAGCGGAAATCGTGGGTTCTGGGTTGAAGAGCCGGAGAGCGCGCGTGTAGGCAAGGTAAGGATCCTTCGCACGCAAAACTGCGATGTCGTTCCGATCTACCTCGACAGCTTCAGCCAGAAAGATCGCCGAAGCCTGGGTGGACTTAACTCGCGGCGTGTAGCGTGGGTTGGCAAGAAATGTGACGTGGCCCGGTTGTGCGTCATCGAGTCCTGCGGCTGCGCTGATGTCGATATCGCGCTGTCCTTCATTGATGGCTGTGTCGGTGGCGGTGGCGAGTTCGGAAAGTTTCATAGGGCTTGAGTCTAACGCACGTGGAGCGGGGGCGCAGCCCCAAAAAGGAGAGAGAGCTAACGGAAGGTCATAGACCTTCCGCACATCGGACGGCTCAGCCGCGCCGGTACATCGTTACTGCTATTCTTCTTCTACCTTTCATCAACACCCAACACCCAGCACCCAACACCCTTTCCCTCACATCACTGACACCGGATCGATCTCCAGGTTTAATGATCTCGCGTTGACTCCGCTTTCGACTGCTGCGCGGATGGCCTGGTCGGCCAAAGCTCGCAGTTGTTTTCGACTGCGCGACTTGATCAACAGTTGATATCGATGCTCGCCCTTGAGTCTGGCGAGCGGCGCGGGCGCGGGTCCCAGCACTCGGCTCATCCTTTCCGTGTTTGCCTGGTCCAACTCTTTCCGCAGCGTGAGCGCATCGGCACGCACGCGACTGAGTTCAGGACCACGAATCAACAGCGAGGCGAGCGAAACAAACGGCGGATAGCCAAGGTTCTGCCGATGGCGAATCTCCTCATCGTAAAAGCCCTGATAGTCCTGTGCACTCGCATGACGAAGAGCGTAGTGACTCGGATGATAAGTCTGAATGAGAACCTTGCCCGCCAGTTCACCGCGACCAGCCCGACCGGCAACCTGTGTGATGAGTTGGAAAGTCCGCTCGGCAGCGCGGAAATCCGGCAAAGCCAGACCAGTGTCAACGGAAACGACGCCCACCAGCGTGACGTTCGGATAATCATGCCCTTTCGCCAGCATCTGCGTTCCCACCAGCATGTCGATCCGGCCCTCGCTGAACTCCTGAAGCGTTTGTTCGAAACTCTTTCGACGCGAAACGGTATCGCGATCGATGCGAGCTATTCGCAGAGCAGGGAAACGCTTTTGCAGTAACTCTTCGATCTGTTCAGTTCCCTCGCCGATATAGTAAATGTATTTGCCATCACAGCTGGGACACTGTGATGGAGCTGCCTCGCGATGATTACAGTAGTGACAGACGATCACTCGTTCGCTGCGATGGTACGTAAGGGTGACGTCGCAGTTCGGACACTGGATCGTTTCGCCGCAGGAACGACAGAGCACAAAGCTCGAGTAACCTCGCCGATTGAGCAGCACAATCGATTGCTCACCCTTCGCTGCTGTCTCTTCAATCGCGCGCAGAAGTTCGTTCGCAAAAATCTGCGGTTTCTTTTGTTCATCAAAAACCTCCCGCATGTCGATCAGTCGAGCTGTCGCCATCGGGCGGTTAGCGATTCGCCTTGGAAGCGGCAGGTATTGATACTTTCCCGTGCGCGCGTTGTGAAATGACTCAAGGGATGGAGTGGCGGATCCGAGTACCACAACCGCGCCCGCTTTTTGAGCTCGAACAATCGCCGTGTCACGCCCGTTGTATTGCGGCGAATCCTGCTGCCGATAAGACGATTCGTGCTCTTCGTCAACAACTACCAATCCCAGATTCTCGACCGGAGCAAAGACGGCCGAACGCGTGCCGATCACTATTCGCGCTTCGCCATTTCGAACTCGGGTCCATTCGTCAAAGCGCTCGCCGCGGGACAGAGACGAATGAAAGATGGCAACGCGATCACCAAAATGTGCTCGCAGCCGTCGTGAAAAAACCGGTGTCATCGCAATTTCGGGAACGAGCATTAAAGCGCTGCGGCCGAGCTCAAGTGCGAGGCGCATGGCACGAATGTACACTTCAGTCTTTCCACTTCCAGTGACACCGTGCAGTAAGAATGCCGCATAGGTTTGCTTTCGTAGCGGCTCTTCAATCGCAGTGAGCACTGCAGTTTGATCGGTGGTCAGCTGGTAGTTCTCGGCGGCGGGCAAGCTCTCGCCACCGAGCGGATCTCGGCGCAGATCTTGCTCAAAAAACTCGATGAGACCGCGACGCTCGAGCGTGTTGACTGTTGACGCTCCAACATCCGCTGCGACAAGCAGGGCTTGTAAGGCAAGCGAGGGACTTTGTTTGAGTTGATCCAGAATCCGCTGCTGACCGGGCGTAAATCTCACAATCGCGCTTTTCTCTGCGTCCTCGCCGCGAGAAACCAAACGAACGGCACGTTGTCGTTTCGCTCTTACGTACGTAGTGCTGGGACGGAAGACCCGCTTGAGCATGCCAGCACGTTCGAATTCGCGCACGGCTTTGAGCGCTTGAGTCCGGCCCAGTGATTTTGAAAGAGCCTCGACGCTATGTATCTCACCACTTGATATCAGCCTCATGAGAGGTTCAGCGGTCGCGGGATCTGTCTCATGTTGCAAGGCGGCGCGTCCGACTTCGGTCAGCGTCACGAATTGCTCAATCGAAGGACTAATCCCGGGCGGCAATGCCGCCTTGATCACTTCACCCCAGGGCGCTCCGTAATATTCAGAAACCCAGCGCGTGAGCTCCAGAAGTTCAGGCGTGAGAACGGGAATCGAGTCGAGGATCTCAGTTGCTTCCTTTACGGCCGCGTCGTCAATACTTGCGTCTCGACTTGAGGTGGTTTGAATCGCGACGATATAGCCGGTGACCTGTCGCCTCCCAAGCGGCACAACTATTCGTGCGCCTGGTTGAGCAAGATCGTGAAGTGAGGTCGGAATGCGATAGCTAAAGGTTTGGAAAACATGCACCGGCACAGCTACGTCAGCGTAAAGCGCCTCAGTTGGCATCGGCGTCTGCTCTTTTTTTTCCGTTGAGAGTTTAGGACTCGCGGGGCTTTCCTGCACACTAAGAACTTAGCGCGAAACCGCTAAATCGGAAAGCTGGGAACGGAGGAGCGTTAACTAGAGTTGTTTACGCTGTCGAGATAGGTGCGCACCTTCTTTAAGTCTTCCCAAGTCTCGCGTTTCTTTGATGGGTCTCGCAGCAAATAGGCGGGATGAAAGGTTGGCATGACCCTGATGCCTTTATAGTTGTGGAACTGTCCCCGCAATCGTCCAATCGTTTCCTTGGTGTCGAGCAGGTTTCTCATCGCGGTGTTTCCGAGTACGACAATCACTTCGGGTTGAACGCTCGCAATTTCACGCAAGAGAAATGGCTTGCAGATGGCAGCTTCTTCGGCTGTCGGCGGTCGATTGCCAGGCGGGCGGCAACGATTCACGTTACCGATTAGTACTTCTTCGCGCTTGAAACCGATGGCCTCGATGATCTTTGTGAGTAACTGACCCGCTCGTCCAACGAAGGGACGCGATTGTGCGTCTTCATCAGCGCCCGGCGCTTCACCAATGAACATCAATCGTGCCTTTTGATTTCCTTCGGTATGGACGACATTCGTCCGGCGTTCGCACAGTGAGCAGAGGGTGCAGTCGCCAATCTCAGCGTGGATCTCTTCAAAAGTCTCGAACGACTTTGAAAGCGCCCCGCTAGTCATGGTCAGGTTTTCGAAAAGGGCTTTTGTCGGAATTGATGCGGAGGGAATTGCGTTTGCAGGCTTGGCTGCATTCGGAGCCGATTTCGGAGCTTGCCAGGTCTTGTTCGCTAACACCGAGACTGGGACAGGTTCGCGTTTCGTTACGGGAAACTGTGCCGGACGAGCGGTGGGCAGGAGGGAAGCCCCGATTAGTTCTACGCCGAGCTCTTCAAAGTACTTGAGTTGTTCGCGAGCGGCTTCCAGAATCGAATGCAGCTCAACTGTAGCGGATCTATCGGTCATAAAAAGTTTGGGCTCGGTTTAGCTTACCGCAAACCGGCTCTTCTTCTCCCGAAGCCGCACGACCTCGTCGAGAATTTTGTGCGCGGCTTCGATCTTTGACATGAGCGGCAGCTCAGTCACATCAGAGTGATCACTGGAGATGATCGTTATCGCATTGTGAGTGCTGTCAAAACCCGAATCGTTGCGAGAGACGTCGTTAGCGATAATCGCGTCGAGGCTTTTGGCGCGGAGCTTTTCTTGTGCGTGTTTAAGCAGATCCTGAGTCTCAGCAGCAAAACCGATGACGAGTTGTCCCGGCTTTTTTGAGCTGGCGACTTTCTGAAGTATGTCTCTGGTGCGCTCAAGGCTCAGCGTCAAAGTAGATTCACTCTTCTTAATTTTGCTTTCTACGCGCTCAGCCGGTTTGTAGTCGGCAACTGCTGCGGCGGCGATAAAGACCGTAGCACTCGAAACCTCACCCATCACCCTGTCGAACATCTCGTCAGCTGTAACCGTCTGAATGATACGAACAGATGCGGGTGGTCCAGTTGTGGTTACGCCCGCTACCAGCGTTACGGTTGCGCCTCTTGACTGGGCAGCCTCGGCAATAGCAAAACCCATTTTTCCGGAAGAGCGGTTTGAGATGAACCTGACGGGATCGATCTCTTCGCGAGTTGCGCCGGCAGTGATCAGAATGCGCTCTCCAGCGAGATCCTGAACAGGTATCTGTTTCCCCAGCAAATCAAGAGCGGCGGCTACGATCCGTTCAGGCTCCGAAAGCCGTCCTGGCCCAATCGTGCCACAGGCCATTTCGCCTTCGTCCGGCTCAATGATGTGAACTCCGTGTTCACGCAAGAGTTGGATATTGCGCTGGGTGGCTGGGTGATGCCACATCGTGGTGTTCATCGCCGGGGCAATCAAGACGGGTGCGTTTGCCGCGAGATAAGTGGATGTCAAAAAGTCATCTGCAATGCCATTAGCAAACTTGGCAATAATGTTGGCTGTGGCGGGAGCGACGATGAAAAGGTCCACCGATTGCGAAAAGGTGATGTGCGCAATTGGATCAGTGTTATCTGGAGCGTAGTCGTCAACGACGACGGGTGAACCAGAGAGGGCGCGGAAGGTCAGCGGCTGGATAAACTCGCACGCTCTTTTCGTCATGGCGACTCTAACAACGCAGCCCGCGCGCTGAAGTCCGCGCAGCACCTCGGCTGCCTTGTAAGCCGCGATTCCACCACTGATTCCGAGGGCAATCTTTGGTGCAGAAAAATGTTTTGGAGAAGGAGTCACTGACATGCGGTACTACTCGTAAATTGAAGATCAATGTAACATCGCAGAAACGGTGGTGCAATCAACCCCTGTTGAGTAGTTGGGTATAAAGTACTAGCCACAGCTGCAAAACGTTCTCCAGCATTGATGAGACTAGCGAACTTCAGAGTTGGACGGTGGGCCGCGCTTCTGGTCTTTCTTGGCGCATGCCTTAGTGTGTCCGCCGCGGCGCAATCGCGAAGTGTCGAAGAAGGGAAATTTGGTCCGGTTGTGAGGGCTTACCTGGGTTATTTGAAGAACGAGCAGGAAGTCGTCGATGACCGGGTTAGCAGGCACGAAGTTAGCCCAACGTATTACCGCCGTAACTCGAACCGCATTCGAGCTTTGCGGCAGATTGCTATTCGCATAGCCAGGGAAACGCACAATGATTACCTTCCGGAGTTGGAGGCGGTCACCCGAGATGAACTAGGACTTCTTTTTGAGCGACCCCCTCAGCCTCAGAGCTTTCGAGTTGGTGCCCTTGTTCGCGGTGCGTTCCGATTTATGGGAACAGTTCGAACGCATGAGGTTTTCTACGTGTTTGCCCGGCTGGATCCCTACGAACAGGCCGATTTGAGGCAGCTGGAACCTCGGGAAGAAGCGACTGTAAGCCCCTCAAGCGCGACCGGACCAGGCACAGGAACTCGCGAACGTCGAGTAACCGTCCCTTGATCCATACTTTTCGCGCTGCATAGCCATGTTCTGGCGATCGGTGATATCCCTTGGGTGATCTCTCAGCTCTCAAAGGCCCAATACTCTCTGCTCTGACCGGCGGCCCCGTTGCTTCTGGACGCTCGGAGTATGTTGGTTTCTTAAGCCAGGTCCAACGACTGCTGGTCCGCAAAAAGCACAGTTTTGTTGCAAATGCCCAGAATTGTTTGTTGACAGAGGGTTGGTATTAGTGTAATAAAAGCCGGGTATTTAAAGCCTTTACGGATGCAACTTGCGCGTCGGCATTCGAACAAGGTATGAGGCGAGATTGGTAAATAATTAAACCTCCGTCTCCCACACGGGTCTCCAGGCCATCGCGGCACGCAATCAAGAAATTTTTGTTTCACTATACGGGAGGAAAGTTAATGATCAGCAAATCTTGGAGCCGCAAGTCAATCGCGGCCTCTTTGGCAGTTGCCGTTTTGAGTGTCTACTCAATGGTCGCTTTGGCGTCGCCAGGGGCAAAGGCACCGTCGGGCGAGTTGTCAGTTTTGGGACAGGTTACTGTCAATGGCCAGAGTGTTATTTCGGGCGGAACGCTGTTTTCTGATAGCGTAATTGCCACCGCCGAAAAGAGCAGTGCGACTGTCAGTCTTAGCAAGTTGGGTCGCGTTGAATTGGCGCCCAATTCCAGTCTGCGGCTCACCTTCACCGACAACAGCATTATGGGCCTTCTTGAGGCAGGTAGTGCTCAAGTCTCAACGCTGGCTGGAATCGCAGTCAACCTGACGACCAAGGATGGTGCTGTGGTCGCAGATGGCTCGCAAGCCACATCATTTACCGTGAATGTTGCCGAGGGAAATACCGTCCTTGCGACACATACTGGCGTGGCTGAGCTGCGGGTCGATGGCGCGGTAAAGCTGGTAGCGGCGGGCGAGACCGCCACGTCCGGCATGCCAAATCCCCAGACCGGCACGACCGATGATGGTCTGAGCAGTGGAGAGATGGCGGTATTGTTGCTGGCGGTTGGTGGTGCGGTTGCGGCCATCATTTATGCCGTTACACACAATAACGACATCAACTTCGGTGGCACGGTTAACGTGGTTAGCCCCACGAAGTAGTCTCTTACTGCCTTGGAAAAATACTTCGACGGTAGTTTTCGTCGCAGTCAATTAGGTTACAACCTTGCGGGTCGCTCGACATTGTCGTGTTCGACCCGCAAGGTTTTGATTATGTGGCGATATCTGCCAGTCACTCCTTAAGGTTATCCGTACATGCATATTGCAGTGATCGGTACCGGCTATGTTGGCCTGGTCACCGGAGCTTGTTTTGCCGAGTTTGGAGTCGACGTTACTTGCGTCGACGTCAATGAAGAAAAGATTGAGCGCTTGTCGGCAGGTATCATGCCGATTTACGAACCAGGCCTAGAGCAGCTTGTCACTAAGAACACTCAATCGGGGCGCCTCAGCTTCACTACTGACATCAAACAAGCAGTTGAGCAGTCGCTCGTTATTTTCCTGGCAGTAGGCACTCCTCCGATGCCGGATGGATCCCCGGATCTGAGCTTCGTTGAAACAGCCGCTACTTCGGTAGCCGTTCACATGAACGGCTACAAAGTGATTGTTACGAAGTCCACGGTTCCCATTGGCACCGGTGAGTTTCTTCGAAAGCTCATCCGCGAACGGCTTCGGATCCGAACTAACTTTGGAATCGTTTCCAACCCTGAGTTTTTGCGCGAGGGTGCGGCCATCAACGATTTCATGAGGCCGGACAGGGTAGTTTTGGGCAGTCGTGACGAAGAGGCTATCGCGATCATGAAGGATCTCTACAGGCCTCTTTACCTGATCGAAGCTCCTTTCGTAATCACTTCGCTTGAGGCTGCTGAGCTGACGAAGTATGCAGCCAACGCTTTCCTGGCAATGAAGGTTTCGTTCATCAATGAGATTGCGAACCTTTCAGAGAGCATCGGCTGTGATGTGCACGACGTCGCTCGCGCTATTGGGATGGACAAACGCATCGGCACAAAGTTTCTTCATCCCGGACCGGGCTTCGGCGGATCTTGTTTTCCCAAAGACACTCAGGCGCTGGCTTCTGTAGCCCGTCAATTCAACACCAGTTCACTTATTGTTGATGCCGTCATCGAGGTGAACCGAAGACAGAGACAAGCGATGCTGCCCAAGATTGAAAAGCTGGTGGGCGCATTGGAAGGAAAGACTATTTCCATCCTCGGGCTTGCGTTCAAGCCAGAGACTGATGATATGCGAGATGCTCCTTCCGTGGAGATTGTGCGTGGACTCCAGGAGAAAGGCGCAAAGATCCGTGCGTACGATCCCGTGGCAATGATGGAAGCTGCGAAACTATTGCCAGATGTTGAATATGCCGACGATGAGTATGCTGCCGTTAAGGATGCCGATGCTTTGGTCTTTCTGACGGAGTGGAACCAGTTCCGCGCCCTGGATATGTCGCGTATTCGTGATCTGATGAAGTCCCCACGAATTGCTGACTTGCGAAATATCTATGACCCAGAGGATATGCGGGAATTAGGGTTTAGTTACGTCGGTGTCGGCAGGTAAAAAACAAGCTAATCCCTCGACAGTCATTTCAAAACTATGCCCCTTTCAGGAATTGCTATAGTCACAGGTGGAGCAGGCTTCATCGGCTCTCATATTGCATCTGCGCTCGCGGCCAGCGGAGCGCGAGTCAGGATCATCGATAATCTTTCAACCGGCTATCTCGAGAATATCGAGGAGATCGATGGTGATGTTGATTTCATTCAGGAGACACTCGCAGACGAAGACGCGGTTTTGCGTGCGCTCGAAGACGTAGAACTGATATTTCACGAGGCCGCGATTCCTTCGGTTCCGCGCTCAGTTCTGGAACCAAAACAGACGCACATTGCTTGTGTTGACTCAACCTTGAACTTGCTGAATGGAGCTCGCACCAAAGGCGTTCGGCGACTCGTCTATGCAGCATCGAGTTCCGCCTACGGCGATCAGCCCACACTCCCCAAAGTCGAGACGATGTCACCCGACCCGCGATCGCCCTATGCCGTCGCGAAACTGGTTGGCGAATACTATTGCCAGGTGTTCACTCGAGTCTATGGCCTCGAAACTGTTTCCTTGAGATACTTCAACGTGTTTGGACCGCGGCAAGATCCAAGCTCCGCTTATTCGGGAGTGATTTCGCAGTTTATTGATTCGTTACTAACGGGGAAGCCGCCGAAAATTTACGGCGACGGCGAGCAAACACGAGACTTCACTTACATCGCTAACGTGGTTGATGCGAATCTGAGGGCTGCGGAAACCGTGGCAGGAATCGGTGAGATGATGAACATCGCAAATGGCGATCGGATTTCACTGAACCAGTTGCTGGAAGCGTTGCAGGGGATTACAGGCACGACTGGCATCAGCGCGGAATACCTGCCGCCACGTGCCGGTGATGTCCAGCACAGCCAGGCCGACATCACGCGAGCTCGTCAGCTCCTCGGATTCGAACCGCAGGTGGGGTTGCGCGAAGGATTGCTGCCGACCATCGATTGGTGGAAACAAAGTCGCTTTGCACCAAAGTCTTAAGCCGGCGACCGCAAACTTTTTTCACCAGCCAGCTCTCTTAAACTGCTCTCAAACGGCGCTCGAGCAATTCCCCTATCGGTGATAATCGCAGCAATCAAATCATTAGGAGTTACGTCGAACGCCGGGTTCTCAACCTTAAGTCCTTCTGGCCCCATCTGACTGCCGCCAATGTGCGTTATCTCCTTACCGTCTCGTTCTTCAATGGGAATCGATTCACCAGTTGCAAGTGTAAGATCAAGAGTAGAGATAGGCGCGGCAACATAGAACGGAATGTTGTGTTTGTTTGCGAGTACCGCAACCATGTAAGTTCCGATCTTGTTTGCCGTGTCGCCGTTAGCCGCGATGCGATCGGCACCGACGATCACGATATCAACCTTTCCGCTTTTCATAATATGGCCGGCCATGTTGTCCGTAATCACAGTTACGGGAATGTTGTCTTTAGCCAGCTCCCACGCAGTTAAACGCAGGCCCTGCAGAAATGGGCGGGTTTCGTCGGCGATCACCGCGACTCTCTTGCCCGCATCGCGAGCTCCTCTTACCACTCCCAACGCAGTACCGTAATCGCCCGCGGTTGCCAACGCTCCGGCATTGCAATGAGTAAGGATTGTGGCACCGTCTTTTACAAGGTCAGCACCGAAGCGACCGATGGCTCGATTTGCTGCTAAGTCTTCAGCGAATATCTTGCGAGCCTCGTCCACCAAGCTCGCTTTTATGGATTTGACGTCCTTTGTCTTTTCCTTCTCCAGATCAAATCGGGCGCGCATTCGCTTGATCGCCCAAAAGAGATTTACGGCCGTCGGTCTGGCTCTTCCCATTACTTCCGACATGTAAGTAAAATCGTCTTCAAGATCGCTTACTGACATGCCGACCGATTGACTGGCGCCCAACGCCAACCCCATCGCAGCCGAGACGCCAATCGCCGGCGCTCCTCTGACAACCATTTTTTGAATCGCTTCCGCTACTTCGTCATACGATCGCAGCATCAAGTACTTCTCTTCGGTAGGCAGCAGCCGCTGGTCGAGCATCCGCACACCTTCGCTTGTCCATTCGACAGTCTTAATCATTTTGTTTTGGAAACATTCTTTCTGTTTGAAGTTTGGCCGAATCTTACTGGACGATTGATAACGAAGCAAAGTTGACCGCCCGAACAGAATGTATTCAACTACTGCAGGGCGCGTAATCCCCCTTGGCATTACCGCCTCTACAGATCAGGTTTCTACGGTTTGCGGTGCAGGCGATTGGGAAGATCGTTGTCTTGCCACCCTGCAATCGTGTCAGAGCGATTGCCACGGGAGTCAGTCCTGCATAAACGCGTGTGTGCAAGCAGACAAGAGATGCGTGGAAAAGTGCAAGCCGGGACTAGAGGAACCGCCGCAAAACTAGCTGGTCGCTGGTGGCACATGGAAGAGTTCGGCAAACAACGTGTCGTCATTCTCTTCAGTAAAATTGTGAGGAAAAATCATATACCGCGAATAGCTAGAACGCTTGCTTTGGTCGCCATTCTGATCGGACTCAGCCTTTTTCGGCTCTGGCCGGAGTGTGCAGCGCAGAACAGGTTGGCTGCTGCAGAGTACGATTACTATTCTCTTGCGCTGACTTCTATTTCGCGGTGTGCTCGGGATGCGTCCAAGGTGCGAGACATCCCGCAGAGAGTCAAACTCTTGCTCTATGCAGCGAAGATCCTGCCAACGTCTCAGCACGACGAGGCAATGCGCCTACTTTATATTGCCCTTGTCGACCTGAAGCAGTGAGGCTCGGAGCAAGAAGCGAGTTGGTACCAGCGGCATACAGCCTTTACCTTGCGAACTGAGGTTCTGGGCCTCTATGCACAAATGAATCCAGAAAAGGCTACGACGCTCCAGAAGGAGTTTCAAGCGGAGGCAAAGCCAACTGCCGCAGGCAAATCTGAAATTTCGCTTAAGAGTAACGCCTGGTTTACGCAGTTCAGCGATCGTAGTGCTGTTTCAGATCAGCTTGCGAAGATCGCTCTCTCGTTGGTCGACACTGATCCTGAGAAGGCATTGGTGTTGGTCGTTCAGAGTCTTCAGGGAGGGACAGTCTCCAGCGTATTGCTTGAGATGGTTCAGAAGCTGGCTCGTAACGGAGATCGCGCGTTTCTCAACAGACTCGGAACTGGTATCGGTCACGCTCTGGCGGGAAATGTCACCCTTGATCCCTACAGCATGAGGAAAGATTGACCTTTTGCGGTCAGAATAAGAATGTGAGATAAGACTCGCAGCTCTCGAAATCACAGCAACCTGGGATCGCAGTGTTCGCGATCATTCAAGCGAGAAATTGAAATGACGCAACGCCTGCGTGCTTAGAACGCGTTTGACTCGCACCAGTGCGCGTGATACTTTCCGCCGCGTCTCGATGGATTGATTGATCTTTTTATTTAAAGTGCCTGGGTGCCCCAAGTTTTGTGGGGAGAATAGGGAAGCGGGTGAGATTCCCGCGCGGTCGCGCCACTGTGAAAGAGAATCGGGTCCAGTGATTCTCTAAGCCAGGAGACCTGCCTAAGGTGCTTTGCAGCTTTTGAACGCTCGCGGAAAGGCGTTTGGGCAGCACGGGTCTTAACTTTTATGTCCCGCCAGTAGCCTGTTCTGCGAGCAGGAATTGGCGGGACTTTTGCGTCTGAATCGAACTTACTTAATCGCTTTGCTCCTGGTTTGTGTGGTCGGCTGTGCGCCACGGAACTATCAACCGGGCAACGCACAACTCCGTCAATTCAAGGATGAAGCAGGGCGGACGCTCTCGGTTCCGGCCCGAGTCGATCGATTAGTTTCACTCGCTCCAAACTTGACTGAGATCGTCTACGCGATTGGCGCCGGCGATCGGCTGGTAGGGAATACCACTTATTGTGACTATCCCGCTCAGGCCCGCCAGGTCGAAAAGATCGGTGACACCCTTCATCCGAGCATCGAACGAATTATTGCCCTGCGTCCGCAAGTCGTTCTGGTTTCGACTGCGTCTCAACTCGAGGCCTTCACTAAACAATTAAATGATCAGGGCATCGCTGTCTACGTGTCGGATCCGCATGATCTCGACGGTGTATTTCACTCGATTGCCAGCCTAAGTGAACTGCTTAATCAGAGTTCAGCTGCCCAAACTCTCTTGACGGATCTTCGAGCACGGACAAACGCAGTAGAGAATGCCGTGAAATCCGCAGCCCCTGTAGCAGTGTTCTATCAGGTATCCGCCCAACCACTTTACACAGCCGGTCGGGATTCCTTCGTAACCGATCTGATCAGGCGCGCGGGAGGAAAATCGGTGACGGCAGAAGTGCCCGGCGCCTGGCCCAAGTTCAGCGCCGAGTCCGCGTTGGCCGCTCGGCCTGAGACGATTATTCTGCCCACGGGTGGCTCGCTGGGGGACACAAACTCGTTCGTGGCTGACCCTCTGAAGAGTTCGCCGGCGGTGACCAACGGCAGGGTTTATAAGATCAACGCTGATCACCTGTCTCGACCGGGGCCGCGTTCAATTACTGGGCTGGAAGAGATGGCGCGTTCCTTACATCCCGAATTGTATAAATGATGACCGTCGCGATTGAAGAGCCACAGAGCCAGATTACCTTTCAAGGCGCGCGGATGACGCTGCGTAAGACCCTCGTCGTGTGTTCGCTGCTTCTGTTAGGACTGCTGGTCTTGATCGTGTTGATGTCCCTGCTGGGCAGTGAAACGTTACCTGTCGGCGGTTCTATCTGTGCAATCGGAACTTTAGGAAGAGGCGATTGTGGATTGACGTCGGACCAGTCGTTAATTCTTCTGAATATTCGATTACCTCGAATCCTGCTCGGTGCTTCGGTTGGTGCGTCTCTGGCGGCAGCCGGTGCAAGTTACCAGGCGCTCCTCAGAAATCCTTTAGCGGAACCATATCTACTCGGCATCTCGAACGGCGCGGCGGTAGGTACGATGCTCGCCCTGGTTTTTTTAGGCTCCTTCGAGTGGGCGCGTCCGCTGATGGCTTTCTCGGGCGCCTTGTTAGCGACGCTTCTGGTCTACCGCCTGGCGCATGGACGCACCGGAGCTACTCCTGAAAGATTGATCCTTGCTGGGGTAATCGTGACGACGTTCCTTTCCTCAGTGATCGTTTTCGTCACCACCTTGATGGATGCAACGCGCATTCGTTCGTTCACGTTCTGGTTGCTCGGTGATCTTTCCGGGACCACGAATGAACTTCTGGTAATTGCAATCGTGGTGGCGGTTCTTTGCACCTCGGTGCTCGCAGCGAATGCACGCTCCCTGAATCTCTTAATGCTGGGAGAGCGCGATGCATTCGATTTGGGAGTTGAAGTCTCGCGGGTGCGACTCATTGTTTTTGTCGCAGCGAGCCTGCTGGTTGGCAGTTCAGTGGCGGCCAGCGGTTCGGTCGGGTATGTAGGCTTGGTGGTTCCTCATCTCGTCCGTCTTTCGCTCGGCGGAGATAACCGAATGACTGTTCCCGCAGCTGCAATTTCCGGTGCGGTATTCGTAGTAGTTGCCGACACGATTGCCAGAACAGTGATTGCTCCGCGAGAGTTGCCGGTAGGCGCCATCACGGCAATTATCGGCGCGCCCTTATTCATCTATTTATTGAAACGCGGGTAAGCGAAAACCGATGCTCGAAGCTCGAAACGTTACGGTGAAGTACGGCTCGCGATTAGCGGTGTCGGACGTATCACTGAGATTAACTCCAGGTGAGTTGACCGCAGTCGTTGGACCAAACGGAGCAGGGAAATCAACGATGGTTCGAACCCTGAATGGCGGACTGAAAGCCACTGCGGGCGAAATAATCCTCGCTGACAAGTCTTTGCACCGTTATTCGCGAAGCCAGATAGCACGACGCATCGCAGTGGTGGCGCAGGAAGCCGATCTACGTTTTCCGGTTACAGTCCTTGAGTTTGTGCTGGGCGGACGCTTTGCATGGGCCGGCAAGGGCGCGTGGGGCTGGGAGACAGCGGGCGATCTCGAATGCGCGCAAAGGGTTTTGCGCGATACGGATCTTGAGAATATGAGCAAGCGTCTGCTCAGCGAATTGTCAGGAGGAGAGCGCCAGCGAGCCGTCCTGGCGCGGGCACTGGCAACGGAAGCAGGGAACCTGCTTTTGGATGAACCCACTGCCAACCTGGACCTGGCCCATCAGGCCGCGATTCTCGCGTTGGTTCGCAGTCGTTGCGACCGAGATCGCGCAGCGGCATTGGTCGTGACGCATGACATGAACCTGGCTTCCGAATTCGCAGATCACATTCTGCTAATGAAGGACGGGGCTACGCTCGCCTATGGCGGTCCTGCCGAGGTGCTAACGCCTAAGCTACTCGGGCAGGCATTTGCAATTGAAGTTTTGGTAGATGCACATCCGATTTCGGGCGTGCCTAGAATAACGCCGGTGCATAAAGCACTCGGTGGTCTTTGAAACCCAGAGCAGAGAAAAAGGGAAGACGGTTGAATGCCGTCACTGCCCGCGCAACTGTAAGCGGCACATAGCTCCCAGACTCTAACCACTGTCTCGAGCGAGATGGGAAGGCAGGGAGCGAAGGCGATTCTTGAGAAGAATCATATCCGCGAGTCAGGAAACCTTTTCATTGCTCTTTTCGCTCGCACTGCGTCGGGCAGGAGAAGCTAACATGAACACATTTCTACAGGCCGGTCGATTACTTACCGCGGTAACGACGTTTGTCGTTGTACTTTCAATTTCCAGTACCAGCTACGCGCAGACGAAGGCAGAGATCTCAGGAACGGTGAGCGACGAACAGGGTGCGAAGATCCCGAACGCCGACGTCCGTCTTACATCGCGCAGTGGAATGCAACTGAGCACCACGACTGGTCAATCAGGTGCGTTTACCTTCACTGGTCTCAAGCAACGTCAGTACTTGCTCGAGGTTAAGGCCAGCGGATTCTCCAGTTTCACCTCGGAGGAGATTTCGTTAGAACCTGGTGAGTTCAGGCAGTTATCCGTCCAACTTAAGGTGGCCGCGGTTAGCGAAAGCGTAGTGATTACAGCCACGGGCACGCCGCAGCGTATCGACGAGGTCGCCAAGGTCGTGACGGTGTACGACGCGCAGCAGATCGAGGCCCGTCATCTGTTGCAGTTAACCGATGACTTGCGCGGCACCCCGGGATTGCGGATTCAACAACAGGGCTCGCCCGGCGCGCTTACAACAGTGCGACTGCGAGGCCTACGCGCCTTTGATACCGCCTTGCTGCTTGACGGTCTTCGCGTCCGCGATGCTTCGGACATCAACGGCTCGGCAGTTTCGCTCTTTACAGATCTGGCGCCGACGAACTTTGAACGAGTAGAGGTTTTGCGCGGCTCGGGATCTTCCATCTACGGCACGAATGCGATCGGTGGGGTGGTAAACCTTGTGCCCGTGACTGGTGCGGGAAAGCCGCATTTCGAAGCCGGCTTTGAGGCGGGATCGCTGACAACGTTTCGCGAGCGTTTTAAGGGCGCCGGTGGAACCAATCGTGTCGGCTACAGCTTTGCCTTGAACCGGATTGACGTGCGCAAAGGCATTGATGGTGACGATCAATACGGGAACACCATCGGTGGCGGGCGCCTACAGTTTCATCCAACGCAAAGCATCATGCTGGCGGGAAATGTCTACGGGACCATCAGTAATGCCCGAACTAACGATAGTCCCTTCGCGCTACCGGCTGCCTTTGCGTCTGGGCAAAGTTTTCCCAAAGCGATAGCCGGAGTGAATTTTCAACCCGACTTTGACAATCCTGATCAAGGTCGCCGCAATCGTTTGTTGGTCGGATCGATCCGTCTCTCTCAAGAGATAAACGAAAAAGTCTCTTACTCGGTCGCTTATCAGCGCGTCTCCAGCAACCGACGAAACTATAACGGGCCCAACATCAATCCAGCGTTTCAAGCTTTCTATCCCTTTGGTGACTTTGAATTCATAAACGTCAATAAGGGATCGACCGATACTCTTGATGCTCGCGTGCAACTCGCCTTTAGTAAGAAGAACGTGACGATGGTCGGGATCGAGTTCGAACGCGAATCTCTTTTTCAGCAATCACTGCCTTCCTTCAGTGCTTTCAACAACACCACGGATCGTCAGCGAACTTTCGCGCTATTCGCGCAGAACCAGCTTTCATTGTTTGATGATCGTCTTCAGTTTTTGGTCGGAGTTCGCGGACAGCTGTTTCGAGTTGATGCTGACGATCGGCCCGGGTTCCTAAGCGCCATCTCGCCACAGAATTCAATCACCGGTGACGGCGCTATTGCATATTTCATTCGCTCGACGAATACAAAGTTGCGAGTCCACGCGGGCAATGGCTTTCGTGCGCCATCCTTGTTCGAGCGATTTGGAGCGGGCACGTTTCCCGGCGCCGGATTGACTCGGTTCGGCGATCCCACGCTGAAGGCGGAGCAATCGCTAAGCATTGACGGAGGGATAGACCAGCGACTGGCGCAAGATCGGGTTTTGTTGGGCGTGACTTACTTCTACTCTCGACTCCAACGGACGATCGTCTTTACGGGCTTCTTGAACGACCCGTTGGGCCTGGGCCGCTTCAGTGGTTACGTCAACCGGCCGGGTGGTCTGGCGCGAGGTGTGGAAACGTTTGCGAACACGACTCCGTGGAAGGGTGCTTCGATTCGTGCCTCCTACACGTTTACCAACAGTGACCGCGCGACTACGACTAGCGGCTTGCAACGTGAGTACGTGATTCCGGAGCACCAGGTGGGATTCAGTTTCAACCAGCGTTATCGTTCGTTCCTGATCAACTTTGACGTGAATCACACTGGCGATTACATCGCCCCTGTATTCGAAAGTAACTTTCCGTTTCGGATGGCGGAGTTAACGTTTTCGGGATACTCGAAAGCGGATCTGTTTGTGAGTTACGAGCGTCGCATTTCAGAAGGGGTCACCGCCGTGTTCTTTGGCGGAGGGGAAAACCTTTTCAATCAGACGTACTACGAAAATGGTTTTCGGGCGCCGGGGATTTTGGGACGGGCTGGGGTGAATCTGCGTTTCTAGTGGTCCGTTGTCAAATCAGAACCGCAAGCGGCAGCGACCGGGTCGATCCGCCAGAAGCACTTTCGTGACACCGAGTTTGGAAAAGACACTTTTCAAATGCTAAGGGCATCTTCGGAGACGGCCCGGTCGCTGCCGCTTGCGGTTCTGATGCGACCACGGACCAAACAGAATCAGGTTGCCGAGTGCGAGTTCGCGGGACGCAATTGCGTCAGCTTACCGAACTCGTCCTGGCAACCTGAAACTTTTCAGCTGCAAGTTGATCGCAGCTACTTCTTTGTAAACAGTCCCCCCGCTAAGAAGATGACACCGAGTATCACGTGAATTGCGTGATCGGCGGTTCCGAATTCCAAGGGACCGACCATCCACATGCGATCGTCTGGACCGCCCATCGCGAACCCAAGAATTCCAAGCGCCAAATACACAACTCCAAAAATCAAACAAAATGCACGGGCCGCGGATAACGATCCGGCAAAACCGAAATACAACGCCGCGATGCCTGACACGATATGCACAAGGTTGTGCGGTGTGTTGAGGTGGGCGCCCAGCAGATTCGGTGCAGCAAAGCCACAGAGTCCTACCAGCACGAAGACAACACCTAGAATCTTGCAAACCGTCTTTGCCATGATTGGTATTCACTCTCCTTCGAGAAAGGTTGAGAACCCGTGCAGTGCATTGAGAACTTCTGATGCGACCGCAGAACGCGAGGAAGAACCTGATAAAAAGGTAGTCGGATTGGAAGGCACTGTATATCAGACTCTCGCCGAATTTTGCAAAGATTTTCCAGGATTTAATTAAGTGCGCTGACCATTTCAGAGCGAGTTTTCGCCGGTGCTATACTTCGCCCGTCGTTTCCCCTGCAAACGGAGTAGTTTTATTCGAGGAGGTTTCTAGTTTCTAGTTTCAAGTTTCAAGTTTCGAGTTCTGATCTCCAGTCGAACTCTGGACGAAGCTTGTGATTGAGAAAACACACTAACTAAGAAAGCACACTAACTAAGAGTTGATTGTCTCACGGCACCAAACATCGATCCTTAGAACTTGAAACTCGAAACTAGAAACTACAAACTTCTTTATGACCTGGGAAACTATTATCGGACTTGAGATTCACGCTCAGTTGAGCACGGAATCCAAGATCTTCTGTGGTTGCTCGACACGTTTCGGCGACGAACCGAACGCAAACACGTGTCCGGTTTGTTTAGGATTGCCCGGTGCTCTGCCGGTGCTTAACCGCCGGGTTGTGGAGTTGGGCGCGCGTGCGGCATTGGCGCTTGGTTTGAGGGTCAACCATCAGTCCATCTTTGCCCGCAAAAACTATTTCTATCCGGATTTGCCTAAGGGCTATCAAATCTCTCAGTTCGATCAGCCGTTTTCCGCTAACGGTGAACTTGAGATCATGACTGCCGAACGCGATGACGCTGGTCACCCCGTGGAGTGGTTACCGAAGAAGATCACGATCACGCGGCTGCATCTCGAAGAGGACGCCGGCAAGAACGTCCACGAAGGTTTGCCCCACGTCGATCGCTACTCATATATCGATCTCAATCGCGCCGGCACTCCACTCGCCGAAATTGTTACGGAGCCGGAATTCCGTTCTTCATGGGAAGCGTACGATTACGTCAATCACGTGCGGCGCGCGCTGCAGTGGGTAGGGGCGTCAGACGCGGACATGGAAAAGGGAAACTTGCGTTGCGAGGCGAACGTTTCGGTCCGGCGAATCGGGGAAGAGTTTGGTACCAAAGTCGAGTTGAAGAACCTCAACTCAGTTCGGTTCATGCAGCGGGCGATCGAGTTTGAAGTCGATCGCCAGATAAGTCTGCTTGAATCAGGCGGGCGCGTGTCGCAGGAAACCCGCCTTTGGGACGAGCGCGCGATGGAAACTCGCGTGATGAGATCCAAAGAAGAAGCGCACGACTATCGCTACTTTCCAGAGCCGGATCTGCCGCCTTTGATTGTTTCAGATGAGCTGATCGCAGGCGTCAAGAAATCAATGCCGGAATTACCAGAGGCAAGGCGCCGGCGCTTCTCGGAAGAATACGAGCTGTCGTTCAGCGATGCTGCGCAGTTAACTTCGGAGCGATCGTTGGCTGACTACTACGAGCAGGCTGCGAAAGCCGCCGGTAATCCCCGAACCGCTGCGAACTGGATCAGATCCGAATTACTTCGCGAGCTTGAAGGTGCGGGCGTGACTGCGGGCGAATCACCGGTTCCACCCGAGGAACTAGGTGCGCTTGTTCGCATGCTTGACGAAGACAAGATCAACGGCAAGCAGGCCAAGGACGTTTTGGTGGAAATGTTCAAGACCGGCAAAGGCGCGGCGGCAATCGTTGCGGAGCAGGGGCTAACACAGGTTAGCGACACCACCGAAATCGATCGGATCATTGACGAAGTGATTGGAGGGAATCCGCAGCAGCTCGCCAGCTATCGCACCGGTAAGGAAGCGCTGTTCGGATTCTTCGTCGGTCAGGTCATGAAAGCCTCGCAGGGCAAAGCCAATCCGAGAGTCGTGAACGAACGCCTGAAACAGAAGCTCGCGGAGTAAGATCCAGCACCACTATCCACAGATTACGCAGATTGCGCAGATTATGCGGATGACAAAAGAAGATGGGGACAGCAGCAATCAGAAGCTAACCGGTCTAGCTGCTTTCTTTTCCTGAAGTTTGTCCCTGTATCATCTGCGTAATCTGGGTGGATGGTTTCTCCGCTTAGGATCTGCGAGTCGGTCTTGGGATCCAAGCCGCATCTTGATGAGTGAACTATGGATCTGAAAGACAAAGTCGCAATCGTCACCGGCGGCACGAAGGGCATCGGCTACGGAATAGCAGAAGCACTCGTTCGCGAGGGGATGACTGTTTCGATCAGCGCCCGCAAAGAGAAGGAGATCGCAAAGGCCGTTGCCAATCTGAATAGCAGTAGGCCGGGACGAGCGACCGGTTCAGTTTGCGATGTGCGCGACTATGAGCAGGTAAAGTCCTTCATCAAAAACACCGCGGCGGAACTAGGTGGTGTGGACGTTCTGGTTAACAACGCCGGCATCGGAATATTTGAAACGGTCGAAGCAATGACGCCGGAGGACTTTCAGGCAATACTCGAAACCAATGTCTTCGGCGTTTTCTATTGTTGCCACGAAGCGATTCCGCTGATGAAGAGACGGGGCGCCGGCTACATCATCAACATTTCATCGCTGGCAGGTGCGAATCCTCATCCGCGAATGGCTGCGTACAACGCTTCTAAGTTTGGTCTCAACGGATTCAGCGAGGCGCTGATGCAGGAAGTACGACACGATGGAATCAAAGTGAGTTACATCATGCCTGGGTCAGTGAATACTGAATTTGGCGGCGACCAGCCCAGCGAGGAGAAAAGCTGGCAACTGCAACCTTCAGACATCGCGCGTGTGGTGCTCGATCTGCTCCATCACGACGAAAGAAGCCTTCCCAGTCGTATCGAAATCAGACCCAGCCGGCCACCCAGAAAATAGAGGTCAACTCGAATGCGGAGCCTTTGGAGAGCGTCCGACTTGTCGGCGCTTTGATATTCGTCGGGTGAGATT
>JBGTLE010000240.1:0-5954 GCA_041744295.1 Pyrinomonadaceae bacterium | reverse complement strand
CAACTCCTTCACTAGCGCAATAGCCGAAAGATCGAGGGTGTTGCGCGTTTCTGTGTCGAAGGACTTGATTCCACGCTCGCATAACACGACGTGCGGGTGACCGCCTGCCAGCAGGTACTCGGCGGCTAACAGCCATTCCTTGATCGTCGCTGAAGGCCCGCGCTTGAGAAGAAGTGGTTTGGGCACTTTTACCAGGCGGCGCAGCAGCGCGAAGTTCTGCATGTTGCGGGCGCCTACCTGCAGCATGTCCGCGTATTCGACCACAATGTCTACGTCCTCGGTGCTCATTATTTCTGTAACGACAGGCAGCCCGGTATTCTCGCTTGCTTCTTTGAGCAGTTTGAGCGCTTCAACCCCTAAGCCCTGGAAGTCGTAAGGGGAGGTCCGCGGCTTGTATGCTCCTCCGCGTAGCATGTTGGCCCCTGCGGCCTTCACCGCATAAGCCGTCTCCAGCAACTGTTCACGCGACTCGACGGAGCAGGGCCCAGCCATCACAACTATATTCCCTCCTCCTATTTTGACCTTGCCGACCTCGACAACCGTGGGATCGCGTCGGAGCTCGCGGCTTACGAGCTTGAACGAGTGCACAATGGGAATGACCTCTTCGACGCCTGAGGCGGCAACCAGGGCCGCCAACTCACTTCTGTGGCTGTTGCTTCCCACAGCGCCGATGATGGTCCGTTCGGTTCCCCGAATAACGTGCGCTTGATAGCCACACTCTTCGATTCTCTCGACGACGTGGTTGATCTCCTCATTCGTAGCTCTTGCTGTCATCTTTATAATCATGATTCCTACCCCTCTTTACATTCTTTCATCGGGTTTTGGATTCAGGTTGTTTCCGCTTGCATGACGCACCTCGATGCTCCGTGTCTCGCGGATGATGCGCCGGAAAATCTTCTCTACCGCGGTTCCGTCAAGCGGGCCTGGGTTGGCGCGACACGACCGCTCAATGACGTCGCGTTCTCGTTGGCCGTCGCATATCGGTAAGCCGGCGCTTATCTTCGCTCTTCCAGCTTCAAGGGCCATCTCGGCCCGCCGGTTAAGTAAGCAAAGCAACTCGCTGTCAACGGCATCTATCGACGTTCGCCAATCTTCAATGCTCTTCTGATTCCTCAATTGATAACCCTTTTCCGACCCGCTTTGTTCCGGATCACAGCGAGTAACAAAAGCTTAAAGATCAATCAACACCGCGCCGAAGCGAGATCGCAAACTCGCGGGAACATAGTCCCGGTACTTACTCTGGGAAACTACCTGCACCGGCACACTGCTGGTCAAGCACTGACTTGACGAGTCACAGGGGCCAGCTTTTGGGCGATGATGCGGAGCATATCTAGTTGGGTGGCATGGAGGAAGAAATGATCACCCGCAAACGTGTGAAGGGAAAATACAGTTTTCGTCTGCTCAACTACGAATTGAAGCTCCTCGGCTGGGGGTTCGGGATCCGCAATACCGCCAAAGACTGTGAGCGGGGGTCGAGAGGAGGTTCAGACTACCCTGGCTTCCCAGCGCCCGTCTCAGCCGCCTGGCACAGCCTGGGCCCGTGCAGCCATGCTCTTTCTCAAGCTGAGCGGCCTCATGTCTGTCCAAACTTCCTTGATGTAAGCAAGACATTCCTCCTTAGGACCAGTCTTTCCCACATCGTTCCAACCAAGCGCATTCTCGCGGTCAGCCGGCCAAATGGAGTACTGTTCTTCGTGGTTCATCACAACCTTGTAGATCGTCGTGTCTTCTCGCTCTTCTTTCATCAGTATTGTCTCCTCGCAAAAGTTTAGGTCGTTCTCGTCAAGTCACCATCCACTGCGGAGCCAGCCTTTACTCGGGCTAATTTAAGCAACCAGTGCTTTAGTGACTTCCCGCGGATTAGCTCCGGCTTCTTCTTTAACAATGAGGCCGTCAAACAGGTGCACAATGCGATCAGCATGCTGCGCGTAGCGCGCATCGTGGGTCACCATGCAGATCGTCGCCCCGCCGCGATGCAGCTCGCGCAAAAGTTCCATCACTGCTTCGCCGTTGGTTGAATCCAGATTGCCGGTGGGCTCGTCGGCCAGCAGGATGCTCGGTTGGCCGCCGACTGCACGCGCCACTGCCACACGCTGTTGCTGGCCGCCGGAGAGTTGACTTGGCAGATGCTTGGCGCGATGGCCCATGCCGACGCTCTCCAGCGCCTCAGTAACGCGCTTCTTCCGCTCGCCGGATCTCATGCCCCGATACGTCAGCGGCAACTCAACGTTTTCATAGACCGTTAGGTCGCCAATCAGATTAAAGCTCTGAAAGATGAACCCCACTTCGCGATTGCGAATGCGCGCACGCTCAGACAAAGAAAGGTCCTCAACCGAGGTTTCATTGAGAATGTACTCACCATCGGTTGGCGTATCAAGTAACCCCAGAATCGACAGGAGTGTGGACTTGCCACAGCCAGATGGGCCCGCAATCGAGATGTATTCGCCCTTCTGGATTTCCAGGTTAATGCCGGAAAGCGCGTGTGTCTCGAATTCGTCGGTATGGAAAATTTTCTTAACGTCTGAAAGATGAATCAGTGAATCAGATGAGATCATTGGCGTCTCCTTCAAGGTTTGTAAATACTAATTACTCTTATTGAACACCACGGACCCGACGTCGGTGGCGAGTTGTACCCGGGCCCCAATTTCTTCCAGCAGTTACGCGCAGACTTCGCTACGCTGTACCTTCGCTGATACGCGGTTGAGCCCCAAAGCAACTCCACTTCTCCTAATGCACGCGGATACGGTCATAGCTATCCAGCGCCGACGTATCAGACAAGATCACTTGATCGCCTTCGCTCAGTCCGCTAACTATCTCTATCGTGCTGACCGAGCTACGGCCCAGCGTTACTTGTGTCCGCACAGCTTCCTGGCCATCGGGGCTCAGACGAAACAGGCCGATGGTTTGTTGCCCTTGCCCAAAGGCGGGCCGACCAACGTACAAAACGTTGGAGAGACGCTCGATCTCGATCGTTCCATCGACACTCAAATCTGGACGTGCACTGGCAGGCAGCGGTCCGGTTAGTTCAACGTCGACCACAAAAGTGCCTTCACGCGCCGCCGGATCTATGCGCGAGACTCGTCCCTGGATAACTCCATTGCGCGTGTCCACGGAGACGGGTTGGCCAACTGTGACGTCTTTGATTTGAGTCTCAGCAATCTTCAGTTCAGCTTTGAGCGAAGCGGGATCGGCTACTCGCGCCATGTCGAATCCAGGAGTTACTTGCTGGCCCACTTGCACCGAGACCTGCTGCAGCACACCATTGGTACCGGCGCGCACTTTCAAGGCCTCAGCCTGTTCCTTTTTCAGATTGGCTAGCGCGCGCAACTGCTGAATGCGAGCATCTTGAGCGTTCATTTGGGCTTTCGTTGCTTTACCGCTGATCGCGAGGCGTGCCTGCTCGACCTTCAGCCGGTTGGCTATATCCCGGACCCGTACGCGATTAACCTTCAGCAAAATCTCGGCAACCAGTCCTTGTTTCGCGAGCAGCTCATCCGTGTCAAGCTGCAATCTCGCTTGGCTGTACTCAGCATTAATCGTGGCGATCGCGGACTGCTGCGTCATGTTGTCGCCTTCCAGACGCACCTTCAACACCTCTCCGTCGGCTTGGGCCGCCTTCATTTGAAACTCCGCATCAATAGCCTGCTGATCTATTTGCGGATTCGAAAGCTCGAATATCACAGTGTCGGCGCTAACCGTGACACCCGCCTGGACCAGGACCCTTTCTACCCGGCCATCAGCGGGTGCTGGTACCCAACGAATTGACTGAGGAACCAAAGTGCCGATGCCTCGTACTTCGCGCAGCATCTGGCCTCGCTTGACGGTGTCAATCACGGCGGCGGATCGATCAAGGGTTGGTGACGCAGGCTTCAGCCGGGTAATTCCATACGTAATCCCGCCGACGGCCACCAGGCCGATGGCAACCAGAACTGCAGTGCGAATGTGCTTTCTTAGTTTGGATTTTCCAGAACGCTTGATATCCATAAGGTGCCACCAAAGTGGGCCGGCCTCATCAACGAATACGATCTATTTGATAGCCGTGCGCATCAGTCGATAACGAAGCCGATGAGAGGGGGGAGTTGTTGAGTCCCAAGCTAGGGATGCAAACTAGGGATCAAACTGGCTTGCGGAGCCGCGGGGCAGAGCTACCGCAGCGAAATTGGCGGAAAACCCCAGCAAACCTCAGAATCTAACCAGCATTGAACCCTGGCGAATGTCAGCGGCTATCGAGCCAAGCCGTCCGATGACACGGCGAACTCAGGGCAGTGTTCGCCTAATTCAATCTCTCAACCATCCTTCTATCAATCAGAAGATGGCTTTGATACTTCATTGCGTCGAGGAGTATTTTTACTCTTTCCTGGTCCTTGGTCCTCTGCCTGAATATACCGACGAGGTTTGCAAATGGGCCGGAATTAATCCTAACCCTGTCGCCGACCTTAAGTTCGTCGTCCATGCGGATGAATCCATCCTCAGTTACCCTAACCGTGAGGAGATTGATCACTTTGTCCTCGATAGAAATAGGAACGCCGCCGAAGCTGACCACATTCTTGACGCCTCTGGTGTAATTGATCTTATGAAGCTCGCTACTGGCATTAAAGTGGGCAAAGATGTAGCCAGAAAATAAGGGTCTGCTGACTTGTTGACTGCCGTACGATGAACTGCGTACCTCTTTGAACTTTGGCGCAAAAGTCTGCACCTGCCAGTTCCTCAAGTTAATATCAGCCCGGCCTTCCTCATTCGGCTTCGTGCGAATCGCATACCACTCTGCGTCATTATCCAACGCTGCTATGACCATCTAACGGACTCCTATCCATGACACGCCTTCAACTTGCGCTCATCCCGGGTACAGCCTTCTTCAGCCCTTCTGAATTGCCTACAAAACTCCCCTTCGGGTTGCTTCTGAAATCAGAGCAGCGTTAGAATGGGGACATTGCAATTGATCTTGCAGTGCTCATTAGACTCTCTTTCACAAGGATTTGGCCCCCCCGATTTGTGCTACCGTACCTTGCTTGCGGCTTGAAAGTCTTTATAGCACCCTCAAATTGCTTGCAAAAATTATTAAGACTTTCTCACAGGTGTCATGAGCAGTAACGCCTTACTTTTCTACGATTTTGGACCTTTCCGCTTGGACATAACCGAGCGCCTATTATTTCGGGCTGGCAAGGCAGTGGCACTTAGTCCAAAGCCCTTTGACACTCTGCTGGTACTTGTCAGGAATAGCGGCCGCATAGTGGAGAAAGAGGAGCTGCTGAAGAGCGTTTGGCCTGAAACGTTTGTCGAGGAAGCCACCCTGGCCCAGAACATTTTCACGCTGAGAAAGGCTTTGGGCGGCAGCGAAGGCGAGCAATACGTTCAGACGATCCCCAAACGAGGCTACCGCTTTGTTGCAAGCGTAACTGAAGTCATAGATGAAAGTGCTAACGGCTCAGTAGATCAGTTGGAAACCGTGCCGGATAGTGTTCGATATACTGAACCCGTCGCTCGCGACATCCGATCCCTCGCGGTCTTGCCATTAATCAACGCGAGTGCCGACCCGAACGCAGATTATCTTGTCGATGGCATCACCGAGAGCCTTGTCAACAGTCTTTCGTTGATGCCTGAGGTGCTCGTCAAAGCCTGTAGCACTGTTCTCCAGTACAAAGGACGAGAGGTCGATGTCCAGGAGGCCGGGCGCGAACTCGGCGTTGAGGCGGTGCTTGTCGGCAAACTACTGCAGTTTGGTGAGAATATCTTTATCCGGATGGAACTCGTTGAGGTGATAAATGGATGGCAGGTCTGGGGTGAGGAATACAGCCAAAAACCTTCTGACATGCACAAGTTTCAGGGGACGGTTGCGAAGGACGTCTCAGAGAAGCTACGTCTAAAACTGACGAGCGAAGAGCAGGAGCGCCTATTCAAGCCACACGCGCACAACGCCGAGGCCTATCAATTCTATCTGAAAGGTCGCTCCTTCT
>JBGTLE010000239.1:0-5727 GCA_041744295.1 Pyrinomonadaceae bacterium | reverse complement strand
GGTATTAAGCCAGTGTCGCGGATGCGTTTGAGAACGGCGATCTTATTCATTAGGAAAGAACCTGTCAGAGTTGGAATGTGGGGACTAAAGCTCCGCGCTTCTTGAGAGGTGGCTCTGCCGCTTTTAGTTAACGACTTTCAGCGCAAACCGGAAACCACCGCCATGATGCTCTTGTCATCGGTCCACTCGCGCGGTGCCACCCTTGATTGCTTTTTCAACTTCGCTAAGCGTGGCCATCGTCGTATCACCGGGAGTCGTCATGGCCAGCGCTCCGTGTGCAGCGCCGCAATCGACGGCCCACTGCGGCCCTCTGCCGGTGAGCAAACCATAGATCAACCCCGAAGCGAACGAGTCACCGCCACCAACCCGATCAAAAATCTCAAGGTTCTCTCGCGTGGCCGCTTGATAGAACTCGCCCTTTGCAAAACAGACCGCGCCCCAATCGTTCAGCGTAGCCGTCCGTGCATGTCGCAAAGTGGTGGCAACAACCTGGAAGTTAGGAAACTCCTGGACCACGCGCGCAATCATCTTCTGAAAAGCAGAGACGTCGAGTTTTGATTGTTGCCGATTCAGGTCTAAACCTTCCACCTCAAGCCCCAAGGCGGCTGTGAAGTCTTCTTCGTTTCCCAGCATGACATCTATTAAGGGCGCCAGTCCGCGGTTGACTGCGTGCGCCTGCGCTGGACCGCCGATACCTTTCCAAAGCGAAGCGCGATAATTCAAGTCATATGAAATGACCGTTTCGTGCTTCCGCGCGGAGATCATCGCTTCGTGGGCCACCTGGGGCGTAGTTTCCGACAAGGCGCAGAAGATTCCGCCGGTATGAAACCAGCGGACACCTTCGTCGCCGAAGATTCCGTCCCAATCGAGTTCAGAGTTCAAACTTTAGTTTGGATCGTTTGGTAGGAAGATCCGCAGCCTGAAGGCTGAACTCTAAACTCCTGTATCCCACACGCACTAGTACCACAAAGAGTGGCGTCCGCTACTTAGGTCAAACAGCTTCTCGTATCGGCGAGAAGCTGTCTATTAGAATCACTTCCTCGTCGAGCATCGTGGCCCCGTGCCAGGCGCCCGGGGGAAAATGAAGTACGTCACCAGTCTGAGCGATCCGTTGTTCGTCGCCAATCGTAAAGAGTACGCGACCCCGCTCGATAATCGTCATTTGTTCGTGAGAAGCAGGGACTCTGATCCCTCCCTGAAATGAAAGTAGTGAAGCAATGTTGAGAATCTTTCCGCCTCCCCGTTCGATCATTTGCCGACCTGCAAGTTGCGCCATTCGAAATACACTCGAAAGATTTACTTGCGATCCAGGGAACAGTAAGCGGCGCACATGATGGCTCCAACATTGGACCCGGCATTGAAGATGCCAGTGGCCAGGGCTCGCTCTTTCTGGGGAAACCATTCTGCAGTCGTCTTAATGGCGGCAGGAAAATTTCCGGCCTCGCCCAAGCCCAGAGCGGCACGTGCAATTCCAAAGCCGAAGGCCGAGCGGGCAAGTGCGTGACCCATCGCGGCCAGACTCCAGAAAATCAGCGCGGCCGCATACCCGATCTTTGTTCCAAAGCGATCGATCAAACGGCCGGCTATGAGCAACCCCAACGCATACATCGCATTGAAGGCGGCGACGATGTTGCCATAGTCGATTTCGCTCCATTGGAATACGACTTGAAGATCCTTTGAAAGGATGCCGAGCACCTGTCGATCTATGTAGTTAATCGTGGTGGCGAAAAACAACAGAGCGCAGATGGTCCAGCGGAGACGCCCGACGCGTGCGCCCAAACTTTCAGCGCCGGCAGCTATTGACGCATCTTTGGCAGCAGCCGATGACGTTGCGCTTAACGGCTCGGATAACGGCGTTGGGGCAACGATCTCTTTCTTCATGGCTTCTGGCTCGACGAAGTTGGTTTTGGCGCTGCCGGCTTCAGAGGTTCGGCGTAGATCTTGATCAGGATCATTGTGAACTCCTTATTGGGCGTGCTGCGTTGGTGCGCTGTGCCGCGCGGCACGACGACCAGATCTCCTTTCTTGATCTCATAAGTCTTGCCCTCAAGAATGCGCGGGCTGCGCCATTCTCCCGGTTCAACTTCACTGGGCGAGTCAAGGCTGCCACCGAGGACCAGCGTGGCCCCGCCTTCCAGCACGTAATAGACATCGTCTGAAGCGTCGTGCAATTCCGCGGCTGCCCCGGTCTTGTTTGTTTCATGCTGCACTGCCACACGTAGCTGCATCCCCGCACTATCGATTAGCTCTTCTGTCTTGTTTGCTGGTTGCAGTTTCCGGTTGAGATCAGCGAGCGACTGCGCTGACATGACGCCAACGGGCCGAGTGGCTTCGGTCGGCTTTCGTTGCGCCGAGCTCGAAAAGCAGGAAACAATCGTGAAGAGCGTCACCATGATTAATCGCTTGTGCATAAGTTGGTCGTCCTCCAACAATTCGACCTTACTACTTTCGGCTCGCTTCCAGACCACTGCCCGCCTGATCGAAACCTGGTTGCACGGTGACAACTCCAAACTGGCGGTCTTCAACTTCGCGATGCGCGGCCATCATCCACACAAAATTAATCGGATGGCCCGGCACCGAAACGTTCGGGTGAAACCCTTTGGGCATGATCACCGCATCTCCGTCTCGCACAACGCCAATGAACTCGGGATCATCCGGATTCGTGTAAACAAATTGCACGCCGAATGCGGGCGCCGGCATGTCGTAATAGACATATAACTCCTCGAGCATCGTCGCGTGTTCATGCGGCGGCCAACTGGTCCAGTGGCCCGGTTCGGAAGTTGTGAAGCCGGCGAGGATGCGTCCTGCTTCAATATTCTTCCCCAGCGTGATGTTTACTGTTCGAGTAGTCGAGGGACCACCAGTCTTGAATTTCAACGAACTGTCTTTCTCGACATCTGCGTACCTTACAACTTGCAGCGGATATTTATTCTCGACCGCCGCCGCACACTCGACCAGATCCACCGCGCTGGCTGTCGCTATTTCCACGTCTGTATCACGCGGCAAATAGATCGAGTCGTGACAGCCCAACTCGATTGTTTGACTCTCAGCCTTGACGGTACATTCTCCAGCCAGACAGATCAGGCCAGACTCCAGAGTCCCAGTCGAAAACTTAACCGTTGGTGTCTCTTGATCCAGGATGACTCGCCCATAGACCAGATGCTGCAGCGCGCTATTCTCCGGGTTGATGGCGAGATGCCTGCCCTTGAGCGCATTGGTGCGACGAAAGATTCTTTGATCCGATGCAGTCTTGGTTTGTGTGCTCATGATTTCTCTTTCTCCCAGCCTTAGTTCTTCTTGTTTTGCTCAAGCCAGAGCAAATCTTCGAGGAGGTAATAATCGCCGTAGATCAGCCGCCCGTCATGAGGCCTGGTGCTTGAGCCATGACGCAAGACACCTACCGGCGTTTTGTCATCCGCGCTCACGGGCGTCAAGTACCGATCAATCAGCGACTGTACAATTCGCTCGCCTTCGCGACGGTAGGTCGCCGCGCGTGTCTTGTCAGTGGTCAATTGTGACCGGCACAGCATTCGAAACCAGTAAAGCAACACGACCATCAGTCACTGACAATCCACTTGCGCTTCATACGCTGTGCACCCCTTGCTCTCGTTGAGCCATATTGATGTTCACACACTAAGCGACTCGTGGTGCTGCAAAACTCGGTGCCGCGATCAGTGCCGCCGCCCCCCGCAGTCGAAACGATTCCTGTGTCACGCCCACATGCAATGGCGTGCGCGCGGCGTTCTCCGTCAACGCGCGCTCAGCCAACGCCTGACGCACCGTGCCTTCGATCAGGTCCCACGCGGTTGCTATCTCGCCAGCCAAATAAATGCAGTCGGGATTAATAATGTTAACGATCGTCCCCAGCCCGAGACCGAGGAAACGTGCTGTGGCCTGAATCGCGGCAATCGCTTTCGCATCGCCGCCGCGCGCGCGCGCGATCAGATCCAGAACCGTGAACGAACTCTGCTCGGCGTCCCGCAGGCTATTTGGATTGAGTTGGGACAAATTCCACCCAAAATAACGCGAGAGGGTAGCGAGGTTTGATATGTATGCTTCCCAGCAGCCGGAAGCGCCGCACATGCATCGTGGGCCGTCCAGGTTCAGCGGCATGTGTCCGAAATTCACCGGCGATGTGATCGTGGCCTCGCACCAACTCACCATTGGCTACCATGCCGACGCCGACGCCGTCTGAAACGCTGATGAAAACAAAACTATCCGGAACCGATGCGTCCGCTCGCTCCAACCAAAGTTGAGCTAGCGAGCAGGCGCGCCCTGAATTCTCGATCTGCACCGGCAGTCCCGTGGCAGCGGCCAGCTTGTCCCGTATATCCACACCGCGCCAACCGAGGGCCGGCGCATTCAAAATCAGGCCGGTGCGCTGGTCCACCATCCCCGGAACAACGACGCCGATACCCTCACAAGTGTTCTTAACACCATGTGTTTTCATCATTCGGCGGATTCTCAGCGACAGATCCCTGATGAACTCCGTCACCTCAAAAATGGTGTCGTGGGCCTCAAGAGCAAGTTGTCGTCCCGAGAAATCGCAAAGCATCACGTACGTCTTGCTGAAACGAACATCGACGGCGATCGCCAAGCGATCGCGAGTTCTGATGTGCAGGAAGGTTGGTTTGCGTCCGCGGGCAGTCTCACCGGTAGCGCCTTCGTAGATCACGCCCTGGTCAATTAACTCTTGCACCAGAGTGCTGACCACTCCCCTGGTGATACTTAGGTGTCGAGCTAAGTCCGCACGAGAAATCGGCTGGTGCTCCCGGATCACGTTGAGAGCAATGCGCCGGTTTATGTCACGCGACGTCGTGCGGGTTGCGACTCGGAAGTCTCGAGTATTTATTTTGCGCATTAAACTGGCGAAAGGGTCGCTAAAAAAACCCGAAAGGCCCCGATATCTGTCAAGAGTTTTTATTTCAATGAAGAGATTTTTGTTTTGGCGCGACCAGGATGGGTGAAGGTATCTCGGGGGGTGCCACTATCCATCGCAATCCACTGCCGCTCATCGGCAACTGCTGCAGAAGGCCAGACAATCTGCTCTCCGCCACTAGCAGCAAAACTTTTCAACGAAGCAGTTAAGCCCACCCGCTCCCTGCCCCTGCCACTTTGTCCGCACTGCTGTCTGCCTCTCACCCATCTCGGCCCACTCGCTCCAAGAGGTCGCGACCCATGAAACTCCCACTGCCGGCTTGCATCATCTTCCTCTTTCCCCCACCACCCCCGCGAACTCCTCTCGTCTCAGCGCCCAACTCTGTCGCAAAACAAAAAAACCAGCCTCAACCGGCTGGCTGCCCCTCACTCAAACTCTGCTGCTCCCCTTGCGCCGCTCTCGCTTCTGCTCCCAGCTCGACTTCCACCCGCCCCGCACTCTTCCAGGTAACTATTCAAACTCCAAGTAGTCTCTCACCCGGCTTAGTCCAACACAGAATTGTGTGGCGGCTCCTTCTCTCTCCCCACGCTTGCCTCTACTCTCCGCCCTACACTAATTCTTAATACGTTCGGTGCGGGGTGGAGGTTATGAGGCCTTCGCTATTGGCTGCGGCGGTGCCGGAGCACCACGCAATAATCCTTCTGTGCTTAAATCCTCGTCCACATCATCCCAGCGAATCCCATAACCGCCGCCGATGATCCGCCAATTCTTTCTTTCTGACTCGGTAGCATTCAGCAAGCGCGGATACCATACAAGCGGCACACTGATCTTGCGGCCATCCATCAACT
>JBGTLE010000238.1:0-12926 GCA_041744295.1 Pyrinomonadaceae bacterium | reverse complement strand
CATCCAATCCATCTTCAGAAAAATAAACGCCGATATCTACGTAATGGTGGATGGAGATGAAACCTACCCGGCCGGCGATGTGCACCGGCTGATTGCGCCGATACTGCAGGGCGAGGCTGATATGGTGGTCGGATCGCGTTTGCACCCCGAATCCGCGAGCCAGTTCAAGAAGGCGAATCGTCTTGGCAATAAAATTTTTCGCTACCTTCTCCAGTTCACGATGGGTGTTCGCATCACCGATATGCTGTCGGGCTATCGTGCTTTTAACCGGTCATTCGTGAAAGGCATACCGTTGTTTGAGGGCGGTTTTGGAACCGAAGCCGAATTAACAATCACCGCAATACACAGCGGGTTTCGTATTCAAGAGATTCCCGTAAACCTCACACCCAGGCCTGAGGGCAGCTTCTCTAAGATTCGCATCATCGGGGACGGCCTGCTCATCCTCAACACGGTGCTGACGTTGTTCCGCGATTACAAGCCACTGACTTTCTTTGGTGGGATTGGTCTAATCCTGGTGCTGCTTGGTCTGATTCCGACTGTTATTGTCTCCTATGAGTTCCTGCATTCTGGTTTGGCTCCGCGACTGCCGCTGACGGTGCTGGCCGTGGTTCTGGTTCTCTCAGGCATGTTGTGCGTTACCGTCGGTCTGGTGCTGCACACGATTGTCCGGCGCACGCAGCAACTCGATCATCGATTAAGAGCACTGGCTGACGAACTGCGGTTTCAGATCAACCCTGACCGCTTACGCTCTGTGACGACAAACGAGCCCGAATCTAAAACCACCGATGCGGTTTAGTGACCTTACGCAGAAACCTGTGGACGCCTTGGCCGGGGCCCTCGTCTTTCTCTTAAGCCTGGTGATTTTTTGGTTTTCTCCCGTTCATCAGGTTACCGATTCAAACTATTCCATGCTGCTGAGTCAGGGATTGATTGAGCACCGGAGCTTTGCGCTCGACCGCTTCAATATTCCTCGACATGAGCCCCTCTATCACGATCACACCTGGAAGAACGGCGAGATTCGGCAGCTTGAACTAGTCGGAGATCATTTCTACTACTACATGCCACCGGGCAGCTCAGTGCTTTCGGTACCGTATGTAGGACTGCTAAACGCGTTCGGAATCTCAGCCAGGAATTCTGACGGCAGCTACAACCCGCAAGGCGAGCTGAAGATTGAAACCAGTCTCGCAGCGTTGTTGATGGCTGGTGTTGCGCTCTGTTTCTTTCTTACTGCGCGGTTGCTGCTGCCCATTTCCTGGAGCCTCGTGATCGCTGTCGGCGCCGCCTTCGGAACACAGATCTGGAGTACGGCTTCCCGTGCATTGTGGGCTGACACATGGGGTATTTTTCTACTCGCAATTGTTGTCTACCTCTTACTGGCCCATGAGTTGGGCAGACGCAGGCTCAATCCGGTGCTGGTCGCCAACCTTTTGTCCTGGATGTATTTTGTGCGACCGACTTTTGCCGTAGTCATCGTCGCAGTCTCCTGCTATCTGCTGTTGTTTCACCGAACACTGTTTCTGCGCTACGCGATCACCGGGGCAGTGTGGTTGAGCTTATTCGTCGCCTATTCCTGGACCCACTACCATGCTGTTTTGCCGACTTATTTTCGGGTGAATAGCCGCGTTGGCTTTGCCTACTTTTGGGCGGCGCTGGCAGGGAATCTGGTCAGTCCTTCGCGCGGTCTGTTGGTGTACGTGCCGGTGATTCTGTTTATCGGTTACTTGCTGGTTCGTTATCGCAAAGTGATTGAGCCCCGGCGGCTGATGTGGCTGGCCGTCGCGGTTGTTCTCTCGTTTCTGATTGTCATTTCTGGTTTTGATCCGTGGTGGGCAGGCGCGAGTTATGGGCCTCGTTATACGGCGCCGCTGGTGCCATGGTTCGTACTGCTGGCGGTGCTTGGCGTACGTGCCATGCTGAGTCAAAGTGAAGAAAAGAAGTCACCGCGATCGAGCAGGCTGGTGCTGGTTGCAGGCAGCTTTCTTCTGGCCCTAAGTATTTCGATAAATGCCATCGGGTCGTTGTCAAACCAAGCCTGGGTGGTTTGGAACGCGCAGGGCGATATCGATCACGATCCGTGGAAAGTTTGGGACCTTCGCTATCCGCAGCTACTTGCCCCTTTTTTATATCCACCGTTGCCGAAAGAGTTTCCGTTGATTCAGTCGAGACTTGATCTAACTTCACCCGAGTCACAAAAGTTTCTGGGTTACGGATGGAGTGGCGCGGAAACAAGTTTTCGCTGGACGGATGGAAGAGAGGTGGCGGTGATCTTCGCATTGAGTGAACCGTCAGACGCGGTGTTGCGAATGCGCTTAACTCCATTCCTGGTTCAAGGTAAGCACGACTTGCAGAGACTCGAGATAGTTCTGAATCAGCGCTCGTTGAAAACCGTTGAGTTGCGCGATGACAAACCCTCGATCATTGAGACTCATTTGCCGGGTAATCTGCTGGCTCAGAAGAATGTGTTGGTCTTGCGGTTACCGGATGCGGCCGCTCCGAGCGATCTTAAGATCAATGCCGACCGGCGAAAATTGGGTGTCGCGGTGAGTTGGATTGAACTGACGCGCCCAGGATTGTAGTGGCGTCCCTCCGTGGTCGCCCCTCTTTTCGGTAAAGAGTTCTACGATGACCGAGGGGTGCCCACGGAGGGACACCCCTACAATCTGTTTCGAGGAAACTCGATTTCTGGCAGTATTTCTATGGCTTACCGAAACTCTTTGCCGGCGGCGCGGGATTTGATAGTCGCCGGAGTGATCCTGCTCGCCACATTTCTAATCTTCTGGTACTCGCCGGTGCAGCAGGTTACAGATTCGAATTACTCCCTGATGCTCAGTCAGAGTCTATTTGAGAAGCGAAGTTTCGCGCTCGACACCTATGCAATTCCACGTCATCCACCATTGCCTCAGGATTACGCACTAAAGAACGGCGATATCTATCAGCTCGAATGGGTGAACGGTCATCTCTATTATTTTTTTCCGCCCGGCAGTTCGATTCTTTCCGTTCCGTTTGTGGCCGTGATGAAAGCTTTGGATGTGTCTGCGGTAAATGCAGACGGCAGTTACAACGTGCAAGGGGAGATAAGACTTGAAAGACTGCTGGTGTCGTTGCTCATGGCTATAACCGCGGTCCTGTTCTATTTCACCAGCCGGTTGGTTTTACCAGTCACGCCGAGTCTGATCGTAGCGATCGGCGGCTCACTCGGTACGCAAATCTGGAGTACCGCGTCTCGAGCATTGTGGAGTGACAGTTGGGGCATCCTGCTATTCGCAATCGTTATTTTCATACTGGTGGCGGCTGAAGTTAAAAAGCAACCAATTCATTCGGTGCTGTTGGCTACGCTGCTGTCCTGGACTTATTTCGTTCGTCCGACTTCGAACTTGCCAATTCTCGGCATCACGGTCTACATCGCGATCTACCATCGCAAAAAGCTGCTTCCGTTCGTGCTGACTGGGGCCGTCTGGTTAGCAGTCTTCATCGCGTATTCCTGGTATCACTTTGCCAGGCTCTTGCCGAACTACTATCTCGCGCGGCGACTCTCCTTCAATATTTTCTTCGAAGCGTTGGTGGGCCACCTCGTAAGTCCCTCGCGAGGGCTTTTCATCTACCTTCCGGTGTTGGGATTCGTCGCGTGGCTGCTGGTTCGTTATCGGCGCTACCTCGAAGAAAGGCGACTGGTGTGGTTGTCGCTGTCTGTTCTAGTCGGTCATATGATCGTCATTTCGGGCTTTGATCACTGGTGGGGCGGATTTTGTTATGGGCCTCGACTGATGACAAGTCTGGTACCGTGGTTTGTGTTGCTCGCGATCATCGCGCTCGAGGCCATGTTTAAAGCAGAGTCCCGCGACCGTCGGAGGTTGTCTTTTCAAGCGGCGATGGGAATGCTGTTGCTCGCTGTCAGCATTCTGATCAATGCGCGCGGAGCAACAGCGAGGGAAACATGGAAGTGGAACGTATACCCTGAAAACGTCGACAACCGTCCCGATCGCTTGTGGGACTGGCGAGATCCGCAGATGCTGGCGGGACTGATTCAACCACCGTTGCCAGCTGAGTTTCCGCTGCTTCAGGGAAGGCTCGAACTGACAGCCCCTGAGTCGTCGAAGTACTTATGGTACGGCTGGAGCGGTCCCGAGAAAGAGTTGCGTTGGACGGATGGCGGCGAAGCGACACTCGTTTTCAGTGTGGAGAGCGTTTCAAATAAGACTTTGCAGGTGAAGTTGATGCCGTATCTGGTTGCGGGAAAGCACCCACAGCAACGATTGACGATCAGTCTCAATAGAACGCCGCTTGAAACAGTTGTACTCAAGAACAGCGAGCCAACGGTTCATTTTCTGAAGGTGCAGGCGAGTGCGCTAAAGTCGAGAAACGTTTTAACGTTTGAGTTACCGGATGCCGTGGCGCCTGCGTCAATCGAATCGAGTTTTGATACTCGGCCGCTGGGAATAGCGATCTGGTGGATTAGTTTAGAAGATCAATGATCTCGAACAAGTGGATCTCGAACTAGCGGATTTCAAGTCAAGTGACTGCGAGACTATCCAGAGCCCTCTTACATTGGATGGAAACCTGACTGACTGACGCAGAGATGCTCACAACGCGCACAACGAAACTCTCCGGCTGGGGCGGCTACCCGCGAGTGGACGCGACTGTCTGCGAGCCGAAAGATCTTTCTGAGCTCGCCACAGCTCAAGACCAGCAGTTGATCATTCGCGGGCAGGGCAGAAGCTATGGCGACGCAGCGATCTCTGTCAACGGCCTGGTCGTGCTTTCCGGAAAAACTAACTCGCTCCTGTCGCTTGATGAGGGCGGACTGCTTGACGCTCAAGCAGGAGTTACGCTGGAACAAATCTTACAGGCCTTTGTGCCCCGCGGCTGGTTCCCCTCCGTCGTTCCGGGAACCAAATTCGTTTCCCTTGGCGGTTGCATCGCGGCGGACGTTCACGGCAAGAACCACCATCGCGACGGCTCGTTCGGTGAATACGTGCGCGAGTTTGAGATTATTTTGGCCGACGGCTCGCACCAAACCTGTTCTCCTGCGCAGAATGCCGAATTGTTTTGGGCCACACTCGGAGGCATGGGTCTAACGGGAATCATCATGCGTGCTTCCTTTCAAATGTCGCCGATTGAAAGCCCGTTCATGGTCGTGCAACATCATCAGGCCCCGGACCTTGCCGGTGTAATCAAGTTCCTTCAGGACAAGAGTATTGACGATCAATACAGCGTGGCCTGGGTCGACTGTCTTGCCAAGGGAAGCAAACTCGGGCGCAGCGTGCTGATCACCGGTCATCACGCGCGACTCGATGAACTTCCGGCCACTGTTCGCAAGGAATCGAAGGCCATCTCCTTCGATCTCAAGTTTGATTTTCCCGATTGGGTTTTGAACCGTTACTCAGTCGCTGCTTTTAACGAGGCTTACTTCCGCAGACAAGGCTTGCGCAGGAAACCATTCATTCAGCACTACGATCAGTTCTTCTTTCCGCTCGACAAGATTGGAAATTGGAATCGAATGTATGGCCGGCGCGGATTCGTTCAATATCAATGCGTCTTTCCGCTCGCCAATGCGAGCAAGGGTTTGCCGCAACTTTTGGAAGAGCTTGCTGCCAGCCGCAGGCCGAGTTTTCTGGCCGTGCTAAAGCTGTTTGGCCCGGGAAATCAGGGACTGCTGTCATTCCCGATTGAAGGTTACACTCTCACGCTGGACCTGCCGTTGAGAGATCCTGGCCTTTTGCCTTTTCTGGATCGGCTGGATGAAATCGTGTTGAAACATAATGGCCGCGTGTATCTTGCCAAGGACGCCCGCATGAGACCCGAGACTTTTCGGGCCATGTATGCGCAGGTGGAAGACTGGCTCGCTTTCAAATCACGAATCGATCCGACGAACAGGTTTCAGTCGGATCTATCACGCCGGCTTGAGCTAAAAAGCAGATCCGTTGCAGTGACCGCCTAAACGATGCCACCAACAAGCAAGACGATTAGGTTGCGAGACTACCTGCGATTACTCCGGCCCCAGGAATGGGTCAAGAGCGGATTCGTTTTCATGGGAGTCTTGTTTGCGAACGTCTGGCGGCAACCGGAGATGCTCAAGCAGGTCCTGATAGTCGCCGTTGCTTTTTCGTTGACCGCCAGCGGCGTTTACATCTTCAACGACTTGCTTGATCGCGACCAGGACCTTGCTCATCCAAAGAAAAAACTGAGACCGCTTGCCGCGCGCACAATCTCTTCCAGTGCGGCGATGGTACTGCTCGCTTTGCTTTGGATTGGCGGCCTCGCTCTCGGGGCTTTCATCGGCTGGCGAGTGCTTTTGATTCTGCTCGTCTATGTGTTGATAAACATCGCGTACTCGTTGGGATTGAAGCACGTGGTTGTGCTCGACGTTTTCGTGATCGCCGCCGGCTTTATGTTGCGCATTCTCGCCGGCACCGTTGGCATCGGCATTCCGCCGTCGCAATGGTTGTTGCTCTGCGGCTTGATGATTGCGCTCTTCCTGGGATTCTCGAAGCGCCGGGCAGAGCTGTACGCGTCGGCAGAAGATCGGACCCACCGGCGCGTCTTGAACAACTATCAGCCGGTGATTCTCGACAAGATGATTGTGATTACGGCGACTTGTGTGATTCTGACTTATAGTCTTTACACGATGAATCCGATCACGATTCAAACTCACAAAACCGACGCGTTGATTTACACGGTGCCGTTTGTGATGTACGGGATATTTCGTTATATGTACTCCCTTCACAATCAAAGTGGTGGCACCGAACCTTCCCGAGAGATATTTCGCGATCCGCATGTGCTGTTATCAATTGTTGGTTGGCTCGTGGTCACCTTATGGCTCATCGCGCGCACTTAATAAATATCTCTTTCTGGGAGCGCGGACGGCCTCGTCCGCAGAACGTGGAATGCCAGTTAGTTCGGTTGAAGGGTTCATCAGCGCTATGCGAAGGCGTTGCTTGATGGGGACGAGGCCGTCCGCGCTCCCAGAAAGAAACGTACTCCTCGATTACCCCACCCGGTCATGACACCGTTTAAAACAACCGCTGCGGAACCCTATCGACGCACCCCAAGATCAGGAATGAACATACCTTGGGTGACACCTATTGCTAGCGCCTGGTGGGCCAAATTGATCTCCAGCGCGGGCTTCACTCTCGCGATGATTTATCACTACGTGGTGCCGCTTAATGCAGTACCGTTTCTGATCGGCATCAAGGGGCTCGACTGTGGCCAGATGGTCTGGAATCTCTGGTGGACCGTGGAAGCCATCACGCACGGACGCAATCCTTACTACACGAAATTGCTTTTCTATCCGCTGGGCTCAAATCTGGCCCATCACACACTCGTGCCGGGATTTTTCCCGATCACGCTGTTGGTGAAGTTGGTAAGCGGTGGCGATCCGCTTTATCCGATCTATGCCTACAAAATAATTATCCTAATCTCGTTCACGCTGATTCTGTTCTTCACGTATCTCTTCCTGAGAGAGCTTGGATTCAGTCGCCCGATTGCGGCAACGTTTGCAGTGGCATATGCCTTCAGCGATTTTTATCTGCTGCACTATATCCATCTCAATCACCTCGCAGGTTTCTTCATTCCGTTGACCGCCCTTTTTCTGGTTCGCTGCTACAAAGAGCCGCGTTCACGGAACCTCATCGCCGCGGCGATCGCGGGATCGGTGGCAGCATACTTTACTGAGTTCACGATCTACATCTACATGGCCGTCATGATGTTGCTGATCATGTTTATTGCTTTCAAAGATGAAAGGCTCGTCCTGGTCGAGAAGTTGAAGCTAGCGGGCAAGCGACAGTTGTTGCTCGCTTCGATCATCTTCGCGGTTATTCTCGGACCCTTTGTGTTGATGCTCTTTACCGACAAGATTAGAAACCCGCCACTCGAAGAGGTCTCGATCTATTCAGCGAACCTGATTGGCTTCGTTGTTCCCGGCCAGGAACGCGATCAGCACGTCCTGCACGGGCAGCCCTACGCCACACCGCTTTACGGCAAACTCTTCAGCCGAATCGATTCCCAGGTCACCATCGGCAAAGGAGGCTATGAAACCTTCATCGGCTTTCCGGTATTGTTATGCGGTCTAATTGCTGTGATTGCAGTTAAGGACAGAATCATTCGAACTTGTTTGGTGATCTCGCTTGTTTTCTACGTGCTGAGTCTGGGGCCAACGCTGAAAGTGATGGGCACGGAAACGAACTTCACGCTGCCTTACGCGCTTCTAATGCACGTCCCCCCGTTCGACTCAGGTCGTACTCCGATTAGATTCATTGCCATTGGCCTGTTTTTTCTAATCATTGTCGCGGCGAATGGCGCTCGGTTCATCGAAAGTCGTCTCAGAAATCGAACGCGCGCCTGGTTATCACTGGTCGCGATGCTCGCGTTGCTTGGCTGGACGATTGCGGAAGTCTATTCACCAATCAAACGTCGCGAGCCGTTCACGGTTCCTCCCGAACTGTCTCGCATAGTTGCGGGACCCGTACTCAATCTTCCGCCGGTACAATGGGACGGTTATGCGGCGTTACTGCAGACACAGCACCATCAGCCGATCGATACTGGTTATGTCGCACGCAACAGCGATCGGCAATACACTTATTTCGACGAGTTGGATCGCATGTTCGATAAGGGTGGAAAAGAGTTTTGCGACTATGTCCTGGGTCTGGGATTTCGAAACGTACTCATCAAGCCGGGTTCGGTGATCTTGCCTTACTCGTACAGCATGTTGCCGCTCAAGTTAGAGCAGTGTGCAATCAACGTTATTGATTTGCGCCGGCCGGATTCCTTGCCGGTTGAAGCGACCATTCCGATTGATTTTAGCGACGAAGGTCCAGAGATTTACCCCACGCTTGAATTTGGATCTCGCGTTGAATTCGGGAGCGCAGCCGCTGATAAGTATCTGTGGTACGGATGGAGTGGCCGCGAGGCATTTTCCCATTGGACGGAACGTGGCACTGCGGCTTTTCGCTTTGGAGTCAGTAATCCGCGAGCTGCCACGCTGGTAATTAAGATGGGCCCCTTCCTGGTACCGCCGCGACTTCCAAGTCAACGAGCGGCGTTTGTTTTGAATGATCAACGAGTTGCCGAATTAAACCTCACTAACACAGAGGCTGAGGAGTTTCGCATAGCGCTGCCGGCGAACGTGCTGCGAACCAGGAACGTTTTGATCTTCGAGTTGCCGGATGCTGAGTACCCAAAGAACCTGGGTCACAGTGAAGACACTCGGCTCCTGGGTATCAACGTGCAATCTATCAGAATCGATCCTACCCCCTGAATGCCTGGCCTAAACACAATCTGGCAGAGACTGGTTCGAGACCGTGGTCTGCGCTCGACGGTTTTTGCATTTACGCTAACGCGGCTACTGGTCTTCGGAATTTTTCTCCTGGGAACCAATTTTAAGGTTGTAGAGCCAAACCGGATTTTTGGTGTCGACGCGGAGGAGTTGCAGGTTTCTCTCAAGGAGCCGGGCGTGTTTGATCGGCTGAGCCTGCTGGCGATGCGTGGCGATGGCGGGTGGTATCTGCATATCGCCGATAGAGGTTATGAACGCATTCCTTTCGATCAGACGCAGCCGCGCAACTGGGCCTTCTTCCCGCTGTGGCCACTCGTGTGGCGAGCGGCCGCCACGGTGACCGGTGGCTTTCTGCTCACCGGAATCGTGCTCTCGAATCTCTGCTTCTTCTTTGCTCTGCTGCTGTTGCATCGCCTGGCGATTGCATTTGGACTGGACGATGGTGTTGCCGACCGCACGGTTTTCTACGTCGCAGCTTTTCCGACCAGCTATTTCTTTTCGCTGCCGATGTCGGAGTCGCTTTTTCTCTTGCTCACGGTCGGCAGCTTTTTGGCAGCTAGAAGAAATTCGTGGTGGATTGCTTCGCTGCTGGCCGCGTTGGCCGCGACGACGCGTGTGAGTGGGCTGCTGTTGTTGCCGGCGTTGCTGATCCTGCAGTGGCAGTCAGACGGGCGATTAAAGCCGAGCCTAAAGACGCTGAGTTTGGCGCTTGTGCCTTTGGGGGTCCTGGCATACATGGCCTATCTCAAATCAATTACGGGCCACGCCCTGGCTTTCCTGGAGATCCAACCGGCCTGGGGACGCAAGGCGCAGTTTTTCGTAGTCACCCTGTTCGAGTATCTGAGCGATCCGTTAGAGCTGAGTTATAAATGGAATTTCAAGTGGCTGAATTTTCTAGCGGCCTTGCTCGGTTTCGTATGTGGTTTTGTGTTGTTGAAGCGGAAGCAATGGGCGCTCGGCGTGTTTACGCTCGGTGCTGTGATAATCCCGCTTTCGTCGGGAACGTTACAGTCGATGACCCGCTATATGATGGTCGTGTTTCCAATCTGCTTTGTGTTAGCAGTCGCCGGCAGATCACCGCGAATCGATCAGATTGTGCGTGCGGTTTGTCTGGTGAGTTTAGGAATCATGACGTTGCTTTGCACCATCATCGTTACGCTCGCCTTGTCGTGAAGACAGAATCTTGAAGCTTAAACTCATTAATCATCTACGCTGTCCTTCCTGCTCGGCGGCAATCAGTCTGGCTGAAACCACAGCGACTGAAGGCGCCGAGATCATGGAAGGCATGCTGGCTTGCGTCTCCTGCGGTGCTCGCTTTCCGGTCGTGCGCGGGGTTCCTCGCTTTGCGAGTCCGGAAAACGTTGCCAGTGATAAGGCCGCCACCGCAGAGAACTTCGGTTGGCAGTGGCAACACTTCACGCAGGACGACGAGCTTTACGATGAACAGTTTCTGGCCTGGATCGCGCCGGTTCGGCCGGAGTTTTTCAAGGACAAACTCGTGATCGAGGGCGGGTGTGGGAAAGGCCGGCATACGCAACTCGTCGCGCGTTGGGGCGCGAGGGAAGTGATTGGTGTCGACTTGAGTGCCGCGGTGGAAACCGCTTTTCGAAACACTCGGCAGCTGGAGAACGCCCACATTATTCAGGCCGATATTTTCAACCTGCCGCTCGCAAAAGAGTTTGACTACGGGTTTTCAGTGGGCGTGCTGCACCACTTACCCGATCCCAAAGCTGGGTTCACTTCTTTGGCGTCGAAGATCAAGACCGGAGGCCATCTTTCGGCTTGGGTTTATGGTGCAGAGAATAACGAATGGATTGTGAAGCTGGTCAACCCGGTACGCGAGCGGTTTACTTCGCGCGTAAACAAGAGAGCGTTGCTGCATCTTTCAAAACTTCCGACCGCGCTGGTCTATGCAGCAACCAAACTGGTTTATGGCCCGTTGAATCGATCGGCGAACGGGGCAAGTCTCGCTCGCCGACTTTTCTACAATGACTATCTGACAGCCATTTCACAGTTCGGATGGCGCGAACAACACACCATCGTCTTCGACCATCTGGTCGCGCCGACGGCCTTCTATATTCGACGTGATGAATTTGAGTCGTGGTGGCAAGAGATCGGGGCCAGCGAAGTGGTGATTGAATGGCACAACCAGAATAGCTGGCGCGGCTTCGGAAAAATTATTGGCCGCGGATGAACGCGGATTTGAATGGATCTGAAAAAGCGCTTGACCATAAAGGTGAGATCCCCGTTTTGGTAACGATCGCGTGTGCTACCTTGAGTAAATTCATAGGTCAGATCCGTGTCATCCGTGTTCATCCGCGGCTAACTGTTTTCTCTTCGGACGCGTCTCCAACCTGTCCCAAAGTTCTCATTGATGCCGCTGCATTTAAGTTAGCGATACCTTCCAAAGGCGTGGTGCTCGCTACGCGGAAGAAGTGCACACCGTCCAGCCAGTCGTAACTCTTCCCCGCTTGACTGTGGACCGCCACCGACAACGAGTAAAGATCCGTGCCCAGCCAGCAATCAAATGAAAACGAAACTTCAACCACTTCGCCCTCGCTCGCTGTCTGCCAAGCCAACTCTTTCTGTTCAGTGTTCGCGCCATAAGCATGCACCGCGTGCCGGTCGCGCAATAGAAAGCCCACGACCGGATTCTCAACGTCGCGATTGAATCTGACGCGAATGCGGACCGTCAGCGGAGATCCGGTATCAACCAAATCCGCACTTTCGCCGGCAACGTTGAATAACTCGGCGCTTAAGATCTCTGCACTTCCATCTCCATGCCGATAACTGTGTTTTAGATCGGGACTTCTTACACCCAGCGACAGATCTGGCGTGACAGATTCCGGCGCCGAAGGAAGTTCAAGATTGTGTGAGTTGTAGATGCGCTCGTGATCCATGATCAGGCGCTGATAACGATTCAGCACTTCCAAAGTTTTGCCTGCTGTCTCGATTCGTCCTTCGTTTAGCAGGATTGCGCTCGAGCAAAGCGCGCGTATGGCCGAGGGGTCGTGGGAAACGAAGAGTATCGTCGTGCCGTTCGCCTGCATCTGTTTAATGCGACGAAGACAGCGATGTTGGAACAACGCGTCGCCAACAGAGAGGGCCTCGTCGATGATCAGGATGTCGGGCTCGGTGCTGACTGCTGTCGCAAACGCGAGTCGAACGTACATTCCGCTCGAGTAGGTCTTGACAGGTTGATGGATGAAATCGCCGATCTCGGCGAAGCGCTCGATCTGCGGCAGCAGGGCTTCGGTCTCTTTTCGTGAGAAACCCATCAGCGAAGCGCCCATGAAAATGTTTTCGATGCCGGTGAATTCGAGATTGAATCCAGCGCCGAGTTCCAAAAGCGCGGCGACTCTGCCGTCGTACCAGACAGTGCCGTGAGTGGGTTCAAGCGTGCCGGTTATGATCTGCAGCAAAGTGGATTTGCCGCTACCGTTTGGCCCAATGATTCCGGTGGTAGTTCCTTTTTCAATCTCGAAGGTGGCGTCACGTAGGGCCCAGAACTCACGGTGCCACTTCCAGCGTCCGCGCGTGAGGGATTCCTTGAGACGGTCCCCCGGCCGCTCGTAGATGCGATATTGCTTTGAAACTCGCTCGACGCGAAGGGCGATGGGCATGGGGAAGAGAATACAGAAAACAGGAAACAGAA
>JBGTLE010000237.1:0-7254 GCA_041744295.1 Pyrinomonadaceae bacterium | reverse complement strand
CGCGCCGCTGCTTTTTAACTTCAGACAACGGCAAGACCTGGAAAGACATCAGCGGAACAGATGGCGCGGGCCCTTCGAGCAACTTACCCGACATACCATTACACTCGGTGGTATGGGATACCAGCACGAACCCGCCCTCCCTCATTGTCGCTTCGGATGCGGGTGTTATGCGGAGCACTGACCTCGGCGCATCGTGGCATGTGCTGGGAGCCAATTTGCCCGGGGTCTCGTGCCAGTCATTGGCGATTGATAATTCGGTCACACCTCCCATCTTACGAGTGGGAACGTATGGACGAAGCTGCTTCGAGCTTCGCAAACCGACGGGCGGAAAGCTGGTCGTCAGATCAAATCTGGCCTTTGGGACTTTGCTCGTGGGGCAAAGCGCCGAGTTGCCAGTGCAGCTTTTCAACGTGGGAGACACCGATTTGGAGGTTATCAGCTTAGGCTTCCTGACGGGCAGTAACATGTTCGACATAACCCCTCCGCTGCCGTTGCCCTTTACGTTGCGTGTAAACGAGATGCGCGCCTGTCTGGCCCGGTACGCGCCGACGGTTGCCGGCAACCATAAGGTGAACTTTCTGGTGCAAACCAACGATGGTGTCACCCCAGCCCTGAAGGACATCTTCGCCAGCGGATCGAGTGTGGTCGCGTCCACACCGCGGCTGGGGGCCAATGCCAACCTTAAGTTCGGCACCGTGAGCATCAACGCGGATCGCACACTCCCTATGCAGATCATTAATACCGGCCTGGGGCCGCTTGAGATCAGGAACATAAGCCGCACGGCCGGTAGTTCAAACTTCGATGTCATCCCAGCACCGACATTCCCGTTCACGCTGCAACCAGGTGAGAAGCGCGACCTGACCGTTCGGCTTAAGCCGTCGAGCAGTGGCCCACTTAACGCAACGTTTGAGATCGAAAGCAACGATCCGGTGATTCGAAACAGCAAGCCCGCCGGGACCCGGACTATCAACGCGACAGGTGTGGGCAAGTCGCCGGCTGGTAGCAACCTGGCGTTGATCTTGATTCTTGTTGGTGTTGCGGCGGTGGTTGGCGGAGTCGTTCTGGCTAAAGAATTGAGAGACTGACTAAGTCTGTTGCGCCCAACACTCAACCCTCCTGACGCCTCAATCTGCAATAGGTTTCCTGGTCAGTCGATACTTCCAGCCGGGGACACTTCCATCCGCCACTGAGGCCCCAGAATCTGACGCGATGTCGCAGTCGCGCTCGTTCAAACAGAGCGTGGGATTTTCAACCGCAGGGTCGCCAACAGAACCAAGACATTGATATTGGGGGTTTGGCAAGCGTTCGGAGCGTCGGGCATAGGTTGTGACACCACAGTGACGCAAATGGCAACCGTGAATTCAGTCTAGCATTGCAAACAGTTAACTCATTGAGGATTTGGAGGCGGCGATCGGAATCGAACCGATGAATAAAGGTTTTGCAGACCTCTGCCTTACCACTTGGCTACGCCGCCGCAAACAAGATGAAGGATGAAGGCGGAAGGATGAAGAAAGTTTTCAGTACTCAGTTTTCAGTTTGCAGTCCTCAAGTAACCGCCATTAGTTGCTGCAACACTGAAAACCGAAAACTGAAAACCGATTCTTCACCCTTCCGCCTTCATCCTTTGGATTCTGGAGCGGGAGACGAGATTTGAACTCGCGACCCTCGCCTTGGCAAGGCGATGCTCTACCACTGAGCTACTCCCGCTTCGGAGCACAGCCGATTCTAATGATTAGATGTTGGTTGTCAAGTTGACCTCCAAAGCCGATCTCAAATCTCAGATCTGAAATCTCAGAACTGAGAAAAAACTGAAAAATCTAATTCTTAGCGTGAACTTCGGAGCGCGTGACTACATGTCTGCTGCCAGCTGTTTTATTTTCCTGTCGTGTGTTGACGCGATCGAGATCAGCTCCTAGAATCCGCAACAACGATCAGGTAGTTACGCGTTGGTACCGACGTGGGACATCTGGTTAAAAACGACGGCGCAATGGAATTGGGTGATCCCCTCTTGTGTTGCGCCGTTGTTATTTGTCCACGAGGGAGGGAAGTTTCTAGTTTCGAGTTTCGATTTCTAGTTTCAAGTTTCAAGTTTCTAGTCTGGTCTCAAGTCTCAGGTCTCAGGCTCCGATTTCAAATTGAAGCATGAGATCTGAGATTTAAGATTGAGATCTCAAAGCAAGACTTGAGACTTGATCTGACCTCTGACCTACCTCCGACCTCTGCCTTATTGACTTCACAACCCTTCTCGCCTTACTTTCATTTTCTTCCGCCGTCGCAGTTCCGGTCTTCAATCAAAGTTTCCATCGAAGGAGTTTCAACATGATGAACCCCAATCTGCGCACGGCACTGCGCAGCTTCCCAATTGTCTTAATCCTCGCGTTTCTGTCTTCGCTTCCGTTACCACTCCACGCGCAGCAGGGTTACAAGAAGCCGCCGCAACAAGTACTGGACGTTTTGTCCGCCCCGGTAACGCCGACGGTGTTGGTCAGTCCGACACGCGAACTGATGTTGTTGGCGACGGCGCTGAGGTATCCGCCCATCGCCGATCTTTCGCAGCCGATGTTGAGACTTGCCGGAGGGCGAATCGATCCGCGCACAAATGGCCCGCACCGCTTTTCATACTTTGTGGCACTGACGGTCAAACGAATCGGCGATGCCGCTGAGTTTCCAGTTGCGCTGCCTCCCGGAGCCAAAGTCAGTTCATTGCAATGGAGTCCCAACGGGAAACACTTCGCGTTTACGAATACCACTGCTACTGGAATTGAAGTCTGGGTCGCTGATGCAGCGACTGGGAAAGCTCGTAAGCTGAACAAGCTCGCGGCGAATGCGGCTTACGGAGATCCGGTGCAGTGGATGCCCGACAGCCAGACCCTGCTGGTTCAGCTCGTACCAGCGAAGCGTGGGGCGAGACCTACAGAAGCGCAGGTGCCAAACGAACCAAATTGGCAAGAAAGCTCAGGAAAAGCGGGTCCGGTGCGCACCTTTCAGGATTTGCTGAAGACTCCTTATGACGAATTGCTTTTCGAGTATTACGCCACCTCGCAACTCTTGTTAGTCGACGCTGGCAGTGGCAAGACTGCCGAAGTTGGGCAGCCTGCGATCTTCCAATCAGCAACGCCCTCGCCCTCAGGCCAGCATCTGCTGGTGGCTCGCATTCGAAAACCCTACTCCTATTTATATCCAGCCTTTGCTTTCCCGCGTGAAGTCGAAGTCTGGGACATGAAGGGGAAATCAGTTTTCAAAGTGGCCAGCCTGCCGTTGCAGGACCAGGTACCAATCGATGGCGTTCCCACCGGCCCGCGCAGTTATCGCTGGCGTCCTACTGAACCTGCGACTCTGGTTTGGGTGGAAGCACTTGATGGTGGCGACCCGAAGAAGACGGTTGCGCACAGAGATCGTGTGTTGATGCTTAAGGCGCCGTTCAACGGATCGCCAACTGAAATTATTAAGACGGAACAGCGCTTTGCTTTGATGCTATGGGGCGAGCGTGATGGTCTCTTGCTGATCGCAGACTTTGATCGCGACAAGCGTTGGACTCGAACGTGGATGTTGAATGCCGACAACTTGAGTCAGGAACCAAAGCTTCTTTGGAGTCGCAGTATTCAGGATCGCTATGGCGATCCCGGCACCCCGATAACCCGCGCATTGCCGAACGGCTATCGCGCAATCTTGCAGAACGGAGATTCAATCTATCTCACCGGCACCGGCGCAACACCTGAGGGTGACCGGCCGTTCCTCGATCAATTCAGCTTGCAGACCCAGAAGGCTGAACGCTTGTTCCGGAGCGACAGCAACCAGTATGAAGCGTTCGTGGCTCTACTGAGTGATGACGGCAAACAATTCCTGGTACGTCACGAGAGTCCAACGGCGCCTCCAAACTATTACTTGCGTGTTCTCGGACAGCCCGTCAAGACGTTAACCGCTTTTGTAGATACGACTCCCCAACTGCGCGGCATCAAGAAACAGTTGGTTACTTACAACCGCGCCGATGGCGTGCAGTGCTCGTTCACTCTCTACTTGCCGGCTGACTACAAACCGGGAACGAGGTTGCCGACGATCGTCTGGGCTTACCCACTGGAGTTTACTGATCCCAGCACGGCCGGACAGGTCACCGGATCCACGCAGCGCTTTACACAGATCGTTGGCCCATCGCATCTGTTTTTCCTGACTCAGGGTTATGCGGTGCTCGACAACACGACGATGCCGGTAGTCGGTAATCCGGAAACAGTCAACAACACCTACATCGAACAGATCGTGATGAGCGCGAAGGCTGCAATCGACAAGGCTGCGGAGCTGGGCGTTACAGATCCGGAACGCGTTGGAGTCGGCGGTCACAGTTATGGTGCGTTCATGACTGCGAATCTGTTGGCGCATTCCGATCTGTTTCGCGCCGGCATCGCGCGCAGCGGCGCCTACAATCGGACGTTGACTCCGTTTGGTTTTCAAAGCGAGCGCCGCACGATCTGGGAAGCTCCGGAACTCTACATTAAAGTTTCGCCGTTCATGGTGGCCAACAAGATCAATGAGCCAATTCTCTTCATTCACGGTGAAGCCGACGACAACACCGGGACCTTTCCCATTCAGTCGGAACGCATGTACCAGGCGGTAAGAGGTAACGGCGGCACGGTCAGACTGGTGACGTTGCCGCACGAGGCGCATGGCTACGCGGGCAGGGAAACCATCGAGCACGTGCTGTATGAAATGATTAACTGGGCGGATAAGTATGTGAAGAATGCGCCGCCGAGGAATAAGCCGCAGACGGCTGTGAAGTGAGGCGGGAAACGGGGAAACGGAGACGGGGAAACGGGGACGCGGAGACGCGGGGGACACGGAGACACGGGGAAACGGAGACGCGGAGACACGGAGACGCGGAGACACGGGGAAACGGAGATACGGGGAAACGGAGATACGGAGATACGGAGATACGGAGATTCGGAGATTCGGAGATGCAAATTCCCCCAGTCAATTTTCAGAATCCCCGTGTCCCGCATCGCGCATCGCCGCGTCCCCGTTTCCCCGTGTCTCCACGTCTCCGCGTTCCCGCGTCTCTCTTCCGCTACTCCCAGTATCTTTCCGGCCAGTTGCGCTTTCTGAACTTCTCTTCGGTCCAGAAGTTTCGCAGCACATCGATCAGAAGTTTTGTTGAACGGTCCGCGGGAATGACGATGCTCACGACGTCGTAACGATAGATCACATCCATCAATCCGAACATGCGTCGGTAGGCGCGAGCGGCACGAGTAATTTGTCGTTGCTTTCTCAAGTCTATGTTTGCAGTAGGTGTCGCGAACCAGTCTGAGGCGCGCGTCTTAACTTCGATAAAACACAAGGTTGGACCGTCGTAAGCAATAAGGTCGAGTTCGGCGTTTACTACTGAACCGCTGCGATTGCGACCCACAGGCAAACTGAAATTTGCAGCCACCAGTCGATAACCGAGTTGTTGCAGGTAGGCTGCGGCGAGGTCTTCTCCAAGACGACCGAGCTCTAAGGTTGGGGAGATCGATTTTCCGGAGCGTGAGGTTTTCATGATAATGCTGAGGACTGAGTACTGAGCCAAAGAGCACCTGTCAAAACTTCGAGTTCGGCGAGCGACGGGAACTCAGTACTTAGTGCCCAAAACTTCCTTCAGTTTGTCCAATGCCTGGGCCCAGAACGTCTTCATCTTCGCTGCGCTATTCGCGTCGGGCAACTTGCTGTGAGTAACGACCACCTGGCTCTTATGCTCGCCCTTTGGTGAGAAAGCGATTTCAAGACTGGTCTGCTTGTCCTTCCAGGTGATACGCAAAGACTTGTTCGTGATCGCGGTCCGAACGACCAAACCCTTCGCAGTTAACCACTCCGCGCGCGATTCCTCTTCCATAAACATTCGATAGAGTTGGTTGAGTGGAGCCGCGACGGTTCTGCTGACGCTGATTTGATATCCATCTGGCCGTTGGTGTTTGTCGCGAAGACCGCGATCTCGCTCGTAGCTTACAGTGACCATCTGGCCCCACCATGGGCCAACCGCGTGTTTAGTATTCAGCAGCTCGGCAATTTCCTGATGAGTCATCTTTCGAGCACCGGCCTTGTCGAGAATGGCAAACCACTCCTGCCAGACTTTTCCGGTCTTGGCCTTAACGGCGTCGTCGCTCATTCGGGTAGTTGGGTTTTTCGTATCAGGCATTTGTATTAAGTACTGAGTACTAAGTGCTGAGTGCTGAGTACTGAGTACCAAGAAACGGTTTCGAGTTTCAAGTTTCAAGTTCAAGTTTGCGAGCCTTAACACCCGCACGGGTAGGGTTCAAGTTTCGGTGGCTCCCGGAACTCATTACTCAGCACTCAGTACTCATTACTCAGCACTCAGTACTTATTTTTTGATGTCCCGATCATAAGCGACCCTAAACTGCTGCCGGGGACAGGGTCCAACCTTCCCCACTGAGAGACAGCGGAACTTGCTCGGCACCGATAAACTACCGAATGTAGCTAAGTCTTGCTTCTTCGAAATTGCTAACCACGTATGCCGCTAACTCGCAAAATCTGCGCTCGCTAGAAAGCGCGGCGAACGCCTAACGTTAGTGGCTTGCTCAAAAGCATAGGCATAGCGGATCAGTTTCGGCTCGCTGAAAGCACTGCCAAAAAAGGAAATTCCAAACGGTAAACCAAACACATAACCCGCCGGAACGGTGATGTGCGGGTAGCCCGCAACTGCGGAGGCAGACGAATATCCACCCGTGAAGTGGTCGCCGTTCACCCAGTCTGTGGGCCAAGCCGGGCCGCCCGTTGGCGCAATCAACGCATCGAGACGTTTCTGGCGCATTACGAGATCGATTCCCTGTGTTCGTGACAGTAGGTGGTTCTTGCGCAGCGCCGCCAGGTACTTCTTGTCAGTAAGTGGTCCTTTGGCCTGGGCCTTAATCAAGATGTCCTGACCAAAGTAAGGCATTTCTTTGTCGCGATGCCTTTCATTGAACTCGATCAGCTCTTTCAAGGAATGCACAGCGGCGGAACGGCCTTTGGTAGCGAGATAGGCATTCAGGTCCGCTTTGAACTCGTAAAGCAAAACTTCGAATTCTGAGTCATCGAATTTTCCCGTAGTAGGAATATCAGCGGGATCAACGATCACAGCGCCGAGTGTTTTGATCTCAGAAATCAGGTTATTCATCACCTTGTCGACGTGATCGTTGAAGCCGAAGTGTTTCCGTGCGACTCCGATGCGCGCGCCGCGCAATCCATCTTTGTCGAGGAACTGTGTGTAGTCGGCCAGCGATTGTTTCCCAG
>JBGTLE010000236.1:0-32124 GCA_041744295.1 Pyrinomonadaceae bacterium | reverse complement strand
CTCGTAAGCTCAGGAGCGTAAAGTGTCCGGTCCTGATAACTCACGGTGATCCCGATGAGACGATTCCAACCGAGCAAGGAAGAGCTTTGTACGCGGCAGCTAATGAACCGCGGAAGTTGGTCATCTTTCCCGGCGCGGGGCACAACGTGTTCGGGTCCCAAGGTGAGAAGTACCTCGATATGCTGAGCGAGTTTGTAAATGAAGCGGTCGAAAAGTGATTCGACTTGAAAGTCGGATCGTAGGGGGTGTCCTCCATGTGCACCCTTTTTTTAGAATGCAAGCAACAAAGCAAGGGGGGCGCCCACACATAGGGACGCCCCGACAATGTTGCGTGCGATTCAGATTTAAGGCAGCACAGTGAACTTAGCGGACGGCGAAAGCGATTGTCCGGAAACGTGATCTCGTATCCGAATGGCTAGTTCATAGTTTCCAGGCTCCAACGACCGGCTGTCGAGCAGATGGGCCAAAGTTAGTCGTTCGCCGGCGTCACTCATTCCATTCCAGTTCTCCTGCTGTTTACGCAGCTCCTTGCCATCCTTCAAAAGCACATACTCAACCTCAACCGATGGGCGCAGCGTAGTCTGATCGATTCCGGCGTTGTAAACCTGGAGATAGAAGCCAATGGGCTGGCCGCGTCGATACACCCCGGTGAGATTCGGCACCACCTTGTTCGGTCCGATCACGAATGGCCCGATCGAAGGTTGTCCGCTCATGTTCTCCAGTTTGGAGGTCAACACCAGGCTGGAGACCGCGAGCTTTCCCGGCTCGAATCGCGGCACTTCGAACCCAAATTGCTTTATGCCTTCGGCTCCGGACGCGATGTCCACAACTCGAACATCGACGCGGTAACGACCGGGTTGCAGAACCACAGCCTTCGCGTATGCGGACTTTCTCTCTCTAGCTTCATTCAGCTCGACCGGCGTGGCTGTGGTGGTGACTGAATCTTCAAAAGAGCCAACGCGGCGATCAGCCACGGTGGTAATTCGACCGGCGATGTTCAGTCTCGCAGTAGGCAGCCCCCCAATCTCCGTGAACACCAGGTCCCGATTGTCAGTGTGGATAGTGAACGCCGCGATCACACGATTGTCCGTCTGCCGAAAGAAGGCCGCGTTGATATCGAACGGGAGTGGGTTGTGATCGACGGTGGGCGATCCGACAAGAGTTCCTTCGCGAAAACCTCTGGGCTTGAACTCGGGCGCTCGCTCCAAACGATTCAAGAGATCAGAGATCGCGAAGGGTGAATCTTGTCCGCGACGATAGTTCGAGCTCTCTTCGATCCGTGCGCCGGCGGGCATGAATGCGAGCTTCTCGTTTGGACTGCGCGCGGTGCGGAATTCACCAGTACCGGTTGGATCGACGAACTCGACCTCAATACCGCTGCCTACACCGGGAATGTAGCGATAGAACCACCTTTCAAAAGGATAGGTTGTTACCGACTCGGCGAACTGGTTCGAGGAGTTAGCGCCACCCGAGGGATGAGATTCGATCTCGTCGGGCTTGCCAAACTTGATATAGATGCGGCCGCGATCAGATAACCAGCCCGGCTTTCCTGACGAGTAATGTTCGTTAGCGTAAGCAATGCGCTCGTAGTATTCGTCCTTGTATTCGTTCTCAACTGTGTCCGGATCGGGATCGCGCAGGTCCCAGAAATGATGAATGAAGTTCTCGCGCTCCTCATCGGTCTTGAGTTTCTCGTATGCACGCAGCTCGTCCGGAGTGATGATTAGCGCCACATCCTGCTTGGGCCAATCGGTGAACACACGGGACGGTTCAGCTTTTACTTTCCGCTGCTTCTCGTCAGGAGGCTGTTGTCGTCTCTGCGGAAAGGAGAGGCAAGCAAGTGCGAGAATCAAGAGGACGCTGCCAGGCAAGGAGAGCTTCCTGAGAATCATAAGAGGCTCCTTTTCTTAATACTGAGTTTATGTGGGAGACGGCGAGAAGTGCTGCGGGTCGCGGATTGATCGCCGCGACCCGTCGTTGGATTACTGCACGACTGAGAACTTCGCTGAAGGAGAAAGTGTCTGACCGGAAACGCGATCGCGAATACGAATGTCGAGCTGGTATTCGCCCGGCGCCATTCCTGAGCTGTCGATCAAACGCGCTAAAGTCAGACGCTGACCAGAATCGCTCATACCGCGCCAATCTTCCGACTGTTTGCCCATCTCTTTTCCGTCCTTGAGCAGCGCGTACTCCACATCCACGGATGGTCGCAGCGTTGTCTGATCGATTCCCGCGTTGTACACCTGCAAATAGACACCGACAGGTTGGCCGCGACGGTATACGCCCGAGACATTCGGAATCACTTTTGTTTGTCCAATAACGAACTGGCCCACAGCCGGCCTGTCAACGAGACTCTCAAGCTTTGATGCCAACACCAAAGTTGAGGTCGAGAGCTTTGCCGGGTCATATTTCGGAACAGTGAATCCGACGTGCCGAATGCCAGTCGCGCCCGAGGTCACATCGCGGACGATCACATCAACCTTGTAAGTCCCCGATGGTAAAGGCACTGCTTTCTGATAAGCCGACTTGCGATCCTTCGCGTCGCTTAATTCCGCGGTTGTGGCAGTCGTGATGACTGGATCCTCGAAGATTCCCACCCGACGGTTGGCTACCGAAGTAATTTTTCCAAAGATATTTATACGTGCTTGCTGCAGGCCGCCGCTATCCTGAAAGACCAGATCCTTGTTGTCAGTCTGGATGGTGAATGCCGTAATTACGCGCTCGTCTGACTGCCTGAAAAAGTCCACTCGGATATCAAAGTTGAGCGGGTTTTCTTCGACGACACCCGTGTTAACGGCCGTGGCCAGATCGTTGAACTTCACTTGTGGCGGGCGATTCAGATCCGCCAAAAGTTGCAGTCGCGAAAACGGACTGTCTTGTTCGCGCTGATAGTTGGCCATGCCGATACCGCCGGCGCCGGCAATTCGGTCGCCCTTGTCTGACAGTCCCAACTGCTCAGACAACGTCAGTCCGGCGCCAGGAACCATCATCATCGCGTCCTTCTCGTAGGGATTGCGTGCAATGCGATACTCACCGCTGCCAGTAGGATCAACGAATTCGATTTCAACTCCTGAACCTACCCCGGGAAGGTGGCGGTAGAACCAGATCTCAAACGGATAAGTCGTCGTTGACCCACCACCTTCGTAAGACGGGCGTTCGTACGCTCCACCCATCGGGTGAGTCTCGCGCTCGTGCGGTTTGCCATACATGATCCAGATGCGACCACGGTCTGTTTTCCAGCCGGGGATACCTGAAGCGAAATTCTCGTTGGCGTAAGCAATGCGCTCGTAGTACTCCTCTTTGAATTCGTTCTCGTCAGTATCCGGATCCGGGTCGCGCCGGCGCCAAAACTCCTCGATAAATTTTTCGCGTTCGTCGTCTGTCGCTAATTTCTTAAACGCCTTACGCTCCTCATCAGTGATGATGTAAGTCACGTCCTTGTCGAGCCAGTCTTTGTAAGCCTTCTTAAGTTCAGGCTTGACGTTGCGTGGCTTGTCAGAAGGATCCTGGCTTCTGCCTTCGAGGGCGAATGGCGGCAGAGTTCCTCCCAACAAGATCGTCAGGAGAAGGGCCAGACGAAGAGCGACTTTCAGGTAATGCATTGCGAAACTCCTATCGAGGTTATGAAAACCAAACAGCGGCAAGCAAGCCGGGTTGGGAAGCAGGATTCTAAAGTCTTGCCAAGAACACAGTCAAGGATGCGAAAACCAGCACTTTTCGTTGCCTTTTGGACACCGAAAGGGGTTAAGTTGCAGTGCGTGGCCGGGTGAAAATCCAAGCCACAAAAATGGACACGATGTACAAGACCATCATCGGCGCCGCAAACAAGAGCATATTGGGTATGTCGCTGGTTGGCGACAAAATGGCAGCACTGACGAGTATGACTATTAGTGCGGTCTTCCAGATCCTCACCAAGAATCCGGCGGTCACCAGGCCGATACGCGCCAAAACATAGGTGATGGCCGGCATTTGAAACACAACTCCCATACCCAGCATGACGATGATTATGAAGTCGAAATAGTCGTTCGCCTTCAATAGCAGTCGGAAGTCGTGCCCCAACCCCAACAAGTATCGAGCAGCCGGTGGGAAGATGATCTTGTAGGCGAACGCGGCGCCAAGAATAAATGAGATAGACGAAAGCGCAATAAAAGGGGTCACATAGCCGCGTTCATGCGGATAAAGACCTGGCGCAACGAAGCCCCAAATCTGCAAGAGGAGAAATGGGATTGACACGCAAATCGCCGCATATAACGAGACTTTGATGTAAAGCGAGAAAGGCTCGAGCGCGCTGGTGACGATTAGCTTGTCGTTGAGTCCGGAATACGACTGCGGCAGCGCCAACAGATCGACAGGTAGGCGCACGTCTTTCGGAATAATAGTGCTGCCCGTATAAAGCGACTCGTCAGTGAAGAGTCCCAATTTGCCTAGCGCGTCTCGGGCGACGCGGGCTGCGACCGATGTGCCAACCGGAATTACGCTGCCGCCGAGTTTGGTCTCTTCCTGAAAAATGAATCTGCCTGTTTCACCTTCCTTAACCAGATTGAGTGGCGATAGGGATTCCTTGCCAGTCAATCCTTCGATTGGCACCTGACGCTGTTGTGCTTCGACCAAAGCCCGTTCAACTGGAACGGCAAGAAAGTTGTAGATGCGATCCGACACAAACCAACACAGCGTTGTAGCGATGAATACAAAGAGTATGGAGCGAATTAACCTGGTGCGCAGTTCGTCCAGGTGCTCCAGAAACGACATTTGGCCGCCGAGTTCAGCGCCCTTGTCGTTGTCCATTGATCGTGCTCGAAGGAGGGATGACATGTCTGGTTCAATAAGAGGGATTTACAGCCAATCTCGTTTCTGCATCGGTTCCAAAGGACCAGCATCGACGTTGGCATCAACGGGATTCACGTCCGCGCCGGCGCCTGTCCGAGCTTCACGCGGAATATGATCTTCGGGTGATACCGGGTGAATGGTTGGCATTAACGGCTCATTGATCGCGTTACTGCTGAAGATGGAACTATCATCGGTGCCTTCACTGTCTCGCGCTGGTGAGTCAGCAAGCGGGTTCTCAATCGCTACTTCTCTTTCCCAGGTGCTTTTGAAGTCTTCTGAAGCACGTCGAAACTCAGCGATGCTCTTCCCGAGCTTGCGACTAAGCTGTGGTAATTTCCGGGGACCAAAAAACACTAGTGCCATAACCAGGATGAAAAGCAGTTCGGTGCTGCCCAGAGATTCGAGAATTATTAAGAGCACGCGTTAGCGATTGCCTTTCTGGAGAAGAGCCTTCCGAAGGCGTTCCCAACTATGGCGGGAAATCTTTTGACAATGGATTGTAGCGCGTGATTTCAGAAAACCAGAAGGCAAGAGCGCTTAGGAGCGATTCTAGCTGTAGTCTTGACAGCGTTTTCCTGCTGCCGCAACCTTTTATTGTTCGACTTATTGCTTAGATCGCAAAACATGTCAGAACCTGAAGCTGGTAACCAAGTGACTGCAGCGGCCTTGCTCGAGCAGTTTGCTGAAGTTGCTGAGAGTGTCGCGGCGACCACCAGGAAGCTTGAGAAGGCCGCCGCCATTGCTGAGTACTTCAAACAACTTACCGACGCGGATCTGGCGCGCGCGGCCAGGTACCTTGCTGGACACCAGTTCGCTTTGTCAGATGAACGTACAACAAATGTCGGAGGCAGCATTATTGGCACGGCGCTCAGCGAAGCAACCGGTATTAGTTGGGAAGCGCTATCTCCGAAGTATGTTCGACTAGGCGATGCCGGAGAGGTTGCCTTTGAAGCAGTAAAGGAAGCAAGGCATACCTTTCAGCAACCCACGATTTCATTAGCCGAGACGGAATCCATCATTTCCCGCCTGAGCGAAACCCGTGGCACGAAAAGCAAGATCGCCCTCCTAGCAGCCGTGTTGCATCACGCCACGCCACTAGAAGCCAAGTACCTCGTTAAGATTCTTGCCCGCGATATGCGCATCGGATTGCGGGAAGGGCTGGTAGAAGATTCGATAGCACGCACGTTTGGACTGCCGCTCTCGAAAGTGTCTTTGGGAAACATGCTTCTTGGTGATATTGGTGAAACCGCGATCAAAGCAAGGGCAAACAGTCTTGGCGATGTTCGCATGCGCTTGTTTCATCCCATCAAGTTCATGTTGGCAACCCCAGCCGCTGATTTGGCAGACATCGCACGGACAATGCCCGACGAGTTTTTTGTTGAGGACAAGTTTGACGGCATTCGCGCCCAAGTGCACGTCAGCTCTGATCGCATCGCAATTTACTCGCGAACCATGGATGAAATTACGCATCGGTTTCCAGAGTTAATGACTCCCCTTCAAAAGCTGACGACAGACGCAATCTTCGATGGCGAGATTGTCCCTGCTCGTGGGGAAGAGATCCTTCCTTTCAGTGAGTTGCAAAAACGATTGGGTCGAAAGAAGATTGAGGAGAGCCTGCTGAGAGAAGTTCCAGTGATATTAGTTGCCTATGATTTGCTCTACGCAGACGGATCGGTGTTGACGGATGTGAGTTTAACCAAGCGTCGTGAAATCCTCGAGCAATTGACTCCACTAAACGGTACGTTTCGAATATCGGGCGCCAAACTCTTCCGAGAAGTCCAGGCGCTCGATCAGGAGTTTGATGACGCTCGCAACCGTGGCAACGAGGGCCTAATGATCAAAATCCCCGATTCACTTTATAAACCAGGGCGGCGCGGTCGTGATTGGTTGAAACTGAAAAGGGCTATAGCCACGCTCGACGTGGTGGTCACTGCCGTTGAAGTTGGTCATGGGAAGCGAAGAACGATGCTTTCGGACTATACCTTCGCGGTTCGCAGGTCAGAAAAGAGCAACGAACTTCTAAATATCGGCAAGGCCTATTCTGGACTTACCGACGCCGAATTGTTGGAGCTAACGGAATGGTTTAAGGCTCACACCTTGCAAGAGTTTGCGCACGGTCGAGTCAGGGTCGTGGAACCGTCAATCGTGATTGAAGTCACTTTCGACCGAGTGCAGCCGTCCAGGCGCCACAAGAGCGGCTTTGCTCTTAGATTTCCTCGAATCCTGAGATTGCGTCCTGACAAACGTCCCGATGAAGCCGACACGCTCGAAACCGTACGTAGACTCGTGGGCTCCGACACGCCGGCCAATGCAACCGCCCGCCGACGATCGGATTCTTAGCTTGGAGAACTTTGTGGGGATCCCCCACCATCTGGGTATTGCTTTAGTCGCCGCGATGGGGTTAGCATGCAACACTGTCAGGACGCCTCCTTGCCGGGCACCTTCCCGGAACTTTACCAGGGGGTTAAGCACAAAAGACCAACGGCTCGACTTTTCGTCGAGTCTGAATCCTAACGGCATTAGACTTTAAGTATTGTGCTTGGCTAGATTAGCGCGATTAGAGCTAACAGAATTTCAATCGTTACCTGGTCACTAATGCTATCGGACATTTCAATCGTCAACATTTCGTTCGGTGCGGTAATTTCTGCTATTGCTTTTGCTCTTGGGCTGCTAATGTCACCTGGAAGCGTCGATTTAACACCGGGGCTGGAAATGTCACCCGCTTGAGCGCCGGTGCTGAGAGCGAGAACGAGAAAGGCCGCGATAATTAGACTTTTGACCTGTTTCATTTGTTGTCTCCTTAATTGGTTCTTGTTTGTGACCAGTTCTCAACTTAGCCTGGGAAAGCAACTGGGCATTTCGGTTAGGCGGTGGATAATATCCGGCAACTTAGTGCTATGCAAGGTCTCTTACTGTTAGACATAAAAGGCTGCCTCACATGAACTTACAGTTAGTCTACAATTCGCTGCAAAACATTGAGCGAGATGAGGCCATCCTCTCGCGTTGTCAGCGTGCGAAACAATTGGAGATGGATGGCGACTACCCGGCGGCGTGGGAGGAACTGGGAGATCTTTGTCCCCAACTGGGTGTGCGTCCGGACGTTGCCGGATTAAGCCGTCCGGCGCAGGCAGAAGTCTTGTTGCGCGTTGGCAGCCTCTGCGGCTGGCTGGGCGGAGCAAATCAAGTCGAACGAGCGCAAGAAGTCGCCAAGGATCTGATAAGCGAGAGCCGCAACATTTTTGAGGAGCTCGAGAGCGCTGAGAAGGTCGCTGAGGCCTCAAACGATCTGGCGATCTGTTACTGGCGAGAAGGTGCGTACGACGAGGCGCGCGCAGTGCTGCACCACGTTTTGAGTCAGTTGGGTGAGCCAACGACCGAAGCGAAGTTGCGCGCTCTGCTCAACCTGGCAGTGATCGAGAAATGCTCGATGCGTCTGAAAGACGCGCTCGATGTGAACAGGAAAGCTGCGAAAGCCTTTGCAGAATGCACCAACCATTCCCTTCGCGGAAAGTTCCACAACGAATACGGAACCGTACTTAAGAACCTCGGGTTAGCGGAAAGGCGGGAAGACTACATAGATCAGGCGTTAGTGGAATTCGCGGCCGCCTCATACCACTTGGAGCTATCGGGAAATAAACGGTTTCAGGCAGTAACGGAGAATAATCAGGGGCTACTTTTCTCGAGCCTCGGAAGATTCGCAGAAGCCCACAAACATCTCGATCGCGCACGTTCGCTCTTCTTGAGCGTTAACGATCGAGGTCATGTGGCCCAGGTCGACGAGAGCTTTGCTCGAGTCCTATTGGCGGAAGGTAAGGTCGCACAAGCGGAGTCTGTCGCGAGAGCTTCTGTTCGCACCCTGCAGGGTGGCGCCCAGCGTTCACTGCTTGCGGAGTCACTGACGACGCATGGGATAACGCTGGCGCGAATGGAACGTCGTGAAGAAGCGCATGCCGCATTCAAACGCGCCGTAGATATTGCTGAACAGGGAGGCGATCCCGAGTGTGCAGGTAATGCCGCGTTGAGCATGGTCGAGGAATTAGACGAGTATCTTGGAATTGAGGCCAAGCAGTTTTACTTGCGTGCCGAAGCGTTGCTGGAGAAGTCACAGGACGGAAGAATAAAGGAGCGCATTGGCGAATGTGCGCGGCGAATTTTGGGTCGAGAGACTTACGGTTTGGTCGACTTTCCGTTCGAAGCGAATCGGGAACCGGTCTCGTCGTTCAATGCGGATTTTGACCTCGAATCCAGTCTGTCTCTGGAACAACGCGTTCTGCGTTTTGAGGGTCACATCATCAAGCGTGCTCTGGAAGCTTCGGGCGGCAGCGTGACACGGGCTGCCCGGCTTCTCGGGGTCACTCATCAGGGGCTTGCCTTCATCTTAAACGGTCGACACAAGAATTTACTTGCCGTGCGCACCCCGGTAAAACCGCGCCGGCGCAGCATCATTCGCTATCGTTGATACGAGCCACAGGCGGACCTCCATCTAGTGCGGCGTTGCTTTCCATGGCAACGCCGCCTGTGTGTTTGTGCTCTAATTGGCTTCATCCAGCTTAAATCGAAACCCCTTAAACGAACTACCATGAAAACCCGAAAAACTCTTTTTGTTTTGTGCTTGCTGTTCCTTTCGGCATCTGTTGGTTTTACCCAAACCAAGCGAAAGCGAAGCACCCCGCGTACCTCTGCGCCAAAGACCTCAGTTTCACAGCCCGCTCCGTTGCCTTCGCCTATAGCTCAACCGTCTCCTCGTCAACCGCGTCAGCCCATTCGGCTGGCCATTGTTAACGGCCAGACGCTTACGACATCAGATATCGACCCTCAGATCGCCGAAGCAGTTGAGCGGCTGGACGAAAAACTGGCCGCGGCACGGCAGAGCGTGCTTGATATGCAGATCAACACGATGCTGTTGGAAGCCGAGGGAAAGAAGCGCAGCCTTCGAACGAACCAGGTTTACGAGCAGGAAGTTATCAAGCGAGTTGTCAATCCATCAGAGGCTGAGATTAAGAAGTTCATCGATGAGAACAAGGATCAGCTCGGCAATGCGAATCCCGCTGCGGTCCGGACATCGGTGATCGCATTCCTGCGTAACGAGCAGGAAGGGCGCATCTCTGCTGAGTTCGTAAGACGATTACGTGCCTCCCATCCGGTTGTTATGGGCGCAAGTCTGAATCAGCCGAATCTGTCGCCTGAAGCGGTGGTCGTGACCGTCGGCGGACGACCTGTGACGGCCGGGCCACTGCTTGAGCGATTAAAGCCGATCCTATATCGCTTGCGGTTAGCAGCCTTTGAAGTAGAGATGGAGGCGCTGGATCAGATCATCACGAACATGCTTTTGCTTGCGGAAGCTAACCGGCGGAGCATTGGTCCGGAGGTGATTGTGCGTAGTGAAGTCAGCGATAAAGTGAAGCCCGCAACCGATGCGGAGATCAGTAAGTTTTACGAAGAGAACAAATCCCGAATGCCGGGAGATTTGAATTCGGTGAAAGTGCAGTTGGCGAACTACCTGGCGACGCAGGAAGCGCAACGCCTTGAACGAGCGCTCGCTGCCAGACTGCGAAAAGGTGCTGACGTTCGTTACCTGATATCTGAGCCAGAGCCCCCGGTCCAGTTGATTAGCGTCGATGATGATCCCTCTCGTGGCCCCGTCAACGCGGCCGTCACAGTTGTCGAGTTCACTGATTTTCAATGTCCGTCGTGCGCGGCCATGCATCCGGTGATTGAAGAGACGCTAAAGGCCTACCCAAATAAAGTCCGTTTTGTCGTGCGAGACTTTCCGCTGAATGTACACCCAAATTCGCACAAAGCTGCCGAGGCGGCAAATGCTGCTAATGCTCAAGGGAAGTTCTTCGAATACGCGGCTTTGTTGTTCAAACGGCAGAATGCGCTCGACGTGCCGTCACTTAAAAAGTATGCGACGGAGCTCGGACTGGATCGAACCAAGTTTGACTTGGCGCTTGATCGAGATGCTTTCGTAGCTGAAGTGCGGAAAGATATTGAAGATGGTGATATTTACGGAGTGGAAGCTACGCCCACAGTCTTCGTCAATGGGAAGATGCTGGTCAATTTAACCGCAGAAGGACTGCGAGAGGCGATAGATCGCGCTCTCGCAGCTTCAGCAGCGAAGACATCAAAATAGATGATCTACTTTTCCTGGGCGCTCTTTGCAGCTTGAGTGCCCTTCACTTTCTCGTTTGCTCGATCGTAATTCGCTTTGTAGATCGCGACGTTCGGATCGTTGTTCTGCTGCCCTAACATCTGGGCCTTTTCATAGAGCGGCGCCGCCAGATCCATTTTGCCAACCTTCTCGTAGGCTTCAGCAAGACTGTCGTAGACATTCGCAGAGCCTGGATAGCGTTCGACGTTAACCTTGAACATTGCGATTGCTGCGTCGTCGTTCCCCCCGAACAGATACTGATATCCGAGCAGGTTGATCACATTCTCCGGCGTGGAAATGGTGTAGCCGAATTTTTGGCTGAGCCATTGATAATGAGCATCAGCTCCCTTCAAGCCACCGGCAATCGCCCCGGTCGGATCGCGCGGTATCTGCCAGCCATCGTAAACTTTGCGCAGGCCCGCATAATGGCTGCGTAAAACGACGGAACCGTGGTCCTCGTCAGTCATCTTCTCTGCCTGCCACTCGAAATTCTTGATCTGAGTCTTGCTCAGCACTTCTTTGAAACTATCGAAGCTTTCACCAATTGGCCCAGGTTCATTGCCGAGCGATACGAACAGCGTTACCTTCAACTCTTTCTGGTTTTTCAGAAACTCCGTAGCACTCTTGAGCGCTGACTGGTTCTCCCACTGGAGTGCTGGACTTACTGAAACGTAGGAGTTAAAGACGCCTGGCCGCGCAACCATCGCATGAATCGCGAAAAGTCCGCCGAGTGAGTGACCTGCTAGAATTCGATAGGGTTGAACCCGGTAGCTCTTCTCAATCTGCGGAATCAGTTCCGTTTCAATGAACTTCAAAAAGTTGTCAGCCCCACCACTGGTTGGAAACTGCGCGGCCCCGGCAGCATTCTTGGCCGAGGACTTCACGGGTGTCAGATCGCGAGTGCGATCCGTGTTGCTGATGCCGACCACGATCATTTCGGATGTGCGTCCGTTGTTCGAGAGAAAATTGATCGTTCCAGCAGTGTGTCCGATATGGGCATCGCCGTCGGTAAGATAAAGAACCGGGTAACTCAACTTGTTTGTTTCGTACCCAACCGGCGTGCGTACAAGGATTCCTCGTTCCTCACCCAGCACGGCCGATTTGATTTTTATTCTCGTGATATTTCCCGTGCTGGGAACCTGTGCGACGGCAACCATCCCGAGCAGTAGCGACACGAGTGTCAGCACAAAGACTCTGCTGCCGGTTGAGACTACTCTCCTTCTTGAACTCTCTTCCCGCCGCTTGGCTGCTTTCCTAAGAACTTTAAATGCTGCATCCGTTTTCATGATCTGACTCCTTGTGGGTTTGAGGTTTATTGGTCCAAAAAGCCTAAGGCCGCTTCGGGCTCTTTCGGTCTCCCGTAAGGGATTGCGACGGTTTGCAGAGTTAGGCAGCGCATTCATAGCTCAACGCGGTTTCTTCCTGACCAACTTTGTGACCAATGGGCCTCATTATGTGATGAATCGGATATTCCCAGTTCTCCTGACTTGACGTGTGCCCTTGGAGGAACTGGTGCCAAAGGTTTTGCGTTTACCTAGTATGAGTTTGAACTGAGTTGTGGTGACAACCCTTCTCCGGCGTAGGCGCATCGCAAAAAACGACATGAAAAAACGGTTAATAGTGGCAGGATCAATCACGTTGGCGACGATACTGGTGCTCAGTAACTGGTCATCATTCGCTGGGCTAACAAAGGCGCTCACGGACAAGTTGGTGCTCTATACCAGAGTGGCGCGCCTGTACACCAAGGAACCGGACCAGAAACTTTTAATGCCAGTTAAGAACGTAACGAAGAGGGAAATCGCAAACACCTGGCAGGCCCCGCGGGGCGCCGATCGCCGACACGACGGACAAGATATTTTCGCGCCTCGCGGTACTCCCATCCTTTCTGCCACAGACGGTTACATAAATAGAATCGGGCAGAACAACCTCGGCGGTCAGACGGTCTCAGTCATCGGAGCAGGCGGTCGGATTTACTATTATGCTCATCTCGATTCTTACGCTGAACGTCTGAACGAAGGTGACGCAGTGTCAATACAAACGGTGCTCGGTTATGTGGGGACAACCGGCAACGCGCAAGGTACGCCGCCGCACCTGCACTTTGGAGTCTATTCTTCAGGTGGCGCGATCAATCCACTTCCTCTATTGAGCGATCGGTTTACGACTCTCAATCCAGCAACTTCTCCGACTCATGGACCCCGTGCTACGCGCTGAGCAAGTACGCTTCCTGCAGCCAGCCTGAAAGTTCCGCGTCGATCTCGTCTGGCGACTGGAGCTTTACCTCGCACAGCAACTGATCATAGATCTCGCGAGGTGTTACAGCGTGGTATCGACGAGATTGGATTTGTACTTTGTATTGGTAAGGCGATCGGTGAACTCAATGTAGATCCAGCTTGGCGGTATAACGTCGGCTGCGAGCGCGAACCAGAGTTTGCCAAGGTCTGCCGGCGATGCTAACGCACAAAACCCGTAAAGCCGTTTTCCCTGCATTGTGTAGAAATCCACCCAGGTCCGCGAAGAGTTGTTGTTCGAGCCGCAGGGCGGCAACTTGGGCGAGGGGGCAAATAGCGCGGTGGCGTACTGGTTGAAATTCTCGATCTGATATCGATAGCGGACGAAATCGCGTCCCCCCGTTTGAAAGACCTCAGACCCAACTAAAACAGCTATGGGACTCGGCTGGCCAACTAGCGGTTTTGGTGCTTGAGGGGTATCAGGTGTGGTTTGCGCCGTGGCTGAGCCAAAGGCACTGAGGATAATGAGGAGTAGCCCGGAAAAAACCAAAGTCTTTGCGGTGGTCATCTTCATTGCTGGTTCCTTTCTCTGTCAGGGGAATGGGGATCGAGCGAGGAAAAGCGCTGCAAAAGAAATACAACCGATGTTCAAGTACGCACGACTGCTTCGTCCGCAGGAGCTGAGAGCCTTTTCAGAGATCTGAAGGCGAGACAGATATGCTATTTCAGACTTTTAATGTTGTCTGGTTTGGCAAAGAGCGAATCCGGCACGGGCTGATTATAGTCAATCGATTCGTAATTGATACGGCTGGTTTGAAAGCCGTTAGTGAAGTGATCGATTACCCAGGGTGCAGTTACTCCGCTGATGGTGATTGGTTTCTGTAGGCGGTCCTCTTCGAGGCTCTCTATTTCCTCATCGTTGTCGGCTCTCTTACGAGTCTGCATGTAGATGATCCTGGCCGGCCTTCCATCGCGAGATCCAAACTCATACTCAATCCAAAACCCATTTGGATAAGTGAGTCGCACGGTCTCGTTCCGCAGCGCGATCCCGGCCTCGCGCCGGCCGATATATTTTAGGGTCGCGCCTTCCTTACGCCACCAGCCACGGAGAATATTCTCGACGCTTGTGCGCATACTCTGTTTGAAGTCTTCAATCTGTGGCGTCCGCATGTCCTTCAAAGTTTGAGCTGCACCGTCAAAAATCCAGCCCGTGTCTCCAGCATTGGCCTGAATGATTTTGACGCCGCCTCCCGAAAACTCCGTGCGTTCCTTATCGGGAAAAACAATGTAGTCGAGAAAGCGGCTGGGCAGTTGCGACACGCCGTCCAGATAGGTCGTGAAAAAACCACGGCCAATAACTGTCCGAACATTCAGAAACGCATCGCCACCGACGGCTTCAATTCCGCGTTTGACGATCTCTTCAGCCTTTTGATCGGATGCCGGCGAAGGAGGGCTCGTAGGTGACGGCACGGGTGATTGCCCAGCCACGACAAGAGGTAGAAGGAGCAACAACAGGGAAAGTAGTGAGTTAGCAAGAAGGTTCTTCATGGTGGAGGCCAAATTTACCACGGACAAGTGAAATTGCGAGTGGGCACTAGCGGCCCGCGAAGTAGTTGCCAAGGAAAAGGGCTTCAATGCATGACATTGAAGCCCCTCCTTCTTGCACCCGGTGATCATCTCAGTTGAGATTGGCGTTAGTGCCAACGAGTGGTTTCACAACCGTCTCATCATCCTCCGTGTCAACCAGGAAACTCGACGCGGTCTTCCACATTGCCGTAATCGGCAGTTTCACTTTCTCATCGATATGGCGTTTCAGGAATCGAGCTCCGTAAGCCGTATTGAATCCTTTTTCAGTTAACAAATTCAGAGCCGCTTCAGAGACTTCCACCGCTTTGCCTTGCCGTTCCATTTGCCGTTTCAACTTGTCCAGGTGGATCTTCGCAATCTGCCTAACCTCGTCCATGGTTAAGGGAGCAAAGACAATAAGCTCGTCGATGCGGTTCCGGAACTCGGGCGAGAAACGCTGTTCAGCCGCCTTCATGACCTCACTGTTAACCGCCCGCAGGTCAGTAGGGGTTTTCATCCCGAATCCGAGTGGCTTCTCAAATCTTTTGAAGCTGTCGGAACCAAGATTCGAAGTCATGATCACGATCGCATCAGAAAGATAGACCTTCTTCCCGCGACCATCAGTCAGCCAGCCTTCATCAAAAGCCTGCAGGAACAAATTCATCAGATAAGGAGAGGCCTTCTCAACCTCATCCAGCAACAACACCGTGTAGGGATTCTCGCGCAACTGCTCGGTAAGAATGCCCCCGCGTTCAGAACCCACAATGCCGCGCGGCATACCGATCAGCTTTTCAATAGCCACCGTGCCGTCGCTGTATTCAGACATGTCGATGCGGACCATCTTTTCCTCATCGCCAAACATGAACTCTGCAACGGCCTTGGCAAGTTCGGTTTTCCCAACGCCGGTCGGCCCAAGGAACAGCAAAACGCCGTCAGGTTTGTAGTGCGATTCCTTCAGCGGCCCTTTATTTAGTCGTAAGCGTTGCGCGACGGCCCTGATCGCCTGCTTCTGGCCAATCACTCGTTGTCCCAGCATCGCTTCGGTCATCATGAACCGATCGCTGGTATCTCGGAAAATCATGTCGCGCGGTATACGCGACTCCTGCGAAATCACGTCGATTACGTGTTCCGGTTTTACCACCAGCGCGTGTGGCTCATTGATTTCGACCTTGACCGCTGCAGTGTCCAGCCAGCCGATTGCTTTGTCGGGCAGATGCAAATTGCGGATGTACTTTGGCGCCATTTCCAGCGCCGTATTGATGGCATCGTCAGAGATCTTAACTGAGTAGTTTCGTTCAAGGCGCGGCCTAAGGCCGAGAAGTATCTCTCTGGTTTCACTGATCGTCGGCTCAACCACCTTCACTAATCTAAAGCGACGAGCCAGGGCTTCATCTTCGGCTATGTATTCCTTGTACTCAGTAATGGTCGTGGCCCCAACTATGCGCATTTCGCCTCTCGCCAGCGCGGATTTGAACATATTCGCTGCGTCGGAAGACGTCCCGAGAGCGGCTCCGGCGCCGATGATTGTATGAGCCTCATCAATGAAAAGGATCAGATTGTCGCGGTCCTTTACCTCGTCAATGATTCCTTTGATTCTCTCTTCAAACATGCCCCGGAGCATGGTGCCTGCGACCAGGCCGCCCATCTGCAATTGCACCACGTGAGAACCACGAAGGCGCGCCGGTACTTTTTCCGGCTCAAGTTCGATCATGCGCGCCAGTCCTTCGACGACTGCGGTCTTGCCGACACCGGGTTCACCCACCAGCATGGGTGAATTCGCGCGCTCGCGATGGCAAAGTATCTCGACGATCTGCTGGATCTCTTTCTCACGACCAATCGTGGGCGGAATCTTGTCAGCTCGTGCCAGACGATTAAGCGACACACCAAAATGTTTAAGGTAAGGCGGCAGGTCAAACTTCTTTCTAAACTGCTCCTCCTCATGTTCGCGCTTCTGGACTTGAGCCCGAACATTCTCTGCTACGTTCTCAGGCGTTGCGCCCATCATTTTCAAGACTTCCACGAACAGACTTTCATAATTCGTTAGCGCTTCGAAGATGTCGGTAGCTTCAATCGTCTTGCGCCCTTGTGATTTTGCGCGCTCCATTGACCGCTTGAAGAGGTCCGTGGTTTCAGGCGAGATTCGAACGCCCTTTCCGATGTGCTGCTGGCGCAGGCTTTCAAGTCGCCGGTCGATGGCCATTCTCACGACCACCGGGTCAAGCGAGAGTTCGCGCATCGCCGAGTTGAACATGTCGGGCTCTTCATGAATTAAGGCCTGCAGAATGTGTTCAACGGCAACGAAGTTTTGATCGCGCCTGCGGGACTCGCCCATCGCGTATTCCAATACGCGCTGGCCCGTTTCGCCGAACTTACCTTTGTACGCCCCTAAATCAGCCATTTAATAACCTCTTCTGTCTCGAACCGTTTAATACTCGTTTGATTGATTCATGACAGAAGTCGGAGGGAACTAGTATCAATTTTCAATTCAAACTGGGGATCTAAACCCGAGGGTTAGATGCCTTTGAGCATATTCGCCGTTGCGTTTCAATGCAACAACATTCCATTGCGCGACGCTCTTGCAAATTTACCGCCAACTTACGGGCCAACGAGCGTTTCAATTTGTAAGAATGTGTGAAGATCTAAGTCAACTCTTACGAATCAGTAGTCGTAGTCCTCACCTCCTCCTCCAGGCATCGACGGCGTCTGCTTCTTCGGTTCGGGGGCGTCAGTAATTGCCGCACCAGTGGTAAGCAAGAGGCCCGCAATCGAGGCGGCGTTCTGTAAAGCGGTGCGTACGACTTTCGTCGGATCGATAATTCCAGACGCTGCGAGATCTTCAAACTCGCCCGTCGCGGCGTTAAATCCTTTGGTCCCTTTCATCTCCCGCACCTTGCCGACCACCACCGCGCCATCCAAACCTCCGTTTTCAGCGATGCGACGAAGAGGTTCTTCCAGCGCCGAGCGTACGATTCCAATTCCCGTCATCAAATCAGGATCCGAATCGGTCAAACTGTCGAGCGCTTTAGCGGCGCGGATCAACGCGACGCCACCGCCGACGACAATGCCCTCCTGGGCCGCCGCTTTGGTTGCATTGAGTGCGTCTTCGACTCGAGCTTTGATCTCCTTCAACGCAGTTTCGGTGTGTGCCCCCACACGAACTACCGCGACACCACCTGCCAGTTTTGCCAGCCGTTCCTGCAACTTTTCACGGTCGTAATCGGACGTCGTCTCTTCAATCTGCTTTCTGATCGCTGCGACACGACCCTGAATCTCGCGGCTATCACCTCCGCCCTCAATGACCGTAGTAGTTTCTTTGTCCACGACGGCGCGCTTCGCGGTGCCGAGATCCGCAAGCTGAACATTTTCGAGTTTGATTCCGAGATCCTCGGTAATTACTCGGCCACCTGTTAGAACGGCGAGGTCTTCCAAAATTGCTTTTTGTCGATCTCCAAATGCCGGCGCTTTGACTGCGCACACTTTGATGGTGCCCCGGAGTTTATTGACCACCAGCGTTGCCAGCGCGTCGCCTTCAATATCTTCGGCAATGATTAGCAGGGCGCGTCCGTTGCCCGCGGTCTGCTCGAGAATGGGCAACAGGTCGCGCATCGCGGAGATCTTCTTCTCATGCAAGAGAATGAAAGGTTCGTCGAGCCCGCACTCCATCCGATCTGGATTCGTCACGAAGTATGGCGACAAGTAGCCGCGGTCGAACTGCATTCCTTCAACGATATCGAGCTCAGTTTGAAGGGTTTTCGATTCCTCAACAGTAACCACACCATCTTTGCCTACCTGCTCCATTGCTTCAGAGATGAGCCGGCCGATTTCACGATCGTTGTTAGCGGAAACAGTGGCGACGTTAAGCAGGTCATCTTTACCTTTGATCTTCTTTGACATGCTTTGCAGTTCGGCAACGACGGTGTCGGTGGCGCGCTGGATGCCGCGCTGCAAAGACATCGGGTTCGCGCCTGCGGCAACGTTCTTCACACCTTGTCGAAAGATCGCCTGGGCCAGGACCGTCGCCGTAGTAGTACCGTCGCCCGCCTTGTCGTTCGTCTTCACCGCAACCTCGCGCACCATCTGGGCGCCAATATTCTCGTACTTGTCAGGCAGCTCGATCTCCTTGGCCACAGTGACGCCGTCCTTTGTAATCAGCGGCGCCCCAAATTTTCTATCAAGGATTACGTTGCGGCCTTTCGGGCCAAGGGTTACGCGCACGACATTCCCCAGAGTGTTCACTCCCTTGAGCATCGCATTGCGTGCCTCTTCGCTGAACTTCATCTCTTTTGCAGCCAATGTTTTCTCCTTCAACTAGTTAAATGCCGGATTAATCAGGATTTGGTGGCTGAACCCGATCTGCCGGAAGCCCTGCCGACCTGAACGCGTGCCGGACGCAACAACTTATCTCCCATCCTGTATCCACGGGTGTATTCTGAGGTGACCTTGCCATCCTGATCCGCATTGACACTGGTGGTTTCGATGGCGTCATGCAATTCCGGATCGAAAAGCTGACCAACAGCCACGACCGGTTCAACACCCGCCGCTAATAATGCTTTCTCAAAACTCTCCGCAGTTCGCCTAACTCCCTCTGCCACGTCATGCGCCGATTTCGCAGTTTCAGCGGCTTCGGTTGCGCGATGAAGATTATCCAAAACTGGCAGAAGGGCCGCGATGAAGTTCGCTTTCTCTCGTTCGGCGCGCTCATCGGCGGTGCGATTCAACCGTTGACGTGTCTCATCCGTTTCACGCTGCAAATCGGAACGTACTTGTTCAAAACGTGCCAGAACATCCTGGACCTGCTTCTCGGCTGCCTTCGTACGAGCTTCGAGTTCTTCAACGTAACTGGGTTTCAGATTCGGACTGTCCTGAGCGTTCGGCTTGTCACCCATGTTGCCTTCGTCGTCGAGATAGATGCGTCGTCGATCGGTGACGCGAATCTCCGGCTCTTCCCAATCATTGCGATCGTTTTGGTCTTTCTTGTTGAAAGTCACTGCTCCCCTCCCTGCTTCCAATGCGATGCCGAAACTCGTCGAGTGCTTCAGCTGACTTTGATCTCTACCCGCTGACCTTTGCCGTTTTTGCGTTTGGGCAAATGCACTATCAGCACCCCATCTTTATAGTCGGCACTAATATCATTCTGTTCGACGGCGCGGGGAACACTGAACTTTCGAAGGAAAGTACCACCCGGTCGTTCCGTCCGAGAGCCAGGCTTGGCATCAAGTGAACGCGTGCCGCGCAGGATGAGGCGGTTATCGTCGAGCGTGATTTCCAGCGCATTGCGATCTATGCCAGGCAGGTCCGCGGCGATTGTAAACTCGTCTTCACTTTCGTAGACGTCTGCGGCAGGGGCCCAGTCGGCGCGCTCAATCTCATCACCCTTTTCCTGAGTCCGTCTCTGGGTGGTGGCATCCTCAAACAATCTGTTCATTCGGTCTTGCAAGAGCATCAGATCCTGCAACGGATTCCATGACATCTGAAGTTTGTTTCCTATCTAAGTAGAATCAACAGTACCAGTGCTGAGTACTGAGTTCCAAAACCCGTTTCCTAAATCGCGGGTCGCAATAAGATTCAATGTTCCTGTTGAAGTCGGAACTCAGTACTCAGCACTCAGTACTCAGTACTGTTGTGCTTACTTGTCACTGGTCACGGCCTTAAGCCGTCGCCGCCGCAACGTCCGTGATGAATTGCATCTCATCGTTTTGCGCAGAAACCCGCACGGTTTGACCGGCGACGATCTCTCCACGTAGCAATTTCACTGCCAGCGGGTTTTGCACCAGCGTCTGAATCGCTCGTTTCAAAGGACGCGCTCCATACGTTGGGTCGTAACCCTCGAGTGCCAGTAGTTCGCGTGCCGATTGGTCGAGCTCGAGCGTGATGTTCCTCTCACGCAAGTTCTGCCGCAAGCGCTCTAACTGCACATCGATGATCTTTGTAATTTGCTCCCGCGAAAGCTGATGAAACACCACGATATCGTCAATACGATTCAGGAATTCGGGTTTGAAGTGCAATCTCAGTTCGCCCAGTACCGCTTCGCGAACCTGCTTTTCGTCCCCCTCGGCTGCTTGTATTTCTCGCGAGCCGAGATTGGAAGTCATGATCAGCACCGTGTTTTTGAAATCAACGGTGCGGCCTTTTGAATCTGTCAGTCGGCCCTCGTCGAGAATCTGCAGTAGTACGTTAAAAACATCGGGATGGGCCTTTTCAATCTCATCAAACAGGATGACTGAGTAGGGCCGGCGGCGCACAGCCTCAGTCAGTTGTCCGCCTTCCTCATATCCAATGTATCCCGGCGGAGCTCCAATCAGCCGGGCAACCGCGTGCTTTTCCATGTACTCGGACATGTCGAGCCGGATCATCGCGCGCTCATCGTCGAACAAAAACGCTGCCAGCGCCCGCGCAGTCTCAGTTTTGCCAACCCCAGTCGGCCCCAGGAATATGAACGAGCCGACAGGGCGATTGGGATCCTGGAGCCCGGCGCGCGCGCGACGCACCGCGTTTGCGACAGCGTTTAGCGCTTCTTCCTGTCCAATCACACGTAGCCCCAAACGCTCTTCCATGGTGACGAGTTTCTGTACCTCGCCTTCGAGCATCTTAGAAACCGGAATGCCCGTCCACTTTGCTACCACATCGGCGACGTCTTCCTCGTCGACCTCTTCTTTCAGCATCACGCCGTCTTTTTGAAAATCCTCTAACTTAGCGTGTTCAGCTTCGAGGCGTCTTTCCAGTTCGGGAATCTCGCCATACTGAATTTCCGAAGCACGCGCGAGGTCGCCGGCGTTGCGAACCTGCTCCAACTGCAACTTCAAATTCTCGAGCTCCGCCTTGGCAGTCCGCATGTGCTCGATTGCTTCTTTCTCGGACTGCCACTTGGCCTTCATGCCCGAAGACGTTTCTCGCAGATCTGCAATCCGCTGTTCGATTTCGGCCAGCCGGTCTTTCGACTTTTGATCTTCCTCACGTTGCAACGCCTGCCGCTCGATCTCCAGTTGAATGGTTTCGCGCTCCAACTGATCAATCTCTTGTGGGAGGGAATCAATTTCAATGCGCAGACGGGATGCTGCTTCGTCGATTAGATCGATGGCCTTGTCAGGTAGAAAGCGCTCAGTGATGTAACGGTTGGAAAGAGTTGCGGCGGCGACGATTGCCGAGTCTTTTATCCGGACGCCGTGATGGACCTCGTACCGCTCCTTAAGTCCGCGAAGAATTGCGATGGTGTCTTCAACAGTCGGTTCACCAACGTAAATCTGCTGGAACCGCCGCTCCAGGGCCGCATCCTTTTCGATGTACTTCTTGTACTCGTTGAGAGTTGTCGCGCCTACGCAGCGTAACTCACCGCGCGCTAGAGCCGGCTTCAACATGTTGGAAGCATCGATGGCGCCTTCAGCAGCGCCGGCCCCTACCAGCGTATGCAGTTCGTCAATAAAAAGAATGATGTGACCCTGTGCGCTCTCGATCTCTTTTAGGACGGCCTTCAATCGATCTTCGAATTCGCCGCGATACTTGGCCCCGGCGAGCATTGATCCCAGGTCGAGCCCCACCAGGCGTTTGTTTCTCAAGGTCTCGGGCACGTCGCCGGAAATGATCCGTTGTGCCAGGCCTTCGACAATTGCGGTCTTGCCGACGCCAGGTTCCCCAATCAGCACCGGGTTGTTCTTGGTACGACGAGATAACACCTGGATAGTGCGACGAATCTCGTCATCACGACCGATGACGGGATCGAGTTTTCCCTTGCGCGCAAGATCCGTTAGATCTTTCGCATACTTCGAGAGAGCCTGATAATTGTCTTCGGCATTCTGCTCCGTGATGCGCGAACCCCCACGCATCTGTTCAATCACTTTCGCTAAGTCCTCTCGCTTTACGCCGTGCTGGCGTAACAACTTGCCTGCTTCACCATCCTTCTCGTCAACGAGGGCAAGCAGCAGATGTTCAGTAGAGATGAACTCGTCCTTCATCTCATCCGCAATCTTTTGCGCCGCAGTAAAAAGCTGAGAGAGCCGAGGGCTGAAATACTGTTGGCCGCCCTTAACCTGCGGAAAGCGCCCGATGGCGGACTGCAGTTCACTCAGCACAACAGTGACGTTGACCGCCAGTTTCCCCAGAATCGGCCTGACGACCCCTTCGGGCTGTTCGAACATTGCCGCCAGCAGGTGCTCTGGTTCGACCTGCTGATTTTGCGTGCGCTCACTCAGTTCGATCGCGGCCTGAATGGCTTCCTGCGCGCGCAGTGTGAATTTGTCTAATCTCATTTCTTACTGGCTCTGTCAGATAAGCGGGGCGGACTCGAAAATCGAGCAGCCCCGCTTTCAATGTATCGACGAAATTTGAGTTAGCGAGAGCCTGCCGACTTCGCCTTCTCAGGTGTGCCCGGCGTTTCCGCCTTAGCTGGCATCGTCTTGCCCGCTGCAGTGCTTCCGGTGACTTCGATACGGCGAGTCTTGGTCTCTTCGCGCTTCGGTAAAGTTACGCGCAAGACCCCGTGACTGTACTCGGCTGTCGCGCCCTCGGCGGAAACTGTTTGCGGCAAAGTGAAGGAGCGAGTGAATGAACCGTACGAGCGCTCGACCCGGTGATAGTTGTCAGTTTCGTCCTTCTTCTCGAAGCGGCGTTCGCCTCTGAGGGTAATCACATTGCTTTCGACGGTGAGTTCGAAGTCATCACGGTTCATTCCCGGTAACTCCGCCTCAAGGACAATCTGATCCTTGTTTTCGTAGATGTCGACGCTAGGGTTCCAGGCTCCTCGGCCAATGCCTTCCTCTCCGAAGCCACGGGTCAGGTTAGTTGAGAAAAGTCGATTTACCTCTTCTTGCAGGGTTCGCAAGTCACGGAAAGGATCGTAACGAACGATACTCATAGTTTCTCCTCCTAAAATCTCTGGTTTATTTCTGCTCAGCTCGGCCTGCTAGACTGTCTGAGCGCGACGAAATAATAATATCTGAGTGTGTCCCTGTCAAGTCTACTGGAGAGAGCGAATTCACAAGTGATTCTGCGTTAAACTGCACCCCGGAACAAGTTGTGTAGGGGGATAACGCCAAAGGTATTGTCCTAATTCACCCGCATCTGGCACCTTGGGTGATAGGGGCGTCCGGCCTTTTAGCCTTTCAGGGTCCGGATTCCTAAGTGAGACTCAGCGCATGCTGAAGAAGCGTTTGATTGCACTCAACAAGCCGGCGGACTCAGCTCGACTGGTGAGAAGATCTTCATGGGTTTCAAGTCCTTGACGCCGGTCCGCCATGATGTGGCTGAGGGATTCCACGAGGTCGGGATTCGTTTCAAAGACGGCTTTCATCGCAGCATGCCCAATCTCGAGCACTTCAGTCTCTTCAACGGCAACCACGTTAGCGGTGCGCGGCTCGCCTGTGAACAGCGCCATCTCGCCAAAGAAATCGCCTTCATTTAACGTTGCCACGGTGCGCGCCTTGCCACCCTCGTTGATCTGCACGATTACACGGCCATGGTGAACGACAAACATTGACGAGCCTGGATCTCCTGCTCGAATCACACTCTCGCCCGGGGCGAAGACATGGCTGATCGCTGCCTGGGCCAGCATCGCCGTCTCGTCCGCAGAAAGGGGCGCAAAAATATCCACCGCCGAAAGGCGTTCGATAATTGCGCTGCTGTCTCCAGCGAGTTCGCCGGGTCTTGGCTTCCGTTCGACATGAAGCGTCCGCGTCGGAAACGCGAAGTTTATTCCCGCGCGCCGGAAGGCATACCAGATTCTCTGGCGCACCAGTGCATCAGTGTCGTTGTACTTCGCATAGTCTTCCAGCCAATATTTGACTTCGTAGTCGACTCCGCTTTCGCCCAGATCTCTGATTCGTACGATGGGCGCAATCTTCTGAGAGACGTTATCGGCCTCGCGAACTGCTTCACGAACCACGTGAATGGTTTTGGCGGGTGAGTCTGAGTACAGAGCGTTGAAGAATACCAGTCGAGCATTCAGGTTATCGCGCGGACAAACCTCAATGGGCTCCTTGGCCGCTGAGCTGTTGCTGATGAGCACTACATGATTGGTGAACGTGCGAATCTTAAGCGCTCGCCAGGTTATTTCTTCAACCACGCCGGTGTGCTTCAAAGCGCCCACCGTGATCACATCACCAACCTGAAATGGCCGATCGGCTTGAAGTGAAATTCCAGCGAAGAAGTTTCCGAGTGTGTCTTGTAATGCAAGACCGAGTATGACGCCAAAGATCGCCGACGTTGTGAATACGGCGCCGAGATTAACGTCCGGATAAAGCTGACTAAAGATCAGGAAAAACAGAATTGTGAATGCGACGATCGAGAAGACGTTGCGAACCAGCGTCGGCGCTTCAAATCCCCGTCGCAAACGAAACGTTAGGCCAAAAACCAGACTGTTGACCGCCCGCACGCCGAGATAGGCGAGCAAGGCCCACAGCCCAAGCTTGAAGACTGTCAGCACGCTGGTTTCGGAAGCAGTGACTCGCCCGGCCATGCGGCTCGCCAGGTAAGCCGTTAATGTGTCTTCGAAATGGTAGACGAAATACAGGGCCAGCAGCGTTATTGCTGCCGCTGTTAGAAAAATCGCAAACTTGTTCGTGGAACGAGGGCGGGTCACGTTTTTAAGCGTTTTGTTACGATGAGTTCCTGGTAGCTTTTGTACGCCTTTCTTTTATCACTGATCGCTTTCGTTGGCGAGCGGGAAAGCCCGCTTAATTAACCGTGATCGAAGAGATTTGGGAACAGAGTCCGCGTTATATAGAGGAGCGACAGCAGGGTCACGATGATCGCTGTCAACCAGGCGCCAAGATTGTAGAGGGGGCCGTTAACGTGAGCCCCCATGATTTCCCGGTTGTTTACTAATTTGAGAATGGCAAACAGAATTACGGGCAAGAGCAGACCATTGATCACTTGTGTTATTAAGAGCACGCGCACCAGCGGCAGCCCGGGAACAACGGCTATTGCGGCGCCCACGGCAACCAGAAATGTGAAGATGCCGAGAAATATTGGGGCTTCCCTAAAACTTCGGGACACTCCCTTTTCATACCCGAGCGCTTCCGTAATTGAATAAGCCGTTGCCAACGGCAAGACTCCCGCGGCCAGCATCGACGCACCAAAAAGTCCGATTGCAAAAAGCTTCTCTGCATAGTCTCCCGCGAGCGGCCGCAACGCACGCGCAGCATCCTGGGCCGTCTCAATTTGAATTCCATGCTTGTGCAAGGTTGCGGCAGTGGAAATGACGATAAAAAAGGCAATCAGAATCGCGAATACGGTTCCCAGCCAAACGTCGAGTCTTGTTCGTGAGTAGTTCTCGACAGTTACTCCTTTTTCAACCACAGACGACTGAACATAGACCTGCATGTACGGCGAGATCGTAGTGCCGACCACCGCGATCAGTGTGAACAGGTACAACTGATCAAAACTAAAGCTCGGCTTAACCAGTCCTACAGCAATGGCGCCCCAATCGGGTTTCGCAAGGAATGCTGAAACGATGTATCCCAGAAACACGACGGACATCAGAAGAAAGACCCGCTCAACTCGTTGATAAGAACCTTTCACCACGAGCCACCAGATACTGACCGCTGCCAGCGGCACGGAGATGAAGGCGGGAACTCCAAGTAACTCTGTGGCCGCGGCAATGCCTACAAATTCAGAAACGGTGACGCCGGCGTTTGCGATCAGCAGCGCCAACATCACCACGGCGGTCCAGCGGACTCCGAACTGCTCGCGAATTAAATCCGCGAGACCTTTGCCGGTCACGGCGCCCATGCGCGCGCACATCTCCTGAACTAATCCCAAACTGATTGTGATTGGTATGAGGATCCAAAGAAGTCGATAACCGAGTTCTGCACCGACAAACGCGAAAGTAGCAATGCCTCCGGCGTCGTTACCTGCGTTGGCGGTGATCATGCCGGGACCAAGAATCGCGAGAATGCCGATCAGTCGCCAGCGTTGCGCGACAGACTGGCGCATGCCGCGCGCGCCACGCCGCAAACGACGACCCGCTGCCCTCACGGTTTCTCCCCGCTCTGCCACTTGGAGGTTCCTCGCCCATCTTGATTCGCATGCTCGCGCAGTAACTGCTGTCCTACTGCTTGTAATTCGAAAACTGGTTAGCCAAATAATCTCGGCAAACGCTGTCGCCAGTCTTTTGGTAGCAAGATTTCCATGGCGTCGTCCACAGTGATGATTCCCAAAATGTCACCAGACTCTTCCACAACCGGCAAGGCGAGTAGATTGTATTCAGCGATTCGCTGGGCCACCTCTTTCGCGGATTCATCCGCGTGCGCCGACTGAAATTCAGTGCGCATCACGTCTGCCAGCGGTAGCGAGGGATCGGAAAGGATCAAGCTCCTGAGTGCAATCACGCCCTCAAGTTGCCAGGACGCCTCGGCCTCGACAACATAAAGGTAGTAGATCATGTTTGGCGTCTCTGCCATTTCGCGCAGCCGCGCCAGTGCTTCACCAACCGTCAATTCCCGTGGCAACGTGACAAACTCGGTGGTCATCAATCCGCCGGCAGTGTCATCCGCATAAGGCAGCAGTTCAGCGACATCAGCCTGCTCTTCGCCTTCCATCAAACCGAGCAACTCTTCGGCTTTCCTTTCAGGGAGATCGCCCAGCACGTCCGCGGCTTCGTCAGGCGACATCCATTCGAGAATGTCAGCGGCACGCTCTTCATCCATGTCGCCAATGATGCGGACCTGCCTCTCAGCCGGCATCTCTTCCAGGGTTTCCGCGGCTGTTTCATCGTCAAGTGATTCCACAACCTCTGAACCGTGATGGTAAGAAAGCGCTTCGGCCAATCGTGCTATCTCGACCGGATGCAGGCGAGCAAGTTTTCCGGTCGATGATTTCAACTGTACGGTGGCCGCATCGGTTGCGAGATACCCAACGTCCGACCAGTCGATCACTTCGACTGGTTTGCGAGTGCCGAGAAATCCGGAAGGGGCGAGTCTGCGCCAGAGTCCCTGAAGGCTTACATCCGCACCGGTCACACGCCACTCATCAGCCGCTTCGATCAACTGAACATCGTTTACACGCACGACGCGTTTGCCGTCGACATCGATCAATTGCTTATCAAGAACATCGCGCGCAAGGAGAACTTCGTTATCGCGACGTACGAAAGGCTGAAGGTTAAGAGTGTCGTTGTTAAGACGAACGCCGTTTTCGTCAAGGCTCGAAATGCGCCATCGTGAAAGAAAAAAATCGCGCCGTCGATAGCGCGCGACGATTCCCGCAACCGGTGGATGGTCCTCTTCGCCTAGTCGCACGATGATATCCTTCACCGTTGCAACACGAAGGCCTTCGAGATCGCGGATCGGCCGACCTAATACTTGCGATAGGTACAGCATTACAGAGCACCAGAAACGCCTATTTTATTGACGGAGCTTCGGCATCATAACACGATGGTTTTTTTGGATTCGGACTGAAACGTTCGGATTTTTCGGCAAGTGTGTTTTCAGAAGGAGTGAGGCAATCCTCGTAGTTTAATGGCTTGGTATTTTTTGCCAAACATATCCAGGGCATGTTCTAAGGCGCGGTCTCGACCAGCATAGAGATCGACCCTTTCCGGCAGGATGTTTTCATCTGGCTTTGTGCCGTTGTCCTGGAGTCGCCTGCCCTGGCTTGTTCGATAATCCAGCTCGCTAATATCAAGCGCGCCACCATCAGGCAACGCATGCTGACTTCTAATCGCGAGCACACAACCGCACGTTTCTGAGCCGATGACGCTGCCTCGTCTGGCAGTTTGAACCGCAGCTGCGAAAATCTCGGCCGCGCTGGATGTGCGCTCACTCACCAGGACTACAAGGGGAAGGTTAGTGCGAGCGAGCGTGTCGGGCGCAAGCAGCGACTTCCCGCGGGTCTTGATTTCAAAACTTACACCCCAACGATCTGTAAAGGTGCCGAGATCGACACCCTCTCCCAGGAAGGTCGCAGCCACGTCGGCCATCGCTTCGGCCTCTCCGCCGCCATTTCCGCGCAGATCCAAAACTATCCCATGCACGCCCGGCAGTTTTCGTTTCATCGCCCGCGTGAAATCCTGGGCTATCGATGGTGTAAAGGCATCAAGCTCTACGACCAGGTACTTGCCGCGTTCGCTGCGCAGCCGAACGCCAAGCTGTTTGCCACGCCAGGTTCGCTCAAATCGCTGCCGTCGGAGTTCTCCGCTGCGGTTGCGCCAGGCGAGCTCGAGCGAAGTTTCAGGGGCGCCTTCGAAGATTGACGAGAACGCACGAAAGCGAGTTGACGGGCCGGCGGCCCAATTAGATTGCCAGCGCAAGCTCTTGTCGATTAACGCGAGTGCCGGAGAACCGTCGACGCTTTCGATAATGTCGCCGGGTTTGATGCCCGCGCGGGCCGGCGCCGAATTTTTTTCTACTCGGACGACGGTGGGCAGTCCTTCAATCTCTCGGGCCGCCAGGCCAATGCTCACGAAGCGCGGATTCCACCAAACAAACTTTTCTTCGGGAGCAAATACGCGCGTGTGAACGTCATTAAGAGTGGCGAGCAGCCGTCGCAACACCGCGTAAAGCTCGCGACCGTTCTGAGCATTGGCTGCTTGGGGACGGAAGTCTGCGCGCTTCTTTTCCCAGTCGATGGCGCGAAAGTCGGGATCGTAGTACCGCTCGTAGATGGCCTCCCAGGCATCGTCAAATACTGCTAGACGACCCTCAACCGTTGCCGTGGAAACCGTCTTCGATTTCCTTCGCTCGAGTTCTGTGCCGGCAGATGCCTTGCTTAGAAAAGTGAGCGAGACTACGAGCGATATGAAAACTCCGGCGCATAGGAGTCGACAAATCAAAGCTCGTTTGCAATGTCTCGCTGCCATCTTTCCTGATTCCTTCTGCAGTTAATTGCCTCTTGGAGGCTTCCGGAAGTTGTACCTCAACATTACTCGAATGGGAATAGGGATTCCGTTTCTGAGTGCGGGGAAAAAATGTAACTGGCGAACGGTTTCAATGGTTGAGTTGTCCAGACCAAAACCTGCCCACCGTTCCACTTCGACCCTGGTGACCTCGCCTTTTGCATCGATGTCCGCAATCACGTCAACTGTTGCCTCTGCCTCAGCTTTGGCGGCCGTTTCCGGATAGGTCGGGCGAAGGCGGCGAAACGGTCGCGGCAGTTGTAGACCGAGGGCTTCGGCCGTCTGGTCATCCCCCGGGGCTTCTTCGATGACCGGTGTTGTGACTTCCAACGCAAAAACCTTTTCCTTGAGTTCCCCATCGTTGGCACGGACGATGGCGGCTCGCAGACGATCGCGCAGGGCGACACTGGAAAGTTCCGCCAGCAACATTGACTCAGCTCGCTTCGCATCCAGTGCTTCAAACGAAGGGCGTTCCCAGACGATAAGGTTACCGGTTCTAGTGCTGACTAAGAACAACGAGGCATACGAATCAAAATAGATGGCGCCAGATGAAGGCGAGCGGCGTAAAGTTTGCGAGTCGCCGAGGATGTAAAACTGACAATCGAGTGTGGAGCCTAAATCGCGAGCCTGCTGTCTGGTGAGATTAAGCGAGCCAGCATAGCCGATACCCTCTGCAGCCGCGCGGCCCAGCTCACGATCGATGGTGAACACATCGGTTGATCTGAAGTTCGTTGCCAGCGTGTCCGCCGCCGTCTGTCCAAGCGATGAAGATGCGAAGTCCAGCACCGCTAGTTTCAAAGGAGGCTTTTGCTGCTGGCAGACGGACGCCGCAGCCATCGAGAGGACGCATATCACCAGAAAACAAAAACGAAAAATCTTCACTTGCTTTAATACGAGTTGTTTTGTCAGCTGGATTTCTTTCGCCAAAGCCCTTGAGATGGAACGCGGAGCGCACGATTGAACTTACTTGACGAGTTTTCCCAGGCAATGATTGCGGTCAACTCTACAATCTCATCTTCGCTGTAAACTTTTCCCAAGCGCGCAAACATTTCATCAGTCACATCTTCTGTCGTAATGGTCATCCGATCAGCGTATTCGAGTGCCAGCCGTTCAGCATCGGAATAAAGAAGGCTGTTGGCATAATTCGCGAGTGCTTCAATTTTCTCGTCTGAAACTCCAAGTTCGCTGCCCACGGCGGCGTTGATGTCTTGTCAAAACTCGCAATGATTCAGAGCGGCAACGCGCCGATTCACCAGAGCTTGAAGCTTTGGATCTATCAATCCCGACGAACCAAGACCACTCCACATGGCGCGAGCGCCGCGAAAGATAGTAGGACGGCGAGCGTAGATCAGATGGTTGAGTAACGGCGCGCCGTATGTTTTCTTCTGGGCTGCTAAGACATTCCTTGTGTAGTCATCCAGTTCCTCAGGATTGGCGTCAGGAATTCTGCCCATCAACTTACTCCGAGATGTTAGCGTCCAGCTACTGAAACTTCTCTTGGCACCAGCTGGTGATAGTGCTCATAGACTTCCTCTTTAACTTCGGCGGGAAAGCAAACGCGGTGTAATTCATAACGGTGTTGCAGGCCGCGAATAACATTGCTTACCTCGCTGATTTCTCGAATGCGCGGACGAGCATAACCGTCCTCAACATAGATGTGAGACTTGGGTTCGGCGCCTTCAATAGTGTAGTAGCTGTAATAGGGCACATCGCTCGCGCGGTCTTCAATGAAGTAATAGTCGGGATCGAAACCGGCCCGCGCGACACACTCTCGGGCCACTGCCAGGAAATCCGCGCGCTCAGCCAACGGCATGTCGAGGTCAATCGCTTTAAAGAGCCGGCGTGTAACGAAGCGTTGACTCAGATCCCTTAAGATCGGGTCATCTGAACGCTGCCATTGCTTGACGTGGAATAACACATCCGAATCGTCCACCTCGAGATGCTCACGAACAGTAAGCGGGGTTTTTCTTAAAACCTTCTCGAAAGCCGTGTGGGCTGCGTACCAAACTATCGAACCGGTCTCGAGCAGATCCAATGCCCGTCGCATGATCGAGCGCAGCACCGCTTCTGCAGACCGTAAAGTTCGATGAAAGTAGACCTGACGAAACATGTAATACCTTGCTTGCAGATACTCCTCGACCGCGTAAAGGCCGCGCGCGGCGACATAAATGCGATCGTGCTCTTCGTCTATTGCGAGCGCGTTGATGATCCACTCGAGATCGTAGATGCCGTATTTCGCTCCGGTCATTAACGAATCGCGCAGCAAGTAATCCATGCGATCGACGTCGAGTTGCGATGAAACCAACTGGGCCAACGCTGCGGGTTCAAAGGTGCCTTCGATAATCGCTGCAACTTTGGAAGGCAGTTCGGGGCTATAGGCACGCAACAGTTTTCCCACTTCGGTCTCTTCACTCATCACCACTTGCACCGTCCATGCTTCATGGTGAAACCCGAGGACCTTCTCCATCACGTGCGAGAAAGAGCCGTGGCCCACGTCGTGAAGTAACGCGGCGGCCCGGGCAGCTACGCGG
>JBGTLE010000235.1:0-5151 GCA_041744295.1 Pyrinomonadaceae bacterium | reverse complement strand
GGAAATAGATGACGGAGACTTATGCAGAATGCGCGATGTGCAAGTGTGGCGTTAATCGAGTTTTGAAAGTAGTCGATCCGATCGCCACGACTCTCGCGACGATTGCGAAAATCAATCCACGCGTGAGAGTACTGATGCATGAAGATGGGAACGCCGATACTTGTAAAATATGGATAACCGGCAAATCGGTAACGGTCGCGCCAGAGGGCATACCAGGACTGTGGTGAAATGGGAAAACGCCTCGAGCCAATGGCCAGCAGGTAAAGTATCGCGTCTTCGCTGTAGGTGTCCCAACGCGCCTTTAAGAATCCCGATTCAGGCTTCCATCCATGTGACAGCAACAGCGGATCCCCATTGAGCATCCAGCGAAAATCAACGCGGTCATAGATCGCGCTAGCAAGGCGTACAATCTCCGCGTCGTCGCGGTAACATTGTCGAACCGTTAATACCCCACCCAACAACAGCGCGGTATCGATTGAGGAAACTTCAGCCTGCCATCTCCGCTCACCTGTCTTAGCGTCGATCCAGTGATAGAACCACCCCTGCTTTTGAAAAGCTTTGTTTGCAAAGAAACGAAGTGTGTTGCGGACGCGTTCACGGGCTTTTCGATCGTCGATCCAGCCGCGATCGGACGCGATGCATATTCCAGTTAAGCCAAAGCCGGTCGTGGCAATGCTGGCAACGTTGCGGTGAGTGTCAGCTAACGGTGAGCCATCCATGCGCGCGCGGTCTGGTACCAGGCCGGTTTGCGGATCGGCTTCTTCCCAAAAGTAATTGAAAGAGCGGCGCTGGAGATCTTCGATGAAACTCTCATCTTGCTTTGAGAGTAGAACCTGGGAGTGAGTCGCCGGCGCGCGCATTGTAGGAGCGGCACTCCGTGGACGCCCCTCTTTGGCCAAACTAAATGTCGCGGCCTGCGGAGCACCCAACGTGAGCAACAGAATGATCGCGATGAGTGATGAGCGAAGCCAACGAACTGACAATAGGGATTTATCTGGCATGCAACAGTGTGAAATCAAGTCCGTTTCAATGCGCTATGGCGAACTGTGTGAAACTCAACAGCCTGGCCAGGACAAACAAGTCGGGCAGTCTCACTGTCAGGAAGGCGGACCCTGACCCCGCTCAGGCTGCGTATCGCAAGTGGTGCTGAACTTCAGGTGGTCGAAGCGCATAGCGCTCTGCTATTGAATCCCTACTTCTTCACGATCTCAAAGCTCGTCTCAATCAACTCCACAGAATTCGGCCCCACCATTACTTTGAACGTTCCCGGCTCAACCACGAATCTCATCTCGCGATTCCAAAGTCTGAGCTGGTCCGTGCTGAGCTCAAACTCCACGGTCTTCTTTGCTCCAGCCGGGAGCGAAATCCGTTGGAAACCCTTGAGTTCTTTTAGTGGACGGGCCACGCTCGCCACTACATCTTGAACGTAAAGCTGAACTACTTCGTCACCGGCGCGATCGCCAACATTCTCCAGATCGACCCGCACCGTCAACTTTCCGTTAGGAGCAATGCGCGTCGAACTTAGAGCGAGATTCGTAAGCTTGAACTTCGTATAGCTTAATCCGAAGCCAAAAGGAAAAAGCGGCGTCCACGGCGCGTCGAGATACTTTGATGTGTATTTGTTCTTTTCGTCCGGAGGACGACCGGTGTTCAGGTGATTGTAGTAAAGCGGAATCTGCCCTACGACTCGCGGAAACGTAATTGGTAATTTGCCTCCCGGATTGATGTCGCCGAAGAGTACGTCCGCAATGGCGTGGCCGCCCTCGCTGCCGGCGAACCACGTTTCGAGGATGGCGGGCGCATTCTCTGCAACCCAACCAATCGTTAATGGCCTTCCATTCATCAGCACGATGACAGTCGGTTTTCCCGTAGCCAGCACCGCCTTAATGAGATCCAGCTGGCGACCGGGCAGATCAATTGAAGTGCGCGCGGCGGCTTCACCACTTATCTCAGCGGACTCGCCCGCCGCAATGATGGCGACATCCGAATCTCTGGCCGCGCGCACTGCTTCCGCGAAACCAGCTTCGCTGTCGCAGTTGACGGTTGCGCATCCTATTGCATAACTGATTTTGGTCTGTGGGACTTTCGATTTGAGTCCCTGCAGCAAAGTAACTGCGTCCTCGGCTTTGCCATCACCCGACCACGAGCCAATCATATCCTTCTGGCTGTCTGCCAGCGGACCAATCAGGGCGAGTGAACGAATACTCTTGTTGAGCGGCAATACACCGCTATTCTTCAGCAGCACCATCGAACGCGCGCCGAGCGCACGCGCAGCTCTCTTGTTCGCGTCGTTGAAAATGACTGATCCTTCGAGAGTTGGATCAACATACGGTTTCTCGAAAAGCCCGGCGCGAAATTTGATTCTTAAAATTCGTCGCACCGCTTCATCGATAGTGGCTTGGGAAACCGAACCGTTCTTTGCCAGGTCGCGGCCGTGTTTATTGTAGAGGCGACTGACCATCTCCATAACGACGCCGGCGTTAAGGGCTTCGCGCGCGGCTTCGGCACCGTCGGCAGCCACGCCGTGTTTCAGCAGTTCTTCCACTGAGGTGTAGTCACTGACGACAAAACCATCGAACTTCCATTCTTCCCGTAGTACTGTCGTAAGCGTATATCGATTCGCGGAAGTCGGAACGCCATTGAGAGCATTGAACGCGCTCATAAACGTTCCGACACCTGCATCGAGCGCAGCTTTGAAAGGTGGAAAATAGATCTCGCGCAAAGTTCTGTCAGAGAGATCGGTGGTGTTGTAGTCACGTCCAGCCTCGGCGGCGCCATACGCGACCCAGTGTTTTGCGCAGGCGACTACTTTGTCCGGCGCACTAAAATCTTGCCCTTGAAATCCCCGCACTCGTGAGCGTGCCATCACCGAACCGAGAAAAGGATCCTCACCCGAACCCTCTGCAACTCTGCCCCATCTTGGATCGCGCGCAATGTCCACCATCGGTGCAAACGTCCAGTGGACACCTGCGGCACGAGCTTCGGCAGCGGCAATCGCCGCTGCGCCTTCGACCGCGGTTGGATCCCAGCTCGCTGCTTCGCCGAGTGGAATCGGAAAGATTGTCCGGTAGCCGTGAATAACGTCGAAGCCGAACAAGACTGGAATTTTTAGTCGCGACTGCTCCACGGCAATCTTCTGCAGCTCATTGGTTCTTTGCGCACCTCTAACATTCAGCGTCGAACCAAGCAATCCCTGCCGGATGAGCTCCGGATGCTCCGGACGAAATTTTCCGTCCGCTTCGCCGTCCAGCTGCTGCAATTGGCCGAGCTTCTCAGCGAGCGTCATGCGTGACAGCAAAGCGTTGATGCGGGCCTCGACGTTTTGAGTTCGTTGCGACTGCGACGATGGTGCCAATGCCAGCGACAGCAGGAAGAGAAGAAGCAGAAGGAGCTTGGTGAATCTCATGAAGTTTGGTGGTAGGTTATTTGCCGCTTTCCTTGCGGTAAGCCTGTGGTTTACCGATAGTCTCAGCGCTCGATCCAGGCTATGCCTGGGCCGCGGATGAGACAGGCGCAGGCCTGATCGATAAAGGTGGTCGCGGTAAGCCAACAGGCGCCACAGGCTTACCGCACAGAAGGCGGCAAAGCCGCGAATCGCAAAAGCGCCAACACGCAAAGAGCCGCAAAGGCAAAGCCGCAGTCTCGCAACTCAGTGAGAACGGACTGCGGACAACTGACTCTACCTAAAATCGGAACCGCGCCTGAAGTTCAACTACGCGGCCTGCTAAACCCGCCGTTGCTATGCCGAACCGCGGATTATTCGTCAGCACACCCGGATCATTTGGGCCACGAGGATCAAAAAAGCCAATCGTCACGGCATCGCTGCCAAACTCAAACGGCCGCAGGTTTAGTATGTTGAAGACATTAAAGAAGTTGGCACGGAGTTCCAGGTTCGCACTTTCACCAAGGAATCCGAGACGCGTGTTCTTCACCAAACTCATATCAACATTCATGTACTTCGGTCCTCTGAAAGAATTGCGACCGATGCCCGGAGGCGCCACGGTGTTGTTCGCTTGCTCGAAGACGGTGAAGAATGGCGCGCCGCCACCGGGGAAGTTGCTGCCGGTGATAAAGGCGTCGTTCGACGTGTCGAGATCTGTTGGACCGTTGTAACCCTGCGGCCGAACTGGACACAGAGATGGGCCTCCCGGTGTGCTGGTACATCCGCCCACTACCGGCGTGAAAGGAAATCCGGTGCGGTAAGTGAAGATCCCGGTTATCTGAAAACCACCCAGTAACGAGCCGGTGAGATCTCGGCGGTTACGGAAGAAGGGTAGTTCGTAAAGGGCGCTCGCATTAAAATAGTGGCGCACATCAAAATCAGATGGCCCACGCTCCGTGCGATTGTCCTGCGGATACGTCTGATTGGTGACAAATCCCGGTCCTTCATAAGACAACTGGTCAATGCTCTTGCTGAATCGATAGTTGGCCTGGACCTGAAAACCATCGCTAAAGCGACGAGTAAGACTTGCATTGAGACCGTTGTAATTTGAGTTGACGTCCGGCGTGGTGAAGAAGACCTGGAAGAAGGAAGGATTGTTTGGGTAAAGGAAATTTTGATTTACCAGCCGAATCAGTTTGTGACCGGCGCTGCCCTGGTAGCCGATAGTTGCCGTGAGCTTGGCCGGCAATTCCTGTTGCACTTCCAACGAATAGGTGTAGACATACGGATTTGGCAAATCTTGTGGTGCGCCATAGATTTCAACGGCGCCGGCGTTGGGAGCACCGGTTACGGGATTGATTCCCTGGCCCAGGAGAGGATTTGTCGGATAGCTCGTCACCGAATTGCTGGATCCGAGCGCATAGAGAATCTGGCCACCGACAAACGGTGTCCCGAAGTCAGTCGCCGCGGTGCCACAGCAGATTCCGAATCGCGCAAAGAACGGTGGGTTTCCGCGTGCGTTGGCCAGGGGCGCGACCGGTATGCGGTTATAGGCAATTCCAAACCCACCTCTAACAACCGTGGCATCACCGTCTTCACTTCCAAAGCCCAGGAACTTGAATCGTGGACTATAAGCAAAGCCAACGCGGGGCGCGAAGTTGTTACGATCAGGATCTGAGATTCGGCTAACGGCCGTAACTCGCGAGTTCACGAGACCCTGGGAACCAAAAAACAGATTGCTCAGGCGATCGTCTTTTTCCTGGAGGGGT
>JBGTLE010000234.1:0-5743 GCA_041744295.1 Pyrinomonadaceae bacterium | reverse complement strand
GGGGATGTAAACGTCAACCGGAACGATTTTGTCTACGCCCTGGACGATCGCATAGTTGTCGAAGACGCCGCCTGACGTCGCGCACGCGCCCATCGAAATGACCCACTTTGGCTCAGGCATTTGATCGTAGATTCGCCGAAGAACCGGGGCCATCTTTCGGGAAACGCGCCCGGAGACGATCATTACGTCCGCTTGTCTCGGCGAGGCGCGAAAGACTTCCGCGCCAAACCGCGCCAGATCGTTTCGCGAACTGGTGACGTTCATCATTTCGATCGCGCAGCAGGCCAGGCCGAACGTCGCCGGCCAGAGCGAAGACTTACGTGCCCAGTTGATCAGCGAATCAAGGCGCGTCGTCAGCACCTCAGGCAGCGCTTCAGCTATGACATTTTCGAGTCCCATAACTAAATCCAGGTTTCGAGTTTCGAGTTTCGAGTTTCGAGTTAAGCCGCTTTCGACGAACTTGAAACCTGAAACTTGGAACGTGAAACTGCACCGTCTAACAACCGCGCTTCCGCCACAGCCTCGCGGCGCGCGCGCTCGCCCCAATCCAGCGCGCCCTTTTTGATCACGTAGACCAAACCCGCCGCGAGCAGCGTGATGAAAATGATCATCTCGAAGAAAATCAGATTAGCCAGTCCGTACTGTGGCGATGAAAGCGTGCGGAACACCACCGCCCACGGAATCAGAAAGATGACTTCAATATCGAACAGGATGAAGATCATCGCGATGAGGTAGAACTTAACCGAGAAGCGTTCACGCGCTGAGCCGACCGGATCTTTGCCGCACTCGTAGGGCATCAGTTTCGTGCGCGTGCGCTTGCGCTGGCCGACGAGCTGCGACAGCCCAACCATCGTCACCGCGAATCCCGCCGCGACGACGAACATGAGAAGAACGGGCAGATAGTCAGCTAGATTGAAACTCATGACGTGCTAAGAGCTAAGAGCAAAGTGCCGCGAGCTAAGAGCTAAGAGCTAAGAGCAAAGTGCAAAGAGAAGCTGAACGAAAGGCATTAACACTTCGCACTTCGCACTTCGCTCTTTGCCGCCCAACTGCTTGAGAATCATTGTACAAGCCTCATCCTAATGCTGCGTCAGAGGGGTGTCAAGCGATCAATCTGTCGTATTCTCAAGTTTGAAATCACGATCATTGACCGATGATTGACCGTCCAAAAATCGCTGTGCTAACGTCCGATTGATGTTAGATGCGAATGCATCGCAAGCGACGAACCTGAGCAACTGACCAGCGAGTGATTACCGGCTACAACACAGACGTCGAACACAATGGCGTCGTCTATCACGTGCAAACCGAAGACAAAGGTTTGCGGACGCCGGTGATACTGTCACTCGTGTATACGGGCGGTGCGATTCTCGCCAGCAAGCGTTCTGCCTACGATGATTTGATCGCGAGGGGATTCGAAGAAGAAGTGTTGGTTGAGCGCCTGGAGCGCCAACACAAACTGATCTGCGCGGCGGTGCACGCCGGCCGGATCGAAGAGCTAAAGCGGATGGGTGAGCGCGCGCCCGTTGCAAATGGATCAGCGGTCGGGACAGCAAACCCGCCCATTGCGAAGGAAATTGCGAAGGAAGAGGCGGAGAATAAGGCACCGCCGGCGAGCCCTGCGACTGGGGCGCCTGCGGTCATAACATCCGAGCGTTTCTCAATTAGCGAGGAAACTGACGAGGCGCTAACGGTTAGTTTATTAGACGAGAAACAACTGCGTCCGGGCGAGTCCGTCACTTTTCGTATTGAAGTAACGAAGCGCACTGAATCCGGGCGCGCCCCGGCGGCAAAAGCAAACATAACGATGAAGGTCCTGGGCAGTACCTTTCAACCGTCATCGACCTATTCAACGACAGACAGTGCGGGTCGCTCGGCGATTTCGGTCACGTTGCCTACTTTCAAAACGGGACGGGCCGCGATCCTGATTCGCGCCGAAGCTGACGGCGAAGTCGCCGAGCTGCGCCGCATCATTCATCCCGCCCGAGCTTAGAACCCATCGTGCGCATTCAAATCAACGGCGAGCCGCGCGAAATTCCACAGAGTTCTCTATCGCTCAACGAACTACTCGATAGGTTGTCCCTGCCGCCGCAGCGAATCGCAGTCGAACTCAACAAGACGATGGTGCCGCGCCGCCAATGGGAGAAGACAACCCTAAAAGACGGAGATCAAATCGAGATTGTTCACTTCGTCGGGGGCGGCGAAATACATTGGGCAGATCGTAGGCGGTAACGACAGGTTGGAAACTTTTGTTCGATCGGCGAACGGTGTAGAGTCAACTTAGATTCATAACGCAAGGGAAGTCAGCATTCATGTCATCACCAGCAAGCGCAATGACCGATCAATTAAAGGTCGCAGGAAAGGCGTTCAACTCGCGTCTGATTATCGGCACGGGAAAGTACCGCAGTTTCGACGAGATGAAAGCAGCGCATCGCGCTTCGGGCGCTGAGATGGTTACGGTCGCCGTGCGCCGCGTGCCACTCGATCACAGCAGCGAATCGTTTTTGGATCATCTCGATCCGGCTTTGCAGATTTTGCCGAACACGGCCGGCTGTTACTCAGCAGATGAAGCGGTCCGGACAGCGCGGCTGGCGCGGGAAGCTCTGGAAACAGAATGGATCAAACTGGAAGTAATCGGAGATCAAACGACCTTGTTTCCCGATAACGAACAGACGCTCGAAGCCGCACGAACTCTGGTGAAAGAAGGATTTATTGTCCTGCCGTACTTCACCGACGATTTGATTGTGGCGAAAAAACTTCTCGACGCGGGATGCGCGGCGGTGATGCCGCTGGCCGCTCCGATTGGTTCGGGCCTCGGCATTCAAAACCCTACCAACTTGCGGATCATGCGCGAACAACTACCCGATGCGACGATCATCGTCGATGCGGGCGTCGGCACGGCCAGTGATGCCGCGATCGCAATGGAACTCGGTGCCGACGCAGTGCTGATGAACACGGCAATTGCCGAGGCCGAAGACTCAGCGAAGATGGCGGAAGCGATGAAGCTCGCGATCCAGGCTGGAAGGCTCGCGTATCTGTCAGGCCGAATGACCAAACGCCTTTACGCGAGTGCGTCGAGTCCGACCACTCAGTTGATCGAGTAGCAATCCTCAATGGCGCAAATTGAGAACGTCGCGCCTCGATGAGAAGCGTGCAAGTTAACAGCCCTTTCGCTGCGTCCCGTATCGTCAGGGCACGGTCGTTGGTTCATCAGCCAACGGTCGCTTGAGACAGAACTGGGCGAATGTACGCGTGGGAGTGGATATTGCGGTCGGGGGAACCACACCGACCAGCTCCCAGCCGTCGCTGCCGACAATGTTGAGAGCCTCGGTGTATGTTTGGGCAGTTAGTCGCTCCCCGTTAGCCACGTACACGCGCTTACCAACGGAATCATCGACATACATCCACATGTATTCCCATTTCTGCATGGCAATCTCCTTGAGCGATGGCTTGCCTCAGGCCATTCCTATGGCTTGCTAGAGTCTACCCGCGGCGCAACCTTCACGGGCGCCTTCGGCTTTGGTTTCAAAGCGTCCTGTTTGATGACGCCCTGGATCGTTTGAAGTCGCGCCATCAATTGAACCGGTTTTGGCTGAATCCTTTTGGCATGAGTCAGGCCAACGTCTAGATCGAACAGACCCACTGCGGTAAACGCCCGTTCCATGTCTGGCTCATCGAGCAGAGTATTTGGGTCATTCAAGTGGGCCATGGCTTCTTCCGCGACTGACTTGCCGCCGTTCCGTTCGTCACTCCGCCCGCCCAGAGCGTTAATTGTGGTTACGGCGCCATTCAGGAACTCAACACCATCAGTCTTAACGCCCAGCTTGATGAGTCGAGATGCAAAAGCTAAAAGCGCACGCAAGTGCAAACCGTTTCGGTCTGTTTGAGGGATCAACAACCGAGCTTCGTTGATGATGATCTTCGCAACGTCATCATCCCGCTTCTTTTGTGTCGCCCCAAGTGTGTCCATGTACATCACGAGGCGGGTGGTCGGATCGTCCAGCTTGCGAATTGCAGTTACGGCTTCCATTAGTTCGCCTCTCGCCAGGAAAGCTCTCGCTTCGCTCTTGATAAGCAATTGCGCGTAGAGATTCCGCTTATCACTGTCCTTGATTCGTTCAAGCTCGCCGCGCGCCGCGTCAAAGTCGCCACTGGACAACGCGAACACGAATTTCTCTTCCGGATTTTCCGAACTGAAATTGCCGCTTAGTCTTGCAAGTACGGTACGCGACAGACGTGGCATGTTCGGAGGAACCTGGGGCGCAAGTCTAGTTGCGACGCCGGATAGTTCGGGAGTCAAAGGCGGGTGAAACCTGGGGGCGAGTGCGGCCACAATTGCAGCTAGCTCAGCCTGGAACGCTCCCCGAAATTGCAATTGGGGCGGCGTGAGATGTTGCTCGTTCGTTAGAGCCTCGTTTGATTCGTTGAGAGATGCACGCAATACCTCAACACCGATCGTAAAATAGCGATATTGGAGTGATTGGCGTGACGATTCTGCTTCGAGAGACGCTGGCGGCGCTTCAGCGCCAGCGAAAACATACGCCCCTAACAGGTGCAGACCAGGCAATGATGCTAGTGTCGGTCTGGTTATCATCGTGTCAATGACTTTGGCCGCAATATAGTCGGCGAGCAGAAAGTTCTTTTGTCGCAGTTGGGACAGGGCGCCAACCCCGGAATTGGTGATGACGGTAGTCAAATTTTGCTCGAGCACTGCTCCGGCCGCGGCTGGATCCGTATCGAGTAAAGCCGCCGCCAGCCGGCCGGGCAGCCCGGCTTCATCATTGAACCCGAGTGAGCGCGCGGCGCTTGACGATTTGTCCTGAGCCAGATGGTCCGCTAACAATCGCCGCGCCAGCTTGGAGTTTCGTAACTGCAAATACTTAAGAACCTGCAGTCTCGCTTGCTGGGCGTCAAAGTTCTTGTCCGTTTGAGAGTTCGCGAACTTCCAAAGATCGACGAGCATTTGTTCTGCTCGCGCGGGATCTGAAAGAGAAATCAGGCCTGCAGATTGAGCGGTAATCCGCACAAACGCATTTTTGTCAGTCAAACGCTTAGCTTCCCTAATCACATTTTCAAGCTCTTCAGCAGGAGCAGATTCGTTCTCGTGCACGATGGCCGCCGGTGCCTGAGCGAACAAATACGCGGGAGTCAGTATTAAACAAAAGATAAGTATCAATCTGGCCATGCGTATTCCTCCATGCTCGCTTCGGACTTATACGGCTAAGGGCACAGCGTCCAGCTGTGCCCCTAGCCGCGGTTTCCGGCTCGCCGTGTAGGCCGGGAGACACTCTACGGATCGGTTAACGCGGTCGATGTGAATCACAACTTGGTGAGCTCCGTTCCGCGTGGGCTGCGAGGGCGCGTTCGTCTCTTTGAAATCGCCCCGCTGTCTGTGCTGAAAGCGCGGCCGCCCCACACGCACTTCATAGCGCAATAGCCTGCTATCCATTCCCCCGTGCCGACGCAGGCAGCACAAAGCCCGATCGCTACCACATTTCCGGTCCCCGCCGCTACGCATGTAGCGGCGCAAGCAGCCGCGGTTTTGGAATCAACCCAGGCGCTCAGGCAGCCGGAAAAACATCCGATAAAGTTGCCCGCCAGCTCGTCAACCGCGGCGCAGTTGCACGGCTGACAGAGAACACGTCGTAATGTCCTCGATTTTCCCTTTGTAGACGTTGAGGAAGCTTTGACCTCCCGTTTGCCGGAATTCACCGACAACACTTTCGCCTGGGTTTCAATCGAGGCG
>JBGTLE010000233.1:0-9317 GCA_041744295.1 Pyrinomonadaceae bacterium | reverse complement strand
GGTAACGTCACGCCTTCATTCAGGAATTTATCTGCGCCCCAATCAAAGTGTGAAAACTCGATATCGAGTTTCCCCTTCGCCTTTAATGCATCCGCAACGCGCAGTGCTTCGGCGATTACTTCCGGGCCAATGCCGTCTCCTGGAATGACTGCGATGCGTTTCATAATCAACCCACCCAAGTTTGTAGTTTCTAGTTTCAAAGTTTCGAGTTTTCTAGTTTTCTAGTTTTCTAGTTTCGAGTTTTCTAGTTTCTAGTTCTCGCTTATGAATAGTGGTGGCCTTCGAACCCTGCCAAAGCCTTCGAACTACCCTTACCAGAACTAGAAACTTGAAACTTGAAACTCGAAACTTTATTTCTTCCTACTCAGAATCCGTTCCTCAATCCGAGGCAAACTCGCCAACACCGAGTCACCAACGATTTTCAAGCTTCTCGCCGAAAGTTGGTCGAGCGTATCTGTTGGTTTGTGCCAGTGTGGATAGCCGTTCAATTGAATGATATCGACAGCATCGATGCCCGCTTTCAAAAACGGTTCATGATCGTCGCCGCCTACGCCTTCAAGCCGATCAACAAAGATTGAGCCGTGGCCCAGCTCTTTGCCGGTCTTCCAGATGATGTCCTGAAGCCAGCGAGTACTCAGGTCATCACGTCCCAGCTCGAGATTCTTGTAGCCGATCAAATCCAGCAGAATCATGCCACGAACGCGTGTCAATTCGCCTTTCTCCCTCAGTTTCGAAACATAGTGGCGACTTCCATAAGTATTGTCCGGCGCTTCGGGCGTTCCACAGTCGTCCCAGTTTTCACAGAACGCTTCCTCGCCATCGAAGAAAACTAACCAGTAACTCAATTGCGGTTTTGGCTTTCCGGAAAGAACGCGCGCAATTTCCAGTAAGGCGCCGACTGACGCTGCCGGATCGTTCGCGCCGACAAACTGCATGTCCTTGAAGAGCTTCGTCTCGTAGTGGCTCGCGATGATAATCACCTCGCGCGACTCTCCGGGAACCAAAGCCGTAAGGTTCACCATGTTTTTCTCGCCGGCGGGGGTTGTTGCGGTGAACTCGTCGGTGGCAACTGACAGGCCTGAACTACGCAATTGATTCACGATGTATTCGCGCGTCTTCGCTAACTCCGGAGTGCCCGGCGGCCTTGGTCCAATCTCAACTTGCTTTCGCGCGTGCTGCAGCGCGCGCTCTCCGTCAAAAGACAAAACCGGTGTAAGGACGTCCGACTGCGGCACGGGACGGCTGGACACGGTTATCCGGCCGCCATCAGGCTTTTCGTTCTTAGGGCAGGCAGTGAGAAACAGTGCGAGTGCGAACAGACCAAACGTTAGTGGCCATGCACGGACGCTTCTCTTTCCAGACTCAAGCTTTCGAGTTGTGAACATCGCTTCAACTCAACGGTGCGCAAGTATTCTTAGCGCACATCCGTGAATACATCACTAATTTTTTGGGAAGCATTCGGAAGTTACACGCAAGCAACTTAAAAGGCAAAACACCTGGGTTTTTTTCTGCGAAGACAATCTAAAGATTGAACTCTAGACACCTGTTTTCGAGGTTCAGGATTTCGTGGTTACGAGGGTTCAGAGTGACCGGTGTTCAGAGTTCAACCTTTTAGGTTGTAGGTTAGGCAGAGGTTTTGAGGCTAACACCGTCCACTTTTTTCGCGCGACGACACTCCGCGCAGACGCCAATGATGCGAAGCAGGTGCTGCGTAACTTCAAACTTGTGTTTTGCCGCCATCGCATCCTGCAACGCCTCGAGTTCAGCCGAAAAGAACTCAATGATCTTCCCGCATTCCGAGCAGATCATGTGGTCATGATGTTGATGCTTGTAGTTATGCTCGTAGTGCGTGATGCCGTCGCCAAAACGAACCTCACGAGCAAGACCCGCTTCGCTCAGAAGTTTCAGCGTGCGGTAGACGGTGGTTTGCCCAATGGTCGGATCTTTCTCTTTCACCAGCCGGTAGAGGTCTTCGCTTGAGAGGTGCGCTTCAGTTCGCAGGAAGACATCGAGGATCAAATCACGTTGCGCGGTACGCTTTAGTCCCTTCTTCTGGATGTGCTCGAGGAATACTTCCTGCTCTTCACTTTGTGATTCTGGGCGAGTCATTGCGATGCGGGAATTCTAACATGAGAGACGGTGGGAGGTGAGAAGTGACGGGTGACAAGTGACGAGTGACGCATCACAGGTGACCAGCGACAAGTGACCAGTGACAAGAAAGAGGTCGACCGTTTCAGAGATGACGGCAACTGCAACACTGAAGTTATGCTACCGACTAACTCTGACTTGTCACTCGTCACTCGTCACTCGTCACTCGTCACTTGTCACTTGTCACCTGTCACCTGTCACTCGTCACTCGTCACCTGTCACTTGTCACTTGTCACCTGTCACTTGTCACCTGTCACCTGTCACCTGTCACTTTGTCACCTGTCACCTCCTACTCGTCACTCGTTACTCCGCCGTGCTATTTTTGCGAGCGTGCCGGGGTGGCGGAATGGCAGACGCTGCGGACTTAAAATCCGTTGTCCGTAAGGACGTGCGGGTTCAACTCCCGCCCTCGGCACCATATCTTTTCCTACGGTTTTCACGACTTCCATCAACTTAGCCCTGGGAGTGACCTCAGCCCCAAAGGTGAACATGGGGCTAAGATGGTGACACTTTTTTAACTAACCTTCCTTCTGAATTGGATCACAGAGCCTCGCGGTTCTGTGAGTCTGTTCACTGCATCTTCCAGCGCCTCGGGTGTGCTTCGTGCGTATGTACCCGTGACGCTTTGGATCGTGTGGCCGAGTAGATCCGCAATGTCGTACTCATGCACTTGTCGCCCTCGCAACTCGGTTGCAAAAGTCCGTCTCAGATCGTGCCAGATCACGCCGCCTTCGACTGTCAGACCAAAGGGTATTGCGGCTCGGTCGCACGCTTTCTCGAAACCGCGTCGAAGCGTGCTCGCGCTCACTCCCGTCTGTTTGTAGTCAAAGACATTTCCGGTAGTGCGGCTATCGATTACCTTTTGCAAAGCTGCGCGAACTGGACCATTCATTGGCATCAAACGATGGCGCGGACGTTTGCCCTTCGTGTCCACCAAAAGAAACCAATTTGGCCTGACTTCTACATCTCGCCCGTTAGCTGGCCGAAACACTGACAAGCCACTGAAGTTCACGTTTTCTATTTTCAGTTTCAGTAACTCCGTATGTTTTCGGACGCCCGTTCCGAGCGACACTTCGATCGGTATTCGCAAATACTCCAAATCATCGACAAGCACTTCCATCAGCTTCAGTTGCTCATTAGGCGTGAGATAACGTTCCCGCCTGGCTTCTGGTTCCTGTTCGAATCTACTGCAAGGGTTGAAGTCAACAACTTCGTCGCGTATTGCTCGCGAGAAAATTGCTGACAAAAGGTAAACGTAGCGATTGACCGTCGCGCCCTTGCGCGGAGTCTCTCGTGGTGTTTGCTTGCCGCGAAGAGTCGATTGAAAACGTTCTACATCGCGTCTCGTGATGTCACTCAGGATTCGGTTTCCAAAGAACTCTTTCAATCTCTTTACGCGGCTTTCGGCATCGACAACCTGCGACGGCTTCTTTTCCTTCAACCAAGGCAAATAGTGTTCGTCGTAAAAAACTCTGAACGCTATATCAGTGCCTTGGTTGTATCGCCGGTTGTAGATCGCTTCTCTCTCACTGACCTCGGCACGTTCGGCCTGAGCCTTTGTGCGTGCCTCGGATATCGCCTTGTGAATCCTGCGACCATTTAACCGATACTCCATCCACCAGCGAGCTCGGTCATAGTTTGAATCACCAGGCTTAAGTTTCTTTCCTTTCCAGCGCTTATAGACCATTCGTGTTTCTCCTTGGTTTTCATAAGCGCTAGCAGTCGTCAAAGTGAGCAGATATTAATGCTCAACGACCATGCAGTCACGCTATTTTTAACCTACGCTTGTCCGCTTGTGCTCGCCGCCTTTCAGCTTCTTGTCTGGCCCATCGATCAACTTCATCGCGATTGAATCGCAGAAGATCTCCCATGTATGCGTGAGGTAGTGGAAACTTGTCTGCTGGTCGCTTCGCCCACTTCAGAATTCCGGCAGTAGTCGGCTCATTGTTTTCGTTGTAGAGCTGCCAATACTCGGCCAACTGAGTTGCGCTCATCCACTCTCGCGGCGGTGTGATTGGATTCGCGACCGACTCGTGTGATCGAAGCAGCACCAACAGCTCATCTTTTGTTCGCTCGCAGAGGCGAGCTACCTGGGTAAGTAGTTCGTCTGTCATGGCTAAAGTATGAGTGCGCCGAGTTCGATTTCCGGGGCTTCAATCTCAAGCTCGGCTGCTTTTGTTGGGGCTGGATCAGGATGAGTTGGGGTTTGTTCTACGCCGTGATCGAACGGTCGTTGGTGCTGTAAGGCGAGAGAATCTTGACTCAATTTATCTCGATCTTTTTTCGCCTCGGGGTCGTCGTTCAATGTCGCTTCAAGGGCGGCATCTTTGCTTGTGGCTCGATTTAGAGTATCGCTTGAATTGTGCTCGACTTCGCTCTGGATCCGAACCTCATGCCTTCCCCTGGAAATCTCAAGCGGGATTTCGGTCGTAGGCTCGGCGGCTCTTGTCGGTGTTGGTTCAGGATAGGTGGGACTGTGCTCTGCGCTGTGGTCGAATGGTAGTTGCTGCTGCATCGCTTCAATCGCGGTTTCTTTGTTCGTGCCGCGATCAAGAGATACGCCTAAATTCTGCGCGGAGTCGGTATAGATCAGCGCGTCGTACCTTGCTCTGGAAATGGCAACGTAGGCCATGCGGTCATTGAGTAGGCGCAGGGATTCTCGCGTGTCGGCGTTGACTAAAACGCGATCACACGTTAGCCCCTGAGCGGAGTGGCTGGTGACGGCGTAGCCGTAATCGAGGTGACGAAATTTGCGAGGGTCAATACTAATCTCGCGTCCGCTATCGAGGTTTAAGCGGATTTGGCCGGGTTCTATTTCCGTGATCGTAGCTAGCTCGCCGTTGGCGATCCGTTTCTGTGTATCGGGAGCACGAAACTGAACGCGATCACCTTCTGCGAAAGCGCGCTCGGATTCGTAGTAGACACTCACGCCGGAAAGGCGCTCGGGGTTGTATTTGAGGATGCGGCCATTTTCGAAGCGAACAGTGATTTCGTTCTTCTCGTGATCGGTCTTTATCACCTCTGCGTACTCGCCTATCTTGGCTTTATTGCTGTTGCGGTTATAGCGAATGATGTCCTCGCCGGGTCGGTAGGAATTCGCAAAGGTGCGCTCTGCGCCGGTCATATTCGAGCGAGTGACATAGACCTTCATCTGGTAGTCATTGCGGCTGATGTTTCCCTCGCGTTGGAGTTGCCGATGTATAAGGAAATTCAGTTGAACTCGTTCGCGATTGCCGGGTGAAATCACTAACGTGTCGGTGGGATCTTTGCAGTAGTCCTGGGCGATGGCTTCGAAGCGTTCGCGCTCGTCCACGATCTCGATCACCTTGCCTCGGCTGTGCAGTTCGGCAACCGCTTCAGGTACGTTGCGGGCTGCTAATGTGTGAACTGACTGCTTCAGAGGTTCATTGCGCTGTCTGACGATCTCGGTCAGTTCCACAGTGGTCATTCCGTGCTGTTGGAGCTGCTCAAAGGGGCGGCCCGCTTCGACGGCCTGATGCTGGCGCACGTCACCGACTAAAAGCACCTTGTCTTCAGGTTCCAGGCGGGCAAAGAGTTTGTGTATGTGCTTGGTGCTGGCGAGTGAGCTTTCATCCAGAACGAAAAGACGACTGACGATGGCTGGCTGCTTTCGCCGGCGCATAAACTTCTGGATCGTTTCGGTCTCAATACCGCTTTCGCCAAGCTGCTGCGCGGCGCGTGTGCTCGGAGCAAAGCCGCGCACCTGATAGCCTTCTTGTTCTGCTGCTTCGCGTAGTACGGAAAGCGCAGTTGTCTTGCCTGTTCCCGCCCCGCCTTGCAAACCAATGATCTGATCTGTGCTGGATAGAATTCCTTCAATCGCGGCTTGCTGTTTCGCATTTAGTTGTCGCTGTTGGCGCTCGGCTGTGGCGGTCACGACTTCATTGATGCGCTCGGTTTCAACCATTGCCGGACGGCTCCCTTTGCCGTCGATCATGGTCTGAATATTTTCCTTTTCCATCGTCAACATGCGCTCGGTAGTGGTTTCGGGTGGGCGCTGCTGACGCATGATCCTTATGAACGTGCCACGCGTTTGCATCTGTTGGTGCAATTCGGTCATGACAGCTTCATAAGTTGTTAGACCAAGATTGCGCCGCAAGGCGTCGCCGATCACTTTGCGCATGTCCGCCACGGCGTCTTTTTCAACGGCCTTCTGGCGGCCAAAACTCACAGCTTCCCGAGCGCGTACTGCAATCTCATAGGGCGACAATCGGAATGGCAATCGGTCTCGCGCCTGGGCTACAAGACGTTGGGCTTGGTAGCCGTGCCTTACGTCCATTTCGAGGGCGCGTGTTCGCATTAAGTCGGGATCGAACTTTTTGCTTCGGCGATTATTCCGGGCTGCGGCTTGTTTCAATCTCGCGTTGTCTGAGACGGTTTTTCCTTCGCCCTCGATGCGCTCTTTCATTTGTGCTTCTTCCTTCAAAACTTCTTTTCGACGTGGACTACTGTCTTTTAGATATTCCTCGGTGAAGCCTTTGATCTCGGGAGCACCGGTGCGTGGATCAACTTGAATTTCGTAACCAAGTGCTTGCAGTTTGTCGGCTAGATGGGCGCGGTAAATCGCGGTCGCAAATTGCTGACTGCGGTACAACTCAAGCGGCTGCACGGAGCGAACTTTTCCGTCCTCGGTTTGGGTCATGTTGAAGATCACAACGTGCGTGTGAAGCTGCGGCGCGGCGTAGCCGTTGGCGCGATCCGGGCGTGAGGATGTGTGCTCAAATTGGGCGGCTATCATCTTGCCGGTGGTGATAGCCGGATTGTCGCCGCCGCCTCGCGCTTGCAGATATTTTTCAAACTCTATCAGGGCTTCATTGACACTCTCGCGGTGGGCTTCTCGGACGCGCTCATCGTCTCCAACGAGGGCGGCTAAGGAAGGAGACTTGGGCGCACTGATGGTCGCGTCCCAACCGGCGCGGTGCTCGCTTGTGGTCTTTTCTTTCCCGAAGTCGTCAACGATTTCGCGGGCGGAAACGGAGCGAATAAGTTGCTCGCCAGTGTGCGGATCTTGACCGGCAACTAAGCGCTCATACTGCTCGCTTGTGACCTCGCCTTTAAGGTTCCATTGGTCGGCCAGGCTGCCATACCAACGGCCCTTAACCTCGCCTGATTCAGTGTAGTAATTGTCCTTTGAATTGGTGAACTCCTGCTTGTAATAATCGAGCGCCTTCCCTGCGGAAAGTGCTCTACTCATAGTCATCATAGGTTCAAACTCCTTACGGTCTGGGCGAGCTTGTCGGCGTCGCTGTTTGGTTTCAGTTTTGCGCTCGTCGTCACGAGACACACTTCCCCCTGTCTTCCTCGCACGAGGTTGACGCGCTTCAGTTATTCGTTGTTTGGTGACGCGAGGGTGAGAAACAAAGGGGAATCAAAAGGTCTCGCGTGCTCTGCATCGGAGTCTATTTTTAAGAGATCGGAACTCCGATTTATCTGCTGATCGACCGCCGGAGCTTGGTCCAATGATGACCGATGGGCGATCGACTGATTCAAAAACGTTCATCGGCTGGTCTAAGCCGAAAATCTCTGATGGTCCAACATGACAATATCTGTGCCAGAGTCTTGCGTTGCGTGGCGCTTACTCGGAATCTCGCAAATCTCTAGGAAATTCGATGGTGTCAGGTTTTCTTTCGCTTGTGTGAAACGCTAAAAGTGGAAAGGATTCTTTCGGTGCGAAAGAATCCTTTCCACTTTAAACCGTAACTTGGGAGCGAAAGAATTCTTTACACCTGCCTAATTGTATTGTTTCGGGGCGTACGGATTCTTTCACCATGCGAACGGCGCGTGACACGCGACAATTAGGTTTTTCCCCCCAAGCGACAACTACAGTCGGCTGGGTGCCTGACCGCACACCCGGAGGGCCGAAGCGTAGCGGCAGACTCGAAGCGTAGCGAGAGTTGTGCCGGGCGGACTGCCGACTGAGAATGCAGCTAACAGGGGAACCGAAATGCTGTTTGCGTCCTGTGAATATGCGGCTTTGATCGATCATTAGGTTTGGTCGAATTCAGGCGGGATACTCGTGGGGGTGATCCTTTGCGCTACAGCGGATTCTAGTGGGGTGAGGCGATGTGAATCAGACGGTTGCATTGATCGAACGTAACGCGAGCACGACGCATGATCCTCGTCTCCTCGCGAGAGCATCAGTTACACAGTAACAGTACTGTCCCAACGTTGATCGACGCATGGTGTGCATCTTGTTGAATTTGATCGACTTAGCTCCAAAGTTGGTCGGGATCGATTTCAATTCAGTCAGACCCGACAAAACGGTTTAGGTTAGCCACAAGAGCCGATAATGCCTTGTAGGTCAATTATGAGACGAAGCCGAATCGCAAGTGCGAATCTTATCGCGAATGTCTAACACAAATGTTTTCGCCAGAATTTCTACAACTTTGTAAAAGCCTGAGCTTTTGTTGCTTTAACAGTAGCCCCCAGCAAAACTCAAATGAAGACCGCCGCCAAGTGACTGATCCTACTCGACTAACGTTGGGACGCTACTGACACAGTAACCATGATCAGTTAAGCGAAAAACGAGCTAGGTCGTGTACCCATAAAAAACCGAATGAGCGAGAATGGGTGGAAACCGGGCCACAGTCGAGGGGCCGAAGTCGCTTTGCACTAGCGTTGAGAGCGGCGATGGTATCCGGTATCATCGGCCACATGGCTAGATGCACAGCACCAGTAAGAGGCCATCGCACAGCGAGCGCTGCAGCGGACTGCCCCGCATGTGGTGGCCGCTATGGCCGCTACAGCAGCTATCGGTCGTACTCGTCCCCGTCCTACTCCTCGTCGGGGAGCAGCGCGGTCGGTCGGAGCAGCGGCGGCGGCTCCGGCAGCAGCGCAAGGCCGAGATGGTCGCGAGCCGGTTCGTCCGTGGTCTACACGCCTGCCGAGGTGCGGGCACTCACGCCGGTCCGCAGCAGCGTCGAGAACCGAGCGCCCCTGCCTGACCCGCGGGACGTCTTTCTCTGCCATGCGTGGGACGACCGGGTAGGGGCCGCCAAGGAGCTTCACGACCTGCTCGAGTCGCGCGGCGTCTCGGTCTGGTTCAGCGAGAAGGACGTCGCCCTCGGCACGTCGTTGCTCCGCGAAATCGACAAGGGACTGGCGAAGTCGCGAGTCGGGATCGTGCTGGTGACCCCTGCGCTGCTGCG
>JBGTLE010000232.1:0-11426 GCA_041744295.1 Pyrinomonadaceae bacterium | reverse complement strand
GCACTTCAACACCACTTCCCGCATATTTCTCATCATCGCTATTCAGCAACAACCGATATTCCCCAGCCCGCGGCAATCCCAATCGATGCTCGTTCCGCAGCACTGGCGAGAAGTTTCCCACGCAAACTATTTCCCTTCCCGTTGACGGCGAGCGGCGAATGAACGAAACAATATTCTCCGCGGCATTATCGGCATCGATCCATTGAAAGCCTGCCGGATCGCTGTCCACTTCCCACAACGGTTCGGCTCCATCATAAATGCGATTGAGATCTCGAATCAGCGCGTTAACCCCGGCATGCAGCGGTTGATTCAACAGATGCCAGTCGAGACTTTCGGTTTCATTCCATTCGCGCCACTGTCCTAACTCACCTCCCATGAACAGCAGCTTCTTCCCCGGATGCGCCCACATGTATCCATAAAGCGCGCGCAGGTTTGCAAACTTCTGCTGCTCATTGCCCGGCATCTTGTTTAGCAGTGCACCTTTCATGTGCACCACTTCATCGTGGGAAAACGGCAGGATGAAGTTCTCGCTCCAGGCATAGATCAAACCAAACGTCAGCGAGTTGTGATTGCCAAGGCGAAATAGCGGGTCAGTCTGAAAGTACTTGAGCGTGTCGTGCATCCAGCCCATGTTCCACTTGAAATCAAATCCCAGACCGCCCGCATAAATCGGATGAGACACCTGCGGCCAGGCAGTCGACTCTTCCGCAATCATCATGATTCCGGGACAGGCCCGATGCGTTACTTCGTTCAATTCCTTCATTAGCGAAAGGGCTTCCAAATTCTCACGACCACCGAACCGGTTCGGCACCCAAGCGCCTTCGTCGCGGCTGGAATCAAGAGAGAGCCTCGAGGCCACCGCATCGACGCGCAGTCCATCACGGTGAAACTCTTTGAACCAGTAGAGCGCATTTGCCAACAGGAAATTTCGCACCTCGTTGCGGCCGTAATTAAAAATGTAAGTGCCCCAGTCAGGGTGTTCGCCTAACCGCGGATCGAGATGTTCATAAAGCGCTGACCCGTCGAAGCGTCCCAGCGCGAATGCGTCTTTCGGAAAGTGCGCCGGCACCCAATCCATGATTACGCCGATGCCGCGCCGGTGAAGATAATCGATCAAATAACGGAGATCGTCCGGAGTTCCGTACCTCGCAGACGCCGCGTAGTAGTTGCTCACCTGATAACCCCACGACGGCCCGTACGGATGTTCTTTGAGGGGCAGGAATTCGACGTGAGTGAATCCCATCTGGAGCACATAGTCGGCCAGCGGTTCCGCGATCTCTCGATAGCCCAGTGGACGATTATCCTCCTCCTGCACACGCCGCCAGGAGCCGAGATGAAGTTCATAAATCGACAGCGGCAAACGGAAATGCTCCCGTCCGGCGCGTCGCTTCATCCATTTTGAATCGCGAAATGTAAAAGCTGATTGATAGACGATGGAAGAGGTACCGGGCGGCACTTCCGTGTATTGCGCGTACGGATCGGTTTTTAGAAATGGCAGCCAGTCGCGTGAGCGCAGCTCGTATTTGTAAAGCGCACCGGGTTCAAGATCAGGAATGAAAATCTCCCAGACCCCTGAATCATCCAGCTTGCGCAGCTGGTGCAGCCGGCCGTCCCAGCCATTGAAATCTCCCACGACACTGACGCTGTCAGCTTGCGGCGCCCATACTGCGAACGAAACGCCCTTGACGCCCCCCACCTTGCGCACGTGCGAACCCAGTTTTTCGTAGATTGATTCGTGCTTAGCTGCGGCAAAGAGATGCAGATCCAGCTCGCCGAGTGTCGGACGGAAAGCATATGGATCGCGCAGGGTAAAAGCCTCGCCCCCGGCGTAGTGAACTCTGAGTCGATAAGTGGGAGCCTCCTCACCGGGGAGAACGATCTCAAAAAGTCCCGCGTCGTGAACCTTTTTAAAAACCTGCGGACGTTGTCTGCCGATCAGCAGTTCAACCTTTTCAGCCTCGGGCCGGAAAGCGCGAATTACGATGTGGCCGTCAACGCCGTGAGGCCCGAGGATGCTGTGCGGGTTTGGATGTTTGAGCGATAGGAGAAGCTCGAGTTCCGGACTAGGTATGCTGGGACCTGGCAAAGCGGTCTCTACCTTACCCGTGGCTGCCGCATTCTGCCGCTTCGTTTCTGTTGTTTTCGGCTTCGACGGCTGCTTCATCTGTTTACTTAAGCGTTTGGAGACTAAGTTGACGAGTCTGGCGGCTTAGCCGCATTCGCTGCGGTAAGCCTGTTGGCTTACCGATCGGCATGATGATTAAAGAGGCTGCGTAATTTCGAGATTCCTTCTTTCGGGAATCGGAGGCATAGCCTCGTATGCTAACAACTCTTCCCGGTAAGCCAGAGGCTAACCGCAAGGGAGGCGGCCAAGCCGCGGGCTGATTAAGCCAGGATCTCCTTCTGTCGTTCGACTATGCGCAGAAAGATATCAGCCCCCGTTCCCTTTTCTGTCACGTTGCTCTTGGCTGCGCTCAACAGCGCCAGAAACCTGGCCCTGGACGACGGTAGGTTTAACTCATCCTGCAACTCGAGCACCCGCGCTGCATACTTCAAAACCTGCCCGGTTTCCAATCCCGACAATTCAGAAAAGAACCAGCCACAACTCGTGAACATCAGAAGCGCGTTTCGCTGCATTTCCAAAAGGGCAATCGCTCGCGTCTCGTCGTCCGTCGTCAGCGGTTGTCGTGCCTGCGCCCTCAGGAAGGAACTCGGAGAGACCACCCCGAGGAGTACGTTGATGTACGCATTGCGCGCCGCCCAGGGATCGTCGAATAGTCGACCGCCGATTCTCCCAAACTCTATTGCTGCTTCATCTCGTAATAACTCGAGCGCCGTACGCAATGGCCCACGCCAATGTTGATTCCAACCGGTGTCGCCACCGGTGTGACAGCCACAGTCACGCATCCAGCGGCCGATTCCATGAACGCAACTCCATGAACTTCCGTCGCCGGTCGGCCCCGAGTTAATCCTTACTTCGGCTTCTGCCGGGTGGTGGTCAAGAAACTCACCATAGTTCGTCAGCCGAAACCCGGCCTCCGGCGCTTCCACTTCTACCGCATGGGCCAGGCACAGATCGCCAAACTTGAAATGATGGCCGTAGGTTTCGCCATCAGTCGCAACCGTTTCCAGAGCTTTGCCGGCAACGGCACGCTTGAACAGATCAACCAGCAAACGACTAGACGACAACACGCGTTCGAAGGCAATCGCCCTCGATGTCGGTCCGTCGTAGAAGAAGATTGCAATGGCACGCCCGGAACGATCCGGATGTAGGTAACGGTAAGCTCGCCCCGTATCAATCGGCTGCGTTGCGGTTGAAACCCACTCGTCATCTCCAGCAGGTTGAAAACTCTCAGCCTGGTCAGGCGCCAGGATTACATAGCGTATACCTCGCTCGATTAAGAGAGCCAGAGTCGCCTCGTTGCAGGCCGTCTCTGGCAACCAGAGTGATTCCGGCTCGCGGCCGAACCGGAAACGAAAGTCAGCGACGCCCCAGATCACCTGGGTCAGGCGGTCTCGTTCATTGCACAACGGAAGAATTGCATGCCCATAAGCCTGCGCAATTGCGTTACCGTGACCGCCACGTCTGCCGGAACTGATCGCGTCGGCTTCAAGTATCTTCTGGTATGTGACTGGATGATGGCGCTCGAGCCAGGACAGCAAGGTTGGGCCAAAGTTAAAACTGATACGCTCGTAGTTGTTAACGATCTTGACGTTGCCGTCCAGGCCAATCATGCGCGCGAAAGCATTTGCCGCGTAGCACTCGGCATGAATGCGCTCGTTCCAATCGTGAAAAGGTTCGGCGCCGGGCTCGCGCTCGACTTCACCGGTCCAGGGGTTCTCGCGCGGTGGTTGATAAAAGTGGCCGTGGATGATTAAGGAAGTCATTTTGCTAAGCGAACAGCAGACGGCGAACAGCAAACAGCAGGCTATCGCTAAGCGAAGCCTTTGGAGTGCGCTGACGTGTCAGCGCTTTAGTATTGGTTGCGACTCTTTCAAGCTTAGTGAAACCTCGGAGTCATACCAAAGCGCCGCCGAGTCGGCGCACTCCAAAGGCTCCGCAAGACGTAACTATTTCAGTTCCACGCTCGCAGACTTTCCGCTGTCGATTAGCATACCCTTCGGTTGCTTTCCTTTTCCTGCCGACTTAACCGCAAAATTAAACCGTCGTCTTCCGGGATCGTACTGCCCTTCAGGCGGTTTGATCTGCACTCGAATACCAGTTCCCGATCGAGACGCGCTAACCGCGGTTCTTCGATAGCTCCCTTGCTTATATGCGGGACTGGTGCCGTCGTCGTCGTACACAACGCCCCGCGCCCTTCCCGACTCGTCAGCGTAAATCGCAAAGTTCACAACGTCGCGCGGTCGCTCACCCACATACTTGATTTCGGGACCGGTGGGGATGATCGCACCCGCGCGCACAAACATCGGCACCGTTTCGAGCGGTGCTTCAATCCGCACCATCGTGCTTCCCAAGTATTTCTTTCCGGTCCAATAGTCGTACCACGCACCCCTGGGTAGATAAACCAATCGCTGTGTTTGACCCGCAGCTACAATCGGCGCCACCAACAAATCTTCGCCAATCATGAACTGGTCGTCGATATTGTAGGTGTTTGTGTCGTCCTGATAGTTCAAAAGGAGCGGTCGAAACAGCGGCACTCCCGTTCGATGTGCCTCCTCGAGCGTGGTGTAAAGAAAAGGCAACAGCTCGTAACGCAACTTCAGATACTTGCGAATGATGTCTTCGTAGTATTTCCCGAAACGCCATGGTTCCTGATCGTAGCCGTCAATGGCTTTGTGATTGCGACAGAACGGTGCGAGAAAACTTACTTGATATGAACGCACCAACAATTCGCCATTCCCGCGGCCGATAAATCCACCGACGTCACTGCCGACAAAAGGCTCTCCGGACAATCCGAGTGTTTGAAACATCGGAATGCTCAACGCCAGCGATTCCCAGGTGCTGTTCGTGTCGCCGGTCCACATTGTCGAATATCTCTGAATCCCCGCGTACGCTGCCCGAGTGATCACGTACGGTCGCTTATCCGGTTGCAGCCGCTCGAGCCCTTCATAAGTTGCTCGCGCCATCAGCAAGGCGAACACGTTGCGGTTCTTCGCATGTGTCGATTGCTCGCCTTCGTCATAGCTGACGACGTCGATCTGGTTCTTGCCCGTCTGATCGATAAAATCCGCCGGCTCATTCATGTCAGTCCAAATTCCGTCGACTCCGTGGTCCAGGTACCCGCGATGCAAATCTCCCCACCAGCGACGAGCATCCGGCAGCGAGTAGTCCACAAAGACACTGTCGCCGGGCCAGACTCTCGGGACGAACAGATCGCCGTTGCGCCGGCGCTGAAAATAGTTCTTCTGCAACCCTTCATTGAACACATAGTAGCTGCGGTCCTGCGCCTGGAGTTCCGGCTTCGAAGACGCTGATGTGCCGGCGTTCGCCGTAGCAGGCTGATGCTTTACGCCCGGATCGACGATGGTGACGACCTTCACTCCCTGTTTGGCCAGACGATCCGTTAATGCCTGCGGGTCGGGAAAACGGCTGGTGTCCCAGGTGAACACCCGATAGCCCTGCATATAATCGATGTCGAGGTGAAGCACATCGAGCGGCAGATCGCGTTTGCGATATTGCTTCACCACTTCCTCGACCATCGCTTCGGGATAGTAACTCCAGCGACTCTGTTGATTCCCGAGCGCCCAAAGTGGCGGCAAAGGCATGTGGCCAGTCAGGTCGGCGTACCGCCCAAGAATCTTTTTTATCGAAGGGCCATAGAAAAAGTAGTAGTTCAGCTCACCGCCTTCAGCGCCAAACCACGCGCGTTGTTGCGACGACTTGCCGAAGTCGAAATAGCTTCGATAACTGTTATCGAAAAAGATTCCGTAAGCCGAACCTGATTGCAATCCGAGATAGAACGGAATGGTTTGATAGATTGGATCGCGGCCTTCGGTGTAACCGGGGGTGTCGGAATTCCAGTTCACAAATGAGCCGCGACGTTTATCAAGTTTCGCTGCTTTCTCTCCCAGCCCGTAAAAGTGTTCGTTGAAACCGAGCTTCTTCGCAGCCGCGACAAAAGGGCCGGCTTCAGGATCAAACATCATCGGCTTCAGTAGCCCTTTCGCGTCGTAAGCCAAAGGCTGCTCGTCGGCATTGATCAGCGCCTGTGACTTTGCATCGCGAAATTCCACGAGGAGCGGGGAACGACTAACAACTACCTCGAGCTCATCCGTGCTGATCACGACCGAGCCAGCGCGTTCGATCAAAGTCCATTTGGGTGAATACCAATCAGTCTTGGCAATGGCCCAGGAATGATCTTTTGGCGGCAGCGGTTTGCCAAACGCAGCACGAACTCGGATTAGGTCGGGAGCAAGAACTGTCAGTTGCAGTTGTGAGTTATCGCGGCAGTTGAGAGTGACGCCTTTCTCGTTGCGCGTCACACTGACAACCTCACCAATCTTTTGGAGGCGGGTGATGTCCTGCGCGTGCAGAGATGAAAAGATCGCGAGAAGAAAAAGTACGGGAGGGAAAAGCCGCGTGAGCTGAGTGATAAGGAGATGCTGCATAGTTAATTTAGACAGGATTTACATGATTCGCAGGATTAACGAGTACACGGCTAGTGTTCTTGATAACGCTTAATGTTCTCGCCATACGGGCCGATGTGTAGATCTGAACCTAATCTGCCAATCCTGCCAAATCCTGTAAATCCTGTTGTTCTAAACCAATCTGTCAATCCTGCCAAATCCTGTAAATCCTGTTATGAAAACGCGAGCCGCGCGACGCCCAGCAGTCCCGCATCATCCCCACATTCAGCGCGCAAGATCTTTACGCTGCTGGCCGGCAATGAAAACGAACGCTCGATAACCTGTTGTCGCATGTGCTGCTCAAACAAACTCCAGCCGTTTGCCACGCCCCCACCGACGACGATGATCTCCGGATTGAGCAGATTGATCAGGTTCGCGATTCCGATCCCCAGGTAAACACCCATGCGTCGAAATACCTCGAGCGCAAGCTCATCACCCTGGACGCCCGCTTCGTAAACAGCCTCAGAATTCAGGTTCTCACTGGTATGCAAAATCGAGTTTGGATAACGCGGCACCGCTTCTCGAGTCATTCGAACGATTGCCGTCGCTGACGCATAGACTTCGAGACAGCCGCGACTGCCGCAGGCACACGGGACTCCCGCAAAAGGATCCAATGCCATGTGCCCAATCTCTGCGGCCGACCCATTAGCGCCGCGCCACAACTCGCCATCGAGAATGATTCCCCCACCGACGCCTGTCCCGAGCGTAATACAAATGATGCTTTGATAACCTCGTCCTGCACCTTGCCACAACTCGCCCACTGCGGCCGCGTTCGCGTCATTCTCTAAAGTCGCGGGCCAGTCGAGTTCGCTTTCCAGTGCCGCCGCCAGCCGAAAGCCGTCGAGACACGGCACATTCGGCGCCTTGATCACCACACCTTCAGCGACATCGACAGTCCCGGGCACGGCAACAGAAGTCGCAGTGAGGCTCCCCGTCTTCCCGGCGATCCCCTGCTCAATTTCCCTTGCTGCCGTCACTAAAGCTCGCACTAGCTCGTTTGGTTTTTCAGCCTGCGGCGTAGACCTTTTCAACTGAAATTGAATTTGGCCGCGCCTGTCGACTGCCGCGGCACGAAGATGTGTGCCGCCGAGGTCCGCCACAAAAACCAGACCACCCGCCGAGTTCTTTCTCGTGCTGTTAACGCCTGAAACCATCTCTACCCTTGTCGCTCGAATAGTTGCGTTGAGGTCGCACGTAACGTCGCTCGACCTCGGCCGGCATCTCGAGATTTTTACCGGCACTTAGGTTCAGCGCGAGCCGGATAAATTGCGCCATCGACCACGCCAACGGCGTTGCGGATCCGGTTCCTTTACCAATGCGAAGTTCGGGGCGCGGACTCTTTGCCTGGTCCCAGATCTGTTCCGGCAGCATGAGTCCCTCGTTTGCAAATCCCAACATAGAATTCAGTCGTCTTCTCGCCGCCCTTAGATCGCCCAGCGCTAACTCGTACTGCCCTCTCTCGCCCGTGAGCAATGGCCACGGCCGGCCCTTGCCCGCTCGAGCATCATAAGGGCCACCATCGGAACGTTCACCATATGCGTCGTGATTGTAACGATACCATGCCGAACCACTCGGAGTTTCGGTTTTGATCAAGCCATCGATTACGTTGAGAGATATCCTGATCAAGCGATGCTTCGGACTCCTGATTCCTAACCTTACCAGTTCAAGAAATCCCGCATCGACAATCGCGCGCTCGTCATACACTCCGCCATTGCTGTTGATTTCAAGTGGTGCGCCATCGTTGGGATCCTCGTTCTGGTTAATGCGCAAAAAGTAATTGCCGTTTCCATACTGACCATTAATCGTTGCGAGCCGCTGCTCGATTCTAAGCGCCCAATCGTCTGCAGTTTTCCGATAAACAACCGCGGATTCCTGATCTCCGTTGAGCCCGGCGATGCGCTCGGCACAAATGAGTCCGGCGATTCCTGCGGCAATTGACGCGGGCGAGTAGCCTGACTCTTCTTCCCAGCGATCCTGCTCAGTTGCTGGTCCCTTGCGCACGAGGTAATCCGCAGCCGGCTTAATGTGCCTGGACCACGTCGTACGATCGGTTCGTCCGAGTTGACTCGCCAACACGATCGGCAAACCAACCTGGTCTAACTGCAGCGCAGTGCCAATCACACGACCATTGACGCGAGAGTTCTGCGGAAAACTGCCATCTTCCCTTTGCTGGACTCGAAACAGAAAATCCAACGCCCGATTCGCGCTGTCCTGATCACCCATCAGGTGGAAGGCAGTTGCGACGTGATACAGGTCTCGCGCCCAGACGGCGTGATAACCGGTCGTGTTCGCCTCGTTTGCATTTGCTCCGGCGCCCCACGGATTCGACGGAGAGGCGATCATCGCGCCGGGATGAGTTTTGTCCTCCAGACCTTTCAGCACCATCGCCGCCATGTTGTATTGAGGCTCGTAGCGAGATTCGACTTTCTTAAGCGGAGCAAGGTACGAGTGCCAACTTTCCTGATACGCCTGGTTGGTCCGCGCGAATCCCTTCTGCAACGAGGCCTGCGCGGTATCAATCGCCGCGCGCGCGCTGTTGCCAAAGGCAAGCGCAACTGTGAATCTATTCCCGGGGTTCAATTTCCCAATCTGGACCACGTTGCCGTTCTCGGCCCGCTCGTATCGTTCTGAAAGTCTCCCTGATTGTCTTAGCTGGGCGAGGCCATCCCTGCTTCCAAGAAAGCCGCTGGTAACTTCTGAAAAGCCACTGCTTGAACTGATCGCCGCGGTGATGTCGGAATCAGAAACGAGCAATGCTCCTGACTCGTTCCAGCCGGTATCGTGCTTACCGCTGTTGTTCAGCGATGGATCAAAGAGTAAGTAGAGTTGATAAGAACCTGGATCGCGCGCGGACAGTTCGACATCGATCAAGACCGTGGCCCGTTCGGGATCTGTCGTGTAGTGCTTGGTGATCACAAACTCATCTGAGCGAGCAGTGTTGACCTGTTGGAAAGAAAGCGAGCGTGTGTCCGTCACCCTAATCCGGTGCGTCAGATCCTTACTTTCGAGCCAGCACCGATTGTCTCGGCAAACGACGAACTCGAGCGTCTGCGTATTGGGAATATCGAGAGTTGGATAAAACACTTCGGTGAGCACCCCATCGTTCAGCGTGAACCACACTTTCGACTGGGGTGTGTTTGACGTTCCAAATCCATTCTTTGCCGCACTCGGCCAGTGCGCATCGCCACCCGGCCCACCTGGAGCCACAAGGTTCGTTGTCTCGGCAAACAAAGGGGGACAAGCGAGGCAGAGGGCAAGAAGAATGGTGCTGGGGTTCATTGAATGAAGAGAGTTTCGAGTTTCGAGTTTCAAGTTTCGAGTCCTCAATACGTTACTCGTATGAGGAGCTTGGCAAGACTTTCAGCGATGAACTCAACACCCAAACTGCAGCACAAGAACTAGAAACTTGAAACTCGAAACTTGAAACTTACGTGCGTCTCCGCCCCGCCATATCCAACCCCACCGCGGCTACCAGAATCGCTCCCTTAATAATGTTCTGCATGTAAGGCTCGACTCGCTCCAGCGACATGCCGTTGTCGAGACTCGACATAATTAACGCACCTAAGATGGCGCCGAAAACTGTGCCGCGTCCGCCCATCAAACTCGTGCCGCCGATCACACACGCCGCAATCGCATCGAGCTCCAGCAACTGCCCGGCATCAGGCGAAGCACTGCCAACACGCCCGGTGTAAATCAGCGCCGCCACGCCGGTGAGTGCTCCCATGATGCAGAACACCGCCAACAAGTGACGGCGGATATTGATTCCCGAAAGTCGCGCCGCATCGGGATTGCCGCCAATCGCGTAAAGGTAACGGCCAAAAGTTGTGTTCTGAGTCAGAAACGCACCGGCCAGGGCAATCGCCAGAAAGATGATCACCGGAATCGGAATGCCGGCGTATCGTCCGGGCGAAATCTCATACGCGTTCATCATGGCAATGAACCCAACCACAGCGAGCGACGGTCCAAGGATTTTCAACAACGTCACTGCTCCGCCGGGTACAGCGAGTCCGTGCCGCCGGCGAATGCGAGTCCTCGCCAGAGTGAACCAGACAATAGCGGCCACCGCGATCACGGCCACGATCCACCCGACTAATGGCCCAACGTAGTCTTGTCCAATCGCCTTGAACTCCTGCAAGCGCAGAGGAATTGTCTCGCCGCGACTTAAGCCGAGAATGACGCCGCGCCAGGCGAGCAGTCCGCCGAGTGTGACGATGAATGCGGGGATATTAAGGTACGCAACCAGGCCTCCATGGAATGCACCAATGGCTACCGCGACCGCAATGCCGGAAGTTAATGAAGGGATTAGTCCCCAACCGAGCCAGCCTTGCGCGATGGCAGCGATCCCGCCGGCAAGTCCCACGACAGATCCGACAGATAGATCGATCTGCCCGGTGATGATGACCATCAACATTCCCACTGCGAGCACGCCGGTGACCGCGGTCTGGCGCATCAGGTTGGAAAAGTTTCTCGGGTCGAGGAAGATCTGATCGGTGGAATAATGGAAGTAGGCCCAGATGGCGATCAAGGCAAAGACCATCGTGTAGGCACGAAGGCTGTCGGTGGGAATCCTGAATCTGCCGATTCTGGTCTCGGGAGTCAGCTCGGCAGCATCAGAAACAGGTTCGAAATCCTTCGCCGTGGGTGGCCGCTCGGGAAGGACTTCGCTAGGTTTCGTGTCGGCCATGATGTTCTCTGGTCTCGGGCACTCTTGTTATGAGGTCCAAGTTTGGACAATTTGCAGGTCGGGAAGGGTGGTTTACCCCCGCCTGCTTTGAAACTCAAATCTGAAGACCCTGAAACAGCGGGGGTAAACCACCCTTCCCGACCTGCAAATTATC
>JBGTLE010000231.1:0-12920 GCA_041744295.1 Pyrinomonadaceae bacterium | reverse complement strand
TTCGAATTCCCACGTCGCGAGATCAACCTCGGGAGTGCCATGTGCGTCGAGCACGGGCCACTTCTTCGTTCGAGATTGGCCGGGAGGCAGGCGGTCTTCACGGCGAGTATCGGGACCGATGATATCCACGCCCGCGATCTCATCAGGCTTTCGCGGCTCTTGCTGTTGATATTTCGGGTCGTTGAATAAGTTGTTTAGGAAACTCATAAAGCAGATGTTGGATGTTAGCTGTTAGTAAAAACCCTGCGGACTTAATCTCTCCGAAATGGCTTCTTGATCTCCCGAGGTGCATGCTGAAAGCAGAGGTTTAACCTCACAGTCATTCCTACATCTGACATCCAGCATCTGATATCTATCTCTTCGTCTGCTCCTCCGCCAGCCTTATCAAATCCTCCGGCATCCACTTCCCAACCGCTCGCTTAGTCGATTCTTCGATACCTTTGGTGCGATCGTGCCACTGGTCTCGGTCGCCTTCGGGCCCGCGTTCGCGTTCATAGTTTTCGGTTTGCTCGAGGCTGAGCACGATGCCGGCAACTACTTCCTTCCAATCCTCAAACTGAATGCCGCGCCGAACCAGCGGTAAGCCAGCACTCCAATCTTCCTGTGGCGCGCGCGCGTCCTGTTCAGGAATCGTCAGGTTATGCAGCGACGGAAACGACGCCCCTTTGAACTCTTTCAGCAGATGCTCGCCGACCTGTTTGTAGGAAAGCTCCTGATGTTCGTGCTTGATTGCTTGAGCGCGACGAAAAATGTCTGACACGCTCGGTGAATCCTGGGTCGCTAAGGCCACAACGACCTCCTTCTTAGTTGTCGGTTTTAGTTGTTGGATACCTTACACGCGCCGCGCATTGAAGTACAACCACACCTCCCCAACTAATCTCTGCTTGCGCCCAAACCAAATCCTATTCATCATTAATCGATGCCCGAAACACTTGTCACCAATCAATCCGCCAATATCATTGCAGAGAATGAACCGTTCGTTTGCCACCTTTGTGGTCGCGCCCACGATCGGCTGCTGCGTCTCGACGAGCTGAACAAAGATCTACGGTCAATCGTCGAGGCCAACGCGGAGCCTATAGAGCAATTGGCCCGGTTGTGTCCCGGCTGTCTAGACATCTTCACTCGTGCCAAGACGCAGATCGATGCTCACGCTGCCATCTTTGAGCAGGCGAGTTTTGTCTTGCCGACGCCATTGCGCATGAACGCCGATGAACGGTTTACCGGTCGCGGCGTGACGATGGCATTCCTCGACTCCGGCTTTTACGCTCATCCGGATCTCATCGAACCGGTGAACCGAATCGTTGCCTATCACAATATCTTTGCGGTCCATGGCGATAAGACGTCGTTGGAAACCGCGGATGTCGCAAGTTGGCACGGAATGATGACGTCAGTGGTTGCAGCGGGAAACGGCCACCTATCGGAGGGTTTCTATCGTGGGATGGCGCCGGCAGCGAACGTCGTGCTCGTGAAGATTGGCAAGAGCGGCCACATTCCTGAGGAGAACATCCAGCGCGGTCTGCAATGGATTCTGGATCACCGCATCGAGTATGGCATTCGCATCATCAATATTTCTGCTGGCGGCGATTTCATTCAATCGTATCTTAACAACCCTCTTTGCCAGACGGTCGAGCGGGCGGTTAGGGAAGGCTTGATCATAGTTTGCGCGGTAGGTAACGCGGGCATGGCCCCTGGACATCCGGTGCTGCCTCCGGCTTCGTCGCCTGCAAGTATTTCAGTTGGCGGACTCGACGATCAAAATTCAACCGACCGGGCTCGGCGCGGAATGTATCGTTCGTCTTATGGGCCAACCGTTGATGGTTTGCAAAAACCTGAAGTGATCGCGCCGGGGATTTGGGTCGCCGCGCCGATCCTGCCGTCAACGCCAACTGCTGACGAAGCTGCGCTCTATTCGCAACTGGACACCGCGGAAGATAAAGAACTGGTCACGATCATTGAGGCCCATGTAGGAGTTGATAAGGATCTCGACGATGCGTGCAGTTTACCCGTGCCCTTGCTGCGCCAGCTGATTACGATCAAGCTGCACGAAGGTAACGTGATCAATGAGCATTACAAGTTTGTTGACGGTACTTCTTTCGCGGCCCCGATTGTTGCTTCAACGGTGGCGTGTATGTTGGAAGCCAATCCCGCGTTGACTCCGCAACAGGTGAAGCAGATTTTGATCGAGACGGCGGAAAGAGTTCCTGGTATCGAAGTAGAGCGACAGGGTTGGGGTGTGATCGCGCCGCGCCGAGCCGTGGAGTTGTCGCTCGCGATGAGAGCTGGCCGATAAACTCTCTCGGGCGGCAAAATCTCCCGAGGTTTTCCTGGCCTGCCAACAAAAAAGCTGCGCTAGCTACGCGCAGCTTTTCAAATGCGAGGCTAGACTTTCTTACAAAGTCGCCGCTTCACTTTCCGGCGCGGGCGTTTCCGCGGGAGTTTCGTCGTGGTGTTCGGTTGTGTAGAGCCGCAAAATGTCTTGTCCCTGGCGCGAGCGGGGATCGATTGTGCGCAGGTGCCTGCGACCTTGCATCTCCCAGATGGCAGTCACGACTCCATCCTTCTCGACTGCATGGTAAGTGATCTCTTCACTAGGTACGGGTGGCGCCGCAGGTTCCGAAGTAGCCTCCTCCGGCTCAGGGGGGATGGTGCCCAGTGCGGTTTCATTCTCTGACATTTAATTCAAAGACTCCTCTCTGATAACCATTCGCTTGTCTTTAAGGTTTCAGGATTGTTGCACACGATTTTCCGGCTGTCTACCGGAGGCCCTAACTCGCTTTCAAACTACTCGGTTCTTCGATTCTCCTCGAACAAACGCTTCGAGACTATCAATGAGCTGATCCGCAAGCGTCTGCATCGCCTGCCGGCTGGCCCATGCGAGGTGCGGCGTGATGAGCAAGTTTGGCAGCGGCGAAGCAAGTAAAATGTTGCCCTCACGCGGTGGTTCGTTCGTCAAGACATCTATGCCCGCACCCGCGATCTTTTGATCCCGTAACGCCGTTAGTAGATCCTCTTCTTTCACTAATCCACCGCGTGCCGTGTTGATCAGCAACGCGTTCCGCTTCATCAGTCGAAATTCCGATTCGGCAATCAAGTTTCTGGTGCTTTCATTCAAAGGGCAGTGAAGAGTGATCACATCGCTCTGTCTCAACACCTCTGCAAACTCCACCCGGCCCTGACGCACAGTCTTTGCTCCCTTACGTTCCGATACCAATAGGTTCATTCCGACGGCCTGGGCCAGCCGTCCCACGGCCTGTCCGAGGAAACCGTATCCGACAATGCCCAGTGTGCTGCCGTGAAGGTCGTTGATGGGCCGGCCTAAAAGACAAAACTGTTGAGCAGTCTGCCATTCCCCATTCCGCACATCAGCCCGATAACCAGCCAGGCTTCTCCGCAGCGCCAGCATCAGCATGAGCACGTGCTCAGGCAATGAGTTGCCTGCGTAATTACGGGCGTTGCAGACTGCGATCCCGTGACTTTGACAGTATTCCAGGTCGATGTTGTCCAGGCCCGTGGCAGCCACGGCGATCATCCTGAGCTTCGGCAGTTGGGCCAGTTCGGCTGATCGCAACGCGAGTTTATTGGCGATGCCAATCGATGCTGCCTGCAGTCGCTCGACTACTTGATCGGCTTTCGTTTGCCCAAATTCTAGCCACTCGTGGTCAAACGTCGGGCGACGAAACGGCACTTTAAAAGTATCCCTTTCCAGAAAAACTATTCGCTCCATGATCCCCCTCTCTCTTCGTCCGATCTCTGAGCCAGGCTGCCCCGAGAGGTGCTTTTCATTTCAAGAGTTTGGATCGAATCCAATATTCTGAACGACGGTCTTGTAGTTTGACCACTCAGCCGGCAAAGACGAGTGGTTTTGTGGCCGCAACTCTTACCAAAATCGCCCTCTCGTCCAAACCTGTCCCATCGAGCCCCAGTGGAATATTGATTGCATCTGAACGGACCCAACTAGTACCATCTTTCCTGCTTAAGTTTTCTCAGTAAACACAATCCCCGTCGCCCGACGGCTCGCAAAAGGAGAGAACCTTATGACTAAGCTGTTGAAGTCTCTAACACTTCTTGTCGGTGTCCTCGTCTGCATTTCAAGCTCAGTAATGGCCCAAACCACCGGATCGCTGTCGGGCCAGATTAAGGATGAGAAGCAAGCAGTGCTGCCGAACGCTACTGTATCCGCCAGACATATTGCCACCAACAATACGCGGACCGTCCAGACGGACAGCGAGGGCCGCTATCGGTTCACGGGGATGGATGTTGGTGCATACGAGTTAACGGTCGAGGCAAGCGGCTTTGCGAAGTACGTTCAAACCGGCATTACGCTGCTCCTGAACCAGGATGCAGTGGTAGACGTGGGTATGACCTTGAGAGGTGTTCAGGAAACCGTCAATGTGGTGGAAAACGCCTCCTTACTTAACACGACGACATCAGAAATAGGCACCAGATTCGACGAAAGGCGCTTGACTGATTTGCCTGTTGCAACGAATCGCAGCGTTTACAATCTCGCTCTTTCAGCGCCGGGTGTCAGTCAGCTGGGCCCAAATCAAGTCGGGTTTGCCGCCGGCATCAACTACTCAGCCAATGGCGGTCGCGTGCGGTCCAATAACTTCATGATCGATGGCCAGGATAATAACGACTTCGGTGTCGCCGGAGCTTCAATTCCGCTGAACAATCCTGACTTGATCCAGGAAGTCCGATTGGTTACCAATCAGTTTTCCGCTGAGTTTGGTCGCAACTCAAGCTCGGTTTTCAATGCGATCACCAAGCGCGGCTCGAATGGTTTTCATGGCTCCGCATTCTGGTTCCATAACGACAACGCGCTGAACGCTTGCAGCAATCTGGATAAGAACGCAGGCTTCTGTAATCCAAACTCTGCCAATCCCTCAAGAACTCACGCGCCGTTACGGATTGAGAACCAGGCAGGCGGCACCATTGGCGGTCCGATCGTGAAGAACAAGCTGTTCTTCTTTGGATCGTTGCAGCGCTGGTGGGATCGTCAACTCGGCTCGGGCGTAACCATTGTGGGCGTCCCAACCGCAGCAGGCCGCCAGGTGCTACAGGCACAAGCTGGAGCCCGTCCACAAGTCGCAGCACTACTCGCGTTTCTGCCGGCCGCACAGACGGCGGCAAGCGGGAACGTAACGTTCAATATTGGCCCGGACCAATTCAATGTGCCGGTGGGTTCGCTAACAGGAAGCACAAGTTTCGTGTTCAATGACTGGCAGCTCTCGAACCGCATTGACTACAACATTACCGAAAACCACCAAATCTACGGGCGCTACATCTACCAGGACTCCGATACCGTCGGAACCGGACAGGCAAGCCCTCCGGGAAATACTCAGAACAACATCGCGCGCACGCAGGGATTAAACATTACGGCATCCAGTGTCCTCGGGCCCAATTGGGTCAACGAAGCCCGCTTCGCCTGGTTGCGTAGCGCCTCTTCGACGACCTCAAATAATCCGGCGTCAGAATCGATTCCTTCGATTGAGATCAATCAGCTCGGGCTCACCGGCTTCAATGCAGCCGCAAGCCGCACCGGCATCGGGCTGGGAGTCAACCTGCCACAGTTCTCCTTCCGGACTACCTGGCAGTATCAGGACAATCTCTCGCATACGGCTGGTAATCACGGCCTGAAGTTCGGCTTTGATATTCATCGCAGCCAGTTGGAGCAACTTTTCAAACCGACGACGCGCGGACGGCTGGTTTACACCACGCTGAACCGGTTCGTGAATGACGTCGCACAAATTGCCACCATCAACAAAGATTTGCCTGGTGTGGCGCAGATTCTGAATCTTGATTGGCATGACGTATATCTTTATGCCCAGGATGAGTGGCGGATCAGACCAAACTTCACACTTACATACGGACTGCGTTGGGAGCTTCCCGGACAACCGATCCAGGACCTGGTCGATTTCAACCAGCCGATCGTGGCTGCAGCCGGAGGCGATCCGCGCTTTATTGTCACTCCAGTTCCTTCTCGGGATAAGAAGAATTTTCAACCGAGAATCGGATTCAACTGGAACCTCCGTACCAGTAGCGACGGCATCGTGGGCTTTATTACTGGCGGAGATAAGTTGGTACTGCGCGGCGGTTTCTCTCGCACGCATGACTACACCTTCACCAACATAGCCCTGAACATTTGGAGCTCGTTTCCGTTTGTCGCCGCCTCTACCTTTAGCACCGCGCAGATCACGCTGCCCGGTGAAACGGCTCCAGCCGCCGGAACAGCAAACGCATTCGTTAGCCTTAACAACCCCTCGATCGATCCCAAGACATTCGCGCGTACCGTAGTCTCGGATAATTTCCATTCGCCTCGATACGACTCGTTCAGCTTTGAGGTGCAACGCGAAATCTCGAACGACCTGGTGCTGCGTGTTGGTTATGTGGGTTCAAAAGGAAGGGACCTCTTCCAGACACGGGATGGCAATCCGCGCCGTCTGAACGCCGTCGGTTGCGTCCCATTCGGCCCGCTAAATCCGACAGACAGTTGCCGCGTTGACCCCACGCAGTCGACCATTCGCCTGCGCACCAACTCGGCTTCCTCTTCGTATAATTCGATGCAGGTCAGCATGGAGAAGCGGTTGAGCCGTGGCTTTAGCGCCGGTCTTCACTACACCTGGAGCGCATTCATCGACGAGGCTTCCGAGATCTTCAACCCCTCGCCGGGCGAAATTGCCCTGCCGCAGGACTCGTTCAATGCGATAGCCGATCGTGGGCGCTCGACTTTCGATCGTCCGCATCGCTTGGCTGGTAACTTTGTGTATGAGCTCCCGTGGTATCGCTCGCAACAAGGTTTCATCGGTCACATCCTCGGCGGCTGGCAGCTCAATTCAGCGTTCTCTTTCCAGAGCGGTGCTCCATTCACACCGTTGAATGGTTCCGATCCGACTGGCGCGCTGAGCGGGATCGATACGCTGGTCGGCAACGCGATTCGTCCGAATGTGTTGTCCAGTCTGCCTATCTCGAGCATGTCAATTGAACAGTTGGTTGCGGCCGGCCGCGGCACCCTGTTCCAAACGGTGCGACCCGGCCAGCGAGTCGGCAATGCCGGAAGAAATATCCTGCGAGCCGACGGCATCAACAACATCGACTTCGGCATTCTGAAGAACACGAGCCTTGGTGAAAACCAGAAGTTACAGATTAGAGCGGACTTCTATAACTCCACCAATAGTCGTGACTTTGGTATTCCGAATTCGACCGTCACCAACTCGGGATTCCTAAACCAGTGGGGCACAAATGGAGGCAATCGCCGAGTAATCGTTGCCCTGCGTTACGTGTTCTAAATACTGAGTGCAGCGCCCTTCAGGATCACCCCTGTTGAGACGTTGATAAACTTGTGGGGGCTGAAGTAGTCTTACTCAGCCCCCACAAGTCATTCCCGCAACGGATCAGGCATCATGAAATTCCTTGCGCTAGCATTAATCGCCGTCACCAGCGGCTATACCGCACATGCTCAGACCACCGCTACAACTCAAGCAGACTCAGGAGTGGTGGTTCTCAACTACAGTTGGAACAAAGAGAGAGTGGGGTGGGAGCGAGATCCATTCAGCGGACCGATTGAGAATTTCGACGAGATGCGCGTACGAGCGCGTAACGAAAAGCGGATTCAAGATGCAAAACGCGGTGGCAACGGCGCCGAAGTCAGCAAGGCGGAAAGAGACGCACGAACCGACAACGCCCTAATCTCTGCCATTCATCAGAACAGTTGGGCGCGCTACGGATTTACTTACAAGGTGTCAGTACAAAACAAAGCCGCACAACCGATAACGTCGATCGATTGGGATTACGTCTTCTACGATGAGGGCACAGAAGCCGAACTCGGACGGCGGCAGTTCAGTAGCCACGAGAAAATCTCACCGGGCAAGACTCGCGAATTGAAATTCTTCATTCCCAGTCCTCCCACCAAAACTGTCAGTGTCAACGCGCTCAACAAGAACGAACGTGTTGGTCTGACCGAGAAGATCATGATCGTTAGTGTCACCTATGCAGACGGGTCAAAGTGGGATAATCAGTAACGATCCATGTCTGCAGAATCTCCCACCGTCAAAATCCGAAGAGCACTACCCGCGGAGAGCGGGACGTTGAGCCGTATCGCGCACGAGGCTAAACGTCACTGGGGCTATCCTGAGCGCTGGATTCAACATTGGAATCGAGATCTCACGATCTCACCCGAACTGATTGCGGAAGCCGATGTGTTCCTGGCGGAAGACGAGGGCGCGATTCTGGGCTTCTATGCGTTGGTTGTGAAGGACGGAAAAGCCGAGCTCGATCACATGTGGGTGTCACCGAAACATATTGGTCGTGGCATCGGCAAAGAACTGTTTATTCATTCCATGAGACGAGCGGCAGCGGAGGCCATCGAAGAAGTAGAAATCTTGTCAGATCCAAATGCCGCAGGCTTCTATAAGAGAATGGGAGCGGAACCCTTGGGGCAAGTCGCTTCCGAGATCGAAGGCCAGCCGCGTGTGCTTCCCCGCCTGAATATCGATCCCCGAAAGCTGGAGTAGAGGCTGGTTGCTAGTCAGTTGTCAGTTGTCAGTTTTTTGGGTCTGCACATGAGTGTAACAGCAGAATTACAACTGACCACGGACTACTGACAACTGACTAACATCCATCATCTGACATCCAACATCTACTCTGAGCAATCCGAATTGCTTCGGCTCAGCCTTAGTCCAAAACGTTCCTGGTATTCCCGCGAAGTTATGAACGAGCAGACCATGCCTCGATAATTATTCGGCTCCCGATTGTTCAGCACGTTCAGCCAAAAATCATAGCCACCCTGATCAGGATTTCGACCGAGGTAACCGAAATACTGCATCAACACAAACGACGGATTGTACTCAGCCGTTGTGAACGCAACGCTGTCCACTGCATCGCGCAATACGAATGCACGGCTCTGGTTCAGGCTCGATCCCGTGCCGTACTTGCCGATCAGCGCCGCACGTTGGCTGCCGAGATTAACGTATGACGACTGCTGGATCGTCGCAAGCAAGGCATCGACGAAGGATTCAGCAGTTGTGTTAGCCGCGTACTTCTGCGCAAATGCATTTCGTTGCACAAAACTCAGCGCAAACGCCTGCTTGCTTGGTTCGAGATTTAGAACATCCAGCTGCGAACGGTCGGGCACGAATTCGGTGTACTCAGGCGGCCGGCCCAAGCCCGCCTTGTACAACCGATACACAAACGAGCCGGTGTTCTGAAATTCCTGCTCAATGAAGAACGATGCCGACACTCCGGTTCGCCGCGCAATCACGCAAAGAACATTATTCCCACACTCAGTAATGTTCCCGGTCCAGTAGGCGAGTCCACCCGGATCCGGTTCGCGGTTGAGAAAGTCCAGATAGTGCTGGCGCACAAACGTCTGCGCGTGTTCGATCGGGTTGGGTGGGAGTGCCCCGAGGGCCAGACCCGTCAGGGCGAGATTGGCCGAATCGGATGCTGCAAAGACCGCGCCGTCCTCGAGAAAACCATTCATGTTGCCATCGGGAAAAGCAATAATGCGCGGCGTGCCGCCGTTGGCGCCGTCCGTTGGGCCGGACGCATCTTCAATGACGTAAACATTCCCAACGCGGTCGACGGTCAGCCCATGAAGAAACAGATTGTTATCAAGCGAGAGCCCCGCCACAACGACTTCATCCACATCACCGAATCCGTCTTTGTTGTCATCGTAGAGCGCCAACATCAGCGAATCGTTGCCCTCGGAGTGCGAGAACACAACGCCGCGCGAGTTGGCGGCCACGTCGAGCGGAGCATCGTCCGAGAAGCGATAAGAGTAGTAGGGCGCCGGATCGAGTGTGTCCGGCATGCCGTCGCCGTTGGTGTCGCGAACGATGCGGAGTTCGTTTGAGTGAAAGTCTGCGATCAGCAGCTCGTTGTTTGGCAGCAACGTTAGCCCGTTCGCGTTGTATAGCCGGTTATCACCTACGGTTACCAGTTGGCGAGTTAGCGAGTTATCAAAGCCGCCGGTATTGGGATCGCGGACCAGCAACAGCACGCCCGGCGATGCCTCGTTATTGGGATCGTTTGGATCAGCAGAGTTGTAGTAGCCACTCGAACAGACGATCACGAATTCACGACCTGTGTTCGAGACTCCAGTGACAACTGCGGCGGCCGAGGGCAGTTGAAAGTCTCGTTCGAGTTCAAAAGTGCTCGCAGTATCCATCTGAAAATCGCCGTTGGTATCGACTGCGACCACCAGCACTCCCACGAGCGTGTTGTTGAGCGTTGCTGAATAGACTTCGTAGCGAGCTCCCGAAACTCCGACGGCCATATCAAATGATCCGCCGGTGGAATCGAAAGTAGTGCGTTCATCTGCTACCAGATTGAAAGTGCGATCGACGTACTGCTCGTTAGTGCCGGCGGATGAACTCAGGCTCAACTGCGATGTGTGCAGGACGCGAGACAAATTCGTCCCGGGAAGAATGCCGGACAAGGCCGGCAGGTTTGCATCGTTCGGAAGAATTCGCGCGATTGAACCCGAGCGCGATGATGCTTGCGCCAAGTGGCTGAGCGAACTGCGCAATTGTTTCGCACTGCCGTTCGCTCCTCGAGCCACATAGCCGCCGGGCCGCCTCCGCATCGCTGATCGATCTTGAACCGAGCTGAAGGCGCGTTTCAGATCCGGCTTAAGAGTTGGACTCAGCGTTTGAGTTCGACTGACGACAGCCGACGTCAAAACGACTAAGGTCACTGCGACGAGGAGAGCGATGCGGTTGATTGTTGTGCGAATTACTTCCATGACCCTTGCTCCCGTCACTTTGATCGTGCCTTCAGGTTGCGTCTCGCCACCGAATACAATGCAAACTAAAGGTTGAGCTCTGAATACCTGTTTCAAACAGTCTCCTTTTTTTCTCCACTCAGGTTTGGACCTGTTCGACCACTCAAAACCACATCTGTGGATCACCTCTACGTCCGGATGCTCACGGCGCCGGAGGATCCTCCCTGGCCGGTGAATCGTTGCGCGGCGGCGGATCGTTGCGCGGTGGTGGATCGTTGCGCGGTGGTGGATCGTTGCGCGGCGGTGGATCGTTGCGCGGCGGTGGATCGTTCCGCGGTGGCGGCTCATACCGTTGCGGTGGTGGATCATTCCGCGGTGGCGGATCGTTGCGTGGTGGCGGTTCCGAACGCGTGGGCTGCTCCGAACGAGCGGGCGGCTCAACTCTGTGCTCACTCGGTTCGGAACGTTCCTGCACTTGTTCTCTGGGTTGGGGCCTGTCTATCCGCTCCGGTCTTTGCTCAGGTCGTTCATTCTTCTCGGGGCGGTCAGGTGATTCAGTTTCGACTGGCCGTGGTCTCTCTGGGACTGTGGCGGGAGTCCGCTCGTCACGGTCCCTGCGGTCAGGACTCCGCGGAATCACCTGGCCTCCTGCTCCGTCGCCTTGACGGGGATAGGTGCGATTTGGTCTTTCCGGCCGGACCTCCGGGCTTCGGACATCAACATTGCCGGGCAAAGTGTTTTGATCGTCCTTGGTCCGCCGTTCCGGAACGTTGTCCGGCTGAGTCGCGGGACGAGCGGGGCGCGCGACCACTCCGGTAGGACGCGTTTCCACTGGCCCAGGATTCTCCGCTGGAATTCTCGGTGTCTCTGGTCGCGCCTCTCTCCCATTGAAGACGCGTGCCCGACGCAGCTCATCGTCGAGTGGAACTCCAGGAGTACGCCTCATCGCGCCCGTTGGTCGATCCGAAACTGGCGTCGATGGCAGAACGCGCGCTGGTGGCCGAGCAACGATGTCAGCAGCTGGCGTCCCGGTTCGGAGCGCGTAAGAAGGTCGGACGGGCAAATCACCGCGCAAAGGTTCGGCGTTCACCACGCGCCGCGCCAGTGCGGCTGTTGCCGGCTGCAACCGGGCATTGTCGACACCCAGATCTTTGGCTGGCTGTCCGGTCACCGCGCGCAGATACGCAGGGTTCGTTCGGCGAAGATTCGCCAGCTCGCCGCGTCGTAGCGGCGTCAAGGGATCGCGACGTCGCGAACGAGGATCGCGATGGTGGTAACCCAGTGGATACCAGTACGCGTGATTGTCATAGATGTGGTAAGAAACGAGCGCGGGTCGCCACCAACTACGTTTGCGGTAGTAAGTACTTCGGGGACACCAGGCCCAATAGTTGTCGTGATAGACCCAGCGTCCGTAGTGATACGGCGCCCAACCCCACGGCTCATAACCCACCCAGGTCCAGCCATACGGCGGACACCAGGTCCAGTATCCGTAGCGATACGGCGCCCAGTTGCTGTAACTGCTGATCGTGTTTTGATGTGGTCGCCAAATCCAGCCAAAGCTGTCGACGTAAACCCAACTGCCGTACGAATCGAGATCTTCGCCGCCCCAAACATAGCTGTCGTAATACTGGGTGTTGTAGCGCAGTCGTTCCGCGAGATAGCGTTCGCGCTCCCTTACCCAACCGTCCCATTGATCGTATGTACTGGCGGCAACAAACTCCCAATCGCCGGCGTCTGGCCCATCGATGGTCAGTTCCGCACTGCGACCGTCACGCAGAGCAAAACCGGAAGTCTCGGAATAGATTCGCGCGCGTCCGTCGTCCCTGACACTGAGGCGAACTTTGCCATCGCGTCCGACATCAACTCGGTAGAGACCATTCTTTTCAGCGGACAAGGTCGCCTTCGGTGCGTCTACTTCAAAGTATTCTCGCTCGCGATCGAATTTAGCGAGGCGTATCGATACCGTTCCTTCGACAACACTCAGCGCAACTCCTTCATCGCGCAACGTAACGATTCGCAAAACCGTATCGGCATCGAGACGCACAAAGTTGCGGGCATCGATCTGGAGTTCCGCGCGGGAAGCGCGGTTGGTCGCCAGTGTGTCGCCTTCAACAAGCGGAAAGTTCAAACGCGCGCGTTCCCAATCGGTGTTCCCGCTGCGCTTCAGAGTCACGTCGCCTTTGATCAGACTGACACGAAC
>JBGTLE010000230.1:0-8799 GCA_041744295.1 Pyrinomonadaceae bacterium | reverse complement strand
GTCTGCAACAACCTTACGGAAATTGATCCTTGTCGTTTCTGCTCTTCAACTACGCGCGATCGCTCAGTGATCTGCGTCGTGGAAGAACCACACAGCCTCGTAGCCGTAGAAAAGACACGCAGCTTCAAAGGTCTTTATCATGTGCTGCATGGCAGCCTCTCACCAATTCGTCACATTGGTCCAAACGATCTGCACCTTGCCAATCTCTTGCCGCGGCTGAAAGCTGAGAACAACGAAGGCATTGCGGTGAGCGAAATAATTTTGGCGACCAACCCGACCACTGAAGGCGAAGCAACTGCAAACTACATCGGGCGACTGCTCAAACCTCTGGGCCTACGCGTGACTCGCATAGCGATGGGAATGCCCGTCGGAAGTGATTTGGAATACGTCGATGAAGTAACAATGGATAAAGCGTTGTCGAACAGGCATGAAATTTAGCAAACAGCCCAGCGAGCAAACAGCAAACAGCGAACAGCAAACAGCCAGAAAGAGAATGAGGAACAAGAAGGCCTCCCAGGGTTACGCTGGGAGGCCTTTTAGTTACTGCATGTGTTCTGGCTGTCTGCTGTTTGCTCCCCATTGGCTGTCTGCTGTTTGCTGTCTGCTGTTTGCTGTCTGCTGTTTGCTTCAGAGATCTGAATAATCTACACCCACTTCAATTATCGCTAACAAAACCTGACGGCGGAAGAAGCAACTGACTCTTGGGGCAGGTTTCAAGGGTTGGCCGACACGCCTTGTCGATGATTCGAGAATGTCTTCAATCGAAACCGGGACAGCCCCTATGTTAGCAAACAGCGAACAGCCAGAAAGAGAATGGGTAACGCGAAGGCCTCCCAAGTTTTACCCTGGGAGGCCTTTAGCTACTTCTGGCTGTTTGCTGTTCGCTGTCTGCTGTTTGCTTCTAAAACCTCACCTGTTCCGCTGGCACGTCCTTCTTACACTCGTCGCATTCATCAGCGCTGTCGTACATGCGAGCATCAAACCGGACGAGCGACTTGATCGGACCGCCCTCAAACTCGGTGGGCGCAGAAGTGAAATGCACGATGGCGCCGCAACCGAGGATCGGCGCGCCAAGTTCTTTCACCAAACCGGACGTCTCTCCGATCGCGCCGCCGCTACGAATGATGTCGTCAACGATGATGCACGGATTCACTTCTCCCTGGTTCACATACTGTCGAAACATTCGCTTGCCGTCGGCTTCCCGCTCGGCCCAGTAGATCTGTTCCGCACTCAGCGCGTCTCGCACACCAAAGGCCACTGGGATTCCACCAGAGCTGGGACTGATCACCGCGATGCGGGGTAACTGACTCGAGATGTCGCGTTCGATGCGAAACTTTCGGCTCAGCGCCACTGCCAAAACGCGCGCCGTATCGTAATAACGAAATGCCAGCGGCATTTGAAAGTAGTGCGGCGAGTGCTTGCCGCTGGGGTGAATGAAGTGACCTTCGCGAAAAGCGCCGGTGCGCTTCAAAATCTCCATCACAGTTTCAGACGACGGGATCAGTTGGACCATCTCAGTCTCCGGTGATTAAAAGGGATGAAGGATGAAGGCGGAGGGATGAAGACAATGATTCTGAACGCCCCTGACTTTCAGCCATCATTCTCGATCCGTCATCCTTTGTTAATGTTTCGGGCACAGCATACATCAATCGAGCGGGTTTGCTCCATCGGCCAAAGTGTTTCTTAAGAGCTCCGATTGATCGCGCGGCAGTCCGGGGGGCAACTCGGCAAGTGAAAACCATTGCGCCTTTCTAATCTCACCGCTGCGTGGATCTGCGCTGCCGGCGGAGCGGCATTTGAAAAGAATTTCGATCTGCTTCAGGTGCGCGAAACCTCGCGAACCGATGATTTCGATGTCGCTCACCTCGAGCCCGACTTCTTCGCACAACTCGCGCGCGATCGCTTCGTGAGGTTGCTCACCGGCTTCGATAAAACCGCCGGGAATGCCCCAGCCACTGCCCCCGCGAAAGCGGTGTTCCAGCAACAGCACGCGCCCGCGCTCGTCAACGACCACGGCGCCGGCGGTGACCGTAAAGCGAGTATGAACGAGCCGCATACTCAAGCGGCGCAAGCAACCAGGCGTGTGACTCCAAACTCGCGCGAGTAGATCGGAAAGCATTTTGGCGAGGATATCATGCGCTTGTTGAGTAAAGGTTAGTCAGACATGAGAAAGAACCAATTATCATTTGAGATTTGACAGCGTCATTTGGTCATTTAGGAAGGCCGTCCAAAGGCGAAAGTCCAAAGTCGAAACACCGATGCCACTCACCTTTCGGCGGAGACATTAGCCATTGGAGTTTGGACACTCGACTCCTCTTACGAATGACAAATGATCACTATGATCACTGTCAAATCTCAAATGACCAATAGTTCTTTAAAACTTTCGATTCCCCTTTTAGAGCTTCGCCTGTAAGATTTGATCCCAAGCCTGATCGACACTGCTTTTGAAAAGAGCACCCACGATGTCTGCAACGGAATCCGAACTGAAACCAAGCCAGGTCGCGGCCGCGGCGCCGGTCCCGAAGCGAATCACTAATGCCCAGACCGTCTGTAACGAGAAGAACGAAAAGGGCAAGCTCTGCAACGGGCATTTGAAGCAGGTACACACGGCAGGCGAGCCGGCAGAGGTTCATCTGCGCGGCGATGACGTGCTTTCCAGGTGTCAGACATGTGGGACGTTCTATATGGGACCACCATTGGGCCATATACGCGATCCGAATAAGCAGGTTCGGTTTGTGGAGGCAGAACTCACGGCGTTGCTCGAGGCGGCCGGCGGCACGCTACCAATTGTGAAGAAGGATGCGCGCGGCGTGTTCGTGATGGTCGAAAGCGGCGAACACGCGGCACCGGCAGCAAAACCTGCGGCGAAACCTTCAGCAACACGGGCGCAAGCTTCGACCGCTGCTCTGACGCCCGCTGCAAAACCAGCGACCACCGCTCCTGTTTCACAGAAAGGCGGTGCGAATCCAAACCGACAGTTGTTCAAGCGTTCCACGTATGCCGGAGTGAAAGACATAGGCCCGGTTCCTGGCGAAACTTTTGAAGAGAAGGTCGGGCGCTTGAAAGCAGTTTCCGCTGGTGCAAAGCAAAGGGCTGAGGAAGGCGGCGGCGAAGTCGCGATTGAGGCCGCAGAAGTAATAGCAGCGACGATGATTCCTCCCGACGCGCCTGCCGAAGCACCCGCCGTAACCGCGAGTCCAGCGCCCGCTACGCACAAGCCCACCGGCCAGGCCGATCGCAGCTTGTTTAGAAGATCGACTTACGCCGGCGTTGAAGACACGGGCCCGGTTCCCGGCGAGACGTTCGAGCAGAAAGTGGCGAGACTTGCGAAGGTATCAGCCGCCGCAAAGCAGCGATCTGAAGAGAGTGGCGGCTAGCTTCAACGTGGCAACCAATGCGGGTCTCCCACGCGAATGAGGATCTCCAACCGCAACGCGGTTGCAACCTCCAGCCCAACGTTGCGCGCTTTGGCGCTACGTTGGGTAAGTGAGGAAAAGAACCCTACCGCGAAGCGGTTGCGGCGGTCTTTTCGATAATCCATACTCCCAAGCGTTCCAGCTTCACTTGGAAACAATTCTCACCAATAGAAAGGGAGGATCTCATGCCTCAAGCTTTCAGTGCTGTCTATATCCATCTGATCTTCTCAACAAAACAACGCCAACCGTTCCTGCGTGATTCAGTTAGTCGTGCAGATCTGTTCGCGTACCTTGGTGGCATAACGAAGAACCTAAAATGTCCGCCGATAATCATCGGTGGCGAAGAAGACCACGTGCATTTACTCGCGCGATTTGGCCGCACAATTACGCAAGCCGAATGGGTAAAAGAGTTGAAGCGTGTTTCGAATCTTTGGTTAAAAGGGTTGGGTGGTTTCGACGACTTCGAATGGCAGGGTGGATACGCGGATTTCTCAGTGAGCCAATCCAATCTCGCAACGGTTGAAAAGTACATTGCCAACCAAGAGATGCATCATCGGAAGATGAGTTTTCAAGACGAGGTAAGGCAGTTGTTGGCGAGGCACAAGATGACGTGGGATGAGCGATACATCTGGGATTGAGAGGATTCGGTGGGACGCAACCGCTTCGCGGTAGGATCCGTTTCCTTCGTTTACCCAACGTAGCGCGAAGCGCGCAACGTTGGGCTGAAGGACGCAACCGCGTTGCGGTTGAAACTTATTCAGGTGCTCGCGCGTTCGCGGTCCTGAACGACGATCTAACTCACATTCACAACCAACCCATCACGCGCGACTTTCCAACCCAAAACTTCTACCCCGTGCTCCGCGGCCAGAGTAGTTTCCACTTCCTGCTTCCGCCCCTCAGTGCAGAGAAACGCGATACAACCGCCACCCCCGGCACCGCAAATTTTCGCAGCCTCCGCGCCATTTGCCAGTGCCTTTTCAACCAGACGATCCATCTGCGGCGTAGAAATTGCCGGAGCCAGACGCTTTCGATTCGGATAACCCGCACGCATCGTATCGCTGACCCGTTGCCAGTCATCCGCCAGCAGGGCTTCACGCATGTTCAAGGCTGAATCGCGAATACCGTCGAATAGTCTGAACAACTCCGGATCGCCGTCAATGTGGCGCTTCATGATGTCCCAATTGTTCGTGCCGGAAAGCCGAGGCTCGCCGGTGTAGCAGATGACCAGTCTCTTTTCCAGTTTACTTTCATCAATCTGAAGCGCTTCGCGTTCAATGCCGTCCGGACGAAAATGAATGCACGAGGTCGCGCCATAGAACGCGGGATAGTAATCCTGGAAACCAGCCGGCACGCGAATAACCGTGGTCTCAACATTGGCAACAATGGTGATGAACTTATGCTCAGGATAGCGCTTGCCCACCAGGCGATTAAGCGCGCCAATGCAGGCGACGGCAAGCGCGGACGAGCCGCCGAGACCTGCTCCCGCAGGCGCTTCGCTATTGGCTACCAGATGAAATCCGGTGGTGGGTTTGAAGAAGTGGACCAGCTTTGAAATTAGTTCGAGCCGTTCCTCGCGAGCGAGGTCCTCGATAGCGGCAAGAGTCGTCTCGAACGCGACTTTGCGATCACGAGACTCGAGAATGATGCGTCCGTCATCGCGAGTTTCAATGCGACAGTGCGCACGTAACGAGATCGCAAAATTGACGGTCGCGGCGCGCGGGTGAAAAAGATAGAGTGGCCAAATATCGATGGTGCCGCCAGCCAGATCGACGCGCGTAGGGGCTGAAGATTCTATGATCATGCGTTAATTCGAGTTTCGAGTTTGGAGTTAGTACTGAGTACTGAGTTCCAGGGCGCCATTCGATCGTTACCATCCAAGAACTCGAAACTAGAAACTTCCTTTTTTCTTCGACTCCGCTCGTTCCCGCTCCTTGCGACGACGCTCGGGTGTGAAGGGAATATGCTCCTGAAATTCTTGACGGAGATCATGAAACTTCTCCTGCGCGGCGTGTTCCAACTCCTGCAGCCGTTCCGGATCGGCTTCTTCCACTTTCTTGGAGAGCCAAAACCGTTCGGTGAGGTAAAAGGCGACGATTCCCACGATCACGATCGCCAGCAAGACTTTTCCCAGGTGCTGGAAATCGCCGATCAGTCCCATGACTGCGCCACTGAAAAAGTATCCGGCGCCGCTAAGAACAAAAACCCACATGAAACAGCTTCCCAGGGACAAAAGAAAAAAGCGCGGATACGGCATTTTCCCGACCCCGTAAAAAACGCACGAGGCCCATCGAAGTCCGTAAATGTATTTCGACAGGAACATCGAGAGCGGCCCGAATTTTTTCGTGAGCCGCTCGATGCGCGGCTTCGCAGCACGATAAAAACGCGATTCACTTACGCCTTTGCGAAAAACGCGGCCCAACACGTAAGCGGCGTTGTCACTGGCGACGCCACCCAGAGTTCCCCACAGCAGCACCCGCGCAAAACTATATTCCCCGAAGAAGTGGCTGTGAGCCAGAACCCCCGCGATCAATAGCGTAATGTCGCCCTCGAGCATGGCGAGAACGAAAACGGCGTAAACCCCGTATTGACCGATGAGATCGTAGAGAAAATCCAGATGCATGTGAGATCTAGAAGGCAGTAGGCGGTAAGAAGAAGGCAGCAACCACTGCTACGCGTGCTCTGCCAACTACTTACTGCCTACTGCTTACTACGCGTCTTCCCCTTGGGATTGCTTAACTACCAGGACCGGACAAGAAGCATGACGAACCACTGCTTCCGCAGTTGAGCCGAATAAGATGCGGCCAATTCCGGTTCGCCCATGCGAGGAGATTACGATCAAATCCACCCCCCGTTCTTTCGCAACCCGAACGATCTCGGCGGCAGCCTCGCCATGGACAATCACTTCTTCCAGTTCAATTCCGGAGCATTCATCACACTCTGCCAGCTTAGGCAGTTCGCGTTCCGCGGAATCTTCGAGCTGTTCGCTTATATCAGCTATCGGCAACGGCTCGGTCATTCCCGAGTAGCCGACAGTGGGAACGATGGGCTCGATAACGTGCACACAGATAATTGATGCGGAAAACTTTCTGGCTAGCGAGGTGGCATAAGTCAAAGCATAATTGCCGCATTCGCTGAAATCAGTAGGCAGCAGTATGGACCGAATTTCCATAACTTTCAGGTCTTTCAGATTTGAATCTTTGGCTCTCTTTGCTGCCACTGCCGTCGTTAAATTCATCATGCTGAAGTTCGAACATCACTTTAAGTTTGGCCATTCTACACGCGAACATGGGCGTTTGACAGCCCCAGAACCCTCGACTATTCTTCGCTTGACTCCGGCTTCAGCTAACGGCGGAAGGCTCTCTTAGATAAATGCCTAACTCTTCAGAATCAGCGGCAAACTTCATTGGAATCGATCTGTCCACCAGAAGAATCCACGCGGGCGTGGTGAGCAATGAGGGTCGTGTAGGTGAGCGCCTCGAGAAAGACATTACTGGTGATCGCCTCGTGGAACAGGTGAATGAAGTGGTTCAGCAGCTGCGGGCCGGCAACTCTGGAATAGAGGCCGTCGGGATCGCAATTCCCGGCCTTGTTAACCGGCAAACGGACCGAGTGGTCGCTTCGCGAGACTTGCCGTCGCTAGTGCGTGAAGACCTGCACTCAGAGCTTCTAAAGATCACAGGAATGCGCGTTGAGCTCGAAAACGACGCAAATGCGGCTGCGTATGGCGAGTACAAAGTCGGCGCCGGTCGTGGTAGCCGCGACATTTTTTATATAACGATTGGTGAGGGTATTGGCGGCGCAATCATTCTGGACGGGAAGCTCTGGACCGGAACTTCCGGATTTGCAGGCGAAGTTGGTCACATCACTATCGATACGGATGGTATCGAGTGCGAGTGCGGCAATACCGGTTGCCTGGAAACAGTAGCCTCGAGCCCCAACATCGTCCGTCGCGCGAATGAGCGACTGTATCGCGACGGAACTTCGTCGCTCTCCAAGCTGGCAATCAATAAAAATTTTACGGCTAGTGACGTCGCGAAAGAAGCAAAGAACGGTGACGACTTTTCGTTGATGATGATCGAGCGCACCGGAAAGTACATTGGCACCGGCGTCGCCAGTGTCATCAACCTCCTGAATATTGAGAAGATTGTCTTAGGCGGCGGAGTAATGGAGGCAGGGAAACTGATTCTCGATCCGATTATTCACGAGGCAAAGCGACGCGCATTCCAACCTTGCTTTGAAGCAACCCAAATTGTGGCGGGAACACTTGGCAGTGAAGCCGCTGCGGTTGGCGCTGCCATGCTCGCGCGCGACGCGAAGAGTCACTAAGAGTCACAGCCTCATACTGCGCTCCGGTGACGATCGAACCACCATGCCCAAAGGATGAGTAACCCACCAAATCCGAGGGCGGCGAACGCCATCACTTTCAACGAAGGTGGGGCTGGCGCCAAAACGTTGGCCACATAAAACCCAGCCAGAATTAAGACGTAACCCCAGAATCCCCACTCGCCGGTGCGATCGTTGGCGCGAGTGGATTGCATGTAACTCCAAACTCCCGCCAGGTAGAGCAAGCCTTCGACTGCGACCGTCGCTCGCGGATAGTTCCAAAGAGCGAAACCGTAACGAGCGCTGCCGGCGTAGAGCGGCATGTCTGCGCGATGCGTTACTACATCCAGCACCCAATGGCTCAAGACGCATAACCAGACGATGATCGGTCCCCGCCAGTACTTTGAGATCAGGTAATAAATAGCGGCGACCAGTGTGGCCCAACCGACAACCGCGACCAGTCCATGTGAAATTGGATACGAGACAAAGTTGAGCGGAGTGAACTTGGTGTTACCAGGTTCGATTATCACCTCTTCCCACTTTAGGAGGATGAAGACGGGCCAAAGTAAATCGAGCAGTGTGACGGCCGCAACCAGAACGCCCAACGAAGTCCGGGGCGCCAATCGTTTGGCTGCAAACCCAACCGCATAATGTCCAATGAACATTCACTGCTCCTGAGATTAATCAGTTCAAGTTAAAAAGGTCGCGACATCATGCTCGCGATAAGACTGAAGACGCAAGGAAGGGTGACGAGTGACGAGTGACAAGTGACGGAGTAAGATACGAGGGTGAGCATTCTTGAGTTCGGCTGAGCCGCACTCACAAAGTCCGCACCTTCGTTTCGCATTCTTGGTCAACCTCTATCTCGCCCTTCTTACTTGTCACTTGTTACTCACTTGTCACTTGTCACTTGTTACGTGTCACTTGTTACTTGTTACTTGTCACTTATCACTGTTTTTGAAAAATTCTTTTCATCTGGTAAAGTACAACCACTTTGCAAGACAACCAGATCGGACGAAGGGTTTACGAGACCCGTAAGTGATCTCGCGGGGTCTCGGTG
>JBGTLE010000229.1:0-12894 GCA_041744295.1 Pyrinomonadaceae bacterium | reverse complement strand
TTTCAGCATGAAACCCGCAGAAGAAAGGTAGATCAAAGAACTATGGCAACAAAGAAACCCAACATACTAATTCTAATGGGGAGATGACATTGGCTACTGGAACATCAGCGCCTACAACCAGGGCATGATGGGCTATAAGACGCCGAACATTGATCGCATCGCAAAGGAAGGCGCGCTGTTTACCGATTGGTACGGCCAGCAAAGCTGCACCGCCGGTCGCGCGTGCTTCATTACCGGCCAGGTCGGCTTCCGAACCGGCATGCTCAAGGTCGGCTTGCCCGGCGCGAAAGAAGGTCTCAAAGCGCGGGACGTTACGATCGCTGAACTGCTCAAGGGGCAGGGCTACAAGACGGGACAATTCGGCAAGAACCACCTCGGCGACGCCGATGACACCCTGCCGACCGCCCATGGCTTCGACGAGTTCTTTGGCTCGCTCTACCACCTCAACGCCGAGCAAGAGCCGGAGAATCCCGATTACTTCAAGGACCCGGAAATGAAGAAGAAATTCGGCACTCGTGGCGTGCTTCACTGTTGGGCGAACGCCGACGGTACGCAAAAGATCGAGAGCACCGGCCCGCTCAACATTAAGCGCATGGAGACGATTGACGAGGAAGTCACCACGGAAGCGCTGCGCTTTATGGAAGAGTCCAAGAATGAAGACAAGCCGTTCTTCCTCTGGTGGAACTCCACTCGGATGCACATCTTTACCCATTTGAAGGCGGAAAGTGAGGGCGTAACGGGACTGGGGACCTATCCCGACGGCATGGTCGAGCACGATAGCCACGTGGGCCAGGTTCTCGACAAGCTCAAGGAACTGGGCCTCGAGGACAACACGCCTACTCGGTATTGGGTCGTCGGAAGGGGACCTGCGAGATCTGGGCGCTACGCTCGAAGCTCTGCCCGCGGACCATCCCATCGCCGCCGTGATGCGGAGTGTGAAGGACTTCAAGCATCCAGACGCTCTGGCCGATGCGCTGCTTCATCCGATCGATCGGGCCTATACCGTTTCACAGGTTTATGACTGGCTTGAGCGCTGCGGCATGTTATTTGGCCGCTGGGTCGAGCAGGCTCCGTACCTCCCTCAGTGCGGAATGATCGCCCAGACGCCACACGCCGCTCGTCTGGCCTCGCTTCCGGCGCCCTTACAGTACGCCGCCATCGAGCTGTTCCGGGGAACAATGGTTAAGCACGACGTGATCGCCTATCGCGACGATCGTACCGCCGACAGCCAGCCGATAACTTTCCGCGGTGATCACTGGCGAGGTTATGTCCCGATTCGTTTACCCTGGACGATCTGCGTTCGAGAACGTCTGCCCAAAGGTAGCGTAGCAGTCTTGATCAATCGGGCGCATACATTTACGGATCTTATTCTCACCGTCGACAAGCACGAGGATCGACTGCTCGGCGTCATCGATGGAAAGCGCACACTCGCCGAGATTCTGAAGGTGGTTACGCAGGTAGATGAACGCAAAGCTCTTGCTTTCTTTGAGCGGCTTTGGCAGTACGATCAGGTTGTCTTCGACGCTTCCATCACCGCAAAATCAAGCGAGCTAAATTCCAGGGACGATTGAGAGCCGGCTCTTTTCAACGCAGTCCGCGTGAGATTACTTTTGACAGACAGCAAGTTTAGAAAGGCAATTTCCCGCAGCTCCTGCAATACGAATAAGTTCAGGTAGCAGGGTAATGAGACAAAATTTCCAAGGCGGCCTCACGAACTTTTTCGTCAGCATCCGCCTTCGCCGCTTGACGAACGATTGGCAACATCGATTCGCGTGGAGCCTGGGCGAGCCATCGTAGAGCCTTCAATCGAATAGTTGGTGAAGGGTCACGTTTCATCACTCTGCTCAAGGGAGCAACAATGCGTTGACCTCCGAGCAGTCCGATGAATTCCACGGCTATGTCACGTTCACCTTCATTTTTTGACTGTAAGTAGCCACTCAGGACCGGCACGGCGTCGTCCCCATACCCTTTGATTTCATTGACAGCTTCGCGGGAGGGCGGCACTCTCGTATATACCGGAGATCCCGGAGTTCCACTTTTCGGAAATACGAATCCCTCTTTGAGCCTATCGCTCATGATGGCTGCTATGCGTTTCCGAATAGCAGCCTCGTCCGGCTTTATTTCTCGGTTCGTTTGCCCGTAACTGGTCAGCAAGAATAATGAGCCGAGAAACACTAAACACGCCACACGCTGTAAGCGACTGCCTGCCTTGTTTATAGTTCTTAACTTCACTATCAAACCTCCTGAAGAACTTGAAACTTGAAACTTGAAACTCGAAACCCGAACCTTAGTCGAACACTGTGCGTCCGCACAAACCCTTTGCTACAATCCCGCTCATGAAAACACTATTCAATCGCTACATCGCCATCGCACTCGTTACGCTGATCGCAGTTTCGCCTCTTTGGGCCACTTGCGGAGGCGGTGGTGGCGGCGGTGGTGGCGGTATGGCTTCCGGCGGCGCCGCGCCAGAAGTTTATTACGTGCCGTGGAAGATTCGGACGCCCAAAGATCCACCGGCGAAAGGACTGGTCCTCTATTGGTTCCCGGCTTCGAAAGAGGAGTTGCAGAAATCCAGTCTGCGCGCCTCGCGCACGCTCTCTCTGTACGCTGGTCAATGCGTGTCTATGGAGTTGGCGGACTCGAGTAATCCGAACGCGGCGAAACTGGTGGGCGAATCCAAGTTACCGGTAGCGGTGCTGGCCACGCCGGACGGCACGCCTGTCACCAAGCTCGAGAATACCGCCGGCAAGCTTAAGGTGGACCAGTTGGAAAAGCTGGTCACGACAGAGATGAAGCAGCGCGAGACCGCACTCGACGTGCAATTGAAAGAGGCCAAAGAGAAGGTGAAGGCCGGTGATAACGCGAGCGCGATTCCTTGTTCAAATCTGTTGCCGAACACCAGTGCCTGTTTCCGAAGAAGGCGAAGGATGCCGTCAAAGAGTTGAAGAAACTCGGCGCCGAAGTTGCCGCAGTCGATGATCGACTGTTTCCCGCTCCGATCTTCGAAGCGAAGCTAAGCGCGCGAATCGAGCGCACCATGCGTCTCGGTCTGACGGCCGAACTGAATGGCCGCTATCGAACGGCCGAGAAGTTTTTCAGCGAAGCACATCGAATGGATCCTGCGGACCCCGCTCCGCTACGGTACCTCGGTGAAGTCTATCGACATCACACTGGTGAGTGGGACAAGGCGCGAACCGAGTTTGAAGCTATTCTCAAGATGCCGGCAGATCCGCTCTCGCGTGCGGTCGCGTTGCATGGCCTGGGCAAGATGACGATTCACGACGGTGAGTTCAAAGCGGGTTTGGCACTGATGGAAAGATCTGTCGAGGCTTATCCGCTGGCGCTCACCTATCGGAACCTCGCTGTTTATTGGAACTCAGAAGGCGACCCAAAGAAGGGCAACGAATACACACAGCAGGCGCTGGCACTCGATCCGAAGGATACTTACAACATCGTGTTTGCGGCTGTCTTCATGGTTGCTTTCGGACAACGCGAAGAGGCGTTGAAGATCGCTCGTGAGAATAAAGCGCTGTTGCCGGCTTCTTACAATCTCGCCGCCGTTTACGCTCAGACGGGACAACGCGAAAAAGCGCTCGCGTTGCTCAAGCGCCATTTCTTTACCTATGAACGCTATCAGGCAGTACGGGCGAAAGAGATGATGGAAGCACGAGTGGATGCGGTGTTTGATTCGTTGCGGGAAGATCCGGCGTTCCTGGCGCTGACCTCGGGTGCCGACGGCAAACTGCCGATGCCAATGAAAGGCATGAACGCCCCCACACAGAACCGCTAACGCCGCAAAGTTTTTTAGTAAATAACAAAGTTACGGGCAGCCGCAAAGCTGCCCGTAGTTTTTGTGGGCCAAGTGAGTGACGCTGCTCAACTAAACCCCAACGCGCATCTCAGATGTCCGCATGTGAGACCGCACTTCCGGATTGCTACGAACCTCCGCAGCTCAGTCAGCGCCGTTGACGAAACTGATGCACTGGCCCTGGTTGTTAAAGGCGTGAGGAAAATTAAAGTTCATCCAACCGTTGTTCTTGCACTCCTCTTTGTCTCTTACAGGACCGCAGAGACGCTGGTTGTTAGGAATATTCACAGTCGTCGGCTCGCCCTGCGGGACAATAAACGTCTGGTAGGCGAACGTTGCCTGGCTGCCTAGATTCTTTGGCCGGTGAACACGACCGCCCTCCTCGAAAGCCTGCCCCGCAGTGAACGATTGTTCACCGCCACAGCCATCCTCAACGGTCACTGTGCCTTGCGTCACGACATTAAGAAGTGGACCAGGGTGATAGTGCCAGGCGCCTACCTCGCCTGGCGCAAAGCTAATTGTTCGAACGGTAATGGTGGCCGGACCGTCAATGATTTCGGTGTGCGGGATGGTGCCCACAGCAAGCACATTGGTGATTGCCGCATACGCAGTTACGCCGCAAAGAACCACGCCGGCTAAGCCAACAATCAGGGCCAGCTTTTTGTTCCGCAGATTGATTCTCATTCTTGTCTCCTTTACCTCGCAACTGGAGGTTGATTCTGGGCAGACTCCCGAATCATGAGGCGGGGCTCAGTGTATTGAGTAGTCCACCAGTTTGAAGCTGTTGGCGAAGTAGCAGGCTCCGTCAAGCACCCTGCTCGCGGAGATAAGGCGTCAGCCTGCAGCTGCGCGATGGATTTAGACGAGCGCAGCGCGATTTGCTGCCTCCACTAACTAATGCGCATCGCAGCGGAGAAGTGGGTCAAAGGCGGTGGACTGAGTGCTGAGTACTTAGTTAAGATTGTCCGAATGAGGCGCTAACGTTACTTGCTAGCTTTGACGAAGCTGACGCATTCGCCCTGATTGTTGAAGGGATGCGGAAAAGTGAAGTTCATCCAGCCTCCGTTCTTGCATTCGTCCACGTCTAGTGCCGGCCCACAGAGCCGTTGATTGTCTGGGATATTCACTGTCAACGGAGTATCCGGCGGGTTGATGAACATGTTGTGCTCCTCGACTATTGCCCCGCTTAGATTTATGGCCCGGTGGACACGGCCGCCAAGCTGCTCGAAGGCCTGGCCAGGGCCGAATGTCTCCGAGCCGCCACAACCGTCTTCGATCGTGACGGAGCCTTGGTTCGCTGCCGTACCAACGACAGCCAGGAGCGTCCCCGGGTGATAGTGCCAACCGCTGGGCGGGTCGCCGACGGGGATAATCAGCCGTCGAGCTGTCAGTTTGGCCGGACCGTCAATGACTGCCGAATAGGGTGTGGTACCCTCGCCAAGAATGTGTCGCTAAGGAATGCGAGAAGCGGGTCAAGGACCTCTAATGAAAATGTAATTGTTTTTGAGAGACCGACTTAAGGGGACCGCAAGGACCGGGTATTGATGCAGTGCAATACAGGAGTTTAGAGTTCAATGTATGATCAGGCAGTCGAAGTTTTTTTCCAGAATGGCGAGTTTGCCGAGTTTGGCGCGGAGGCAGAAGCCGCTCTTAAAAGAACCTATGAGACCTCAGGGTGGCGAGCTTTTTGGCAACGGGTGCTCAACTTGCTTCAGGACCGAATAAAGCGCACGAAACGTGATCGCCCCCTAATTCTTGCAGATGTTTACATGCGACTTGGAGAGAATAATAAAGCGCTCACGGAGCTCGAGAAGGCATCGGCACATCGGAGCTGGACGATAACCACCTTGAACGTAGAACCGCTTTTTGACAACCTTCGCCCAGATCCGCGTTACTCAAACCTTGTCCGCGGGATGGGCCTCGAGCCGTAATCGCGGTTAGGTGTAGGCGCCTGACCCGCTTCTAGTGGAAACTCATCAGCACTGTTAGAGACTTGGGTAGTTTTCACTTCAGCGCCTGGCCTTGGACAAAAACTCGAGAATCCCTCCCACGGGACAGTGAGTGGGATTCGGACTCTTTGTGCAAGTCCTCAGCGCCGTGTGTGGCCGCACGATTGTCCGATGTGATAGTGCTTGATCTTGGCGTTGAGAGTGGATCTATGCAGATTCAACAAGCGAGCTGCTTGAACCTGGTTCCCTTCGGTCCGGCGCAGGGCATTCTTGATGAGTGTAATTTCAAACCGCGTTACTGCTTCATAAAAGCTAATACTGTCACAATGCTCGATGACCCATGCTTCAGAGAGTGAAAGCGAGTTTGGGTCAAGCGACTCCACTTCGTTGATCAAATCGGAGACCAGCTCACGCAACCTCGAGATTCCGTTCACCGAGTTGCCGTTCGCGTGGTCTTTGGCAATATCCGCCCAACTTCCAGAATGTTCTGCCGATTTCATAGCAAGCTAAGCTCCCACGTTTAGGATAGAGTCCGGCCGATTAAGTGCGAAACCTGGCGCTACCTCGCCAGTATCAACAATCTGTCGTGATAGAAGGCGTTATAAAGACGCTTTGCTAGATCGGATTCGAGAGTTTTCACGAGCGCGTATTGCCGCCAAAAACTGTTCTTCTTTTTCAGCGCCAGATAGGCGATTCCAAGGTGATATTGGGCTTTGAGGTCAACTGGTGCGAGGCGGACAGCCTGCTCGAGAGTGTCGACGGCGGTGTTGAACTCGTGGAGATTTAAGTAGACCACCCCAAGATCTGCGTATGACACGGCAAAGCGTGGATTGAGAGTAACCGCTTGCCGGAACGATGCCGCGGCTTCTTTGAAGCGCGCGACGTCATGGAAGGCGACACCAAGATTGTGGTGGGCTAAGGCAGAATCGGGCTGGAGACAAACCGCCTGTTTGAGAACATCGATCGCCTCAGAGGACCTACCCACTTCTGCATAGGCATTGCCGAGGTCGTTGTAAGCCTGAAAGTAATTAGGCTTGAGCTTTATCGCCTGCTCCAGCAGGCTGATGCTCTCTTCAGTCTGATTCAATTTCAGAAAGACGTTGCCTAGGTTGTATCTAAAGATTGCATTCTCAGGCTCTAACGAGATCGCCCGCTGCAAGGTTGGAACGGCCTCGTGGAATCGGCCCAGCTGCGTGAATACGAGACCCAAGTTGCCGTGTGCAGTGGCGGCGTTCGGATCAAGCTCAAGGGCACGCTGGTAAGCTGCAACTGCTTCCGACCAGCGCCCCGCACGAGTCAAACGGTTGCCCTCCTCGATTTTCTTCCAGGCGTCGCTCTGCTGCTGGGAAAGTGAGGGGGTTGGTTGGTTCAATCCCGCAGTGATCACTTCTGGTCTCGCAGAAACAGGGGCGATTCCCAGAAGCACCGCCAGCGTTAGCGAGGTTGCCAGGATGGTCGGTTGGTATGTGAGTTGTGGAAGCACTGTCATTACTCCTTCCCCGATAAGCTGGTAGAAAACCGGTGGCCGAAACTTCTCCGACATTCGCCTGTGTCTTCACTTGAAGCAGTGACCTCAACTGCTGCCGGTCTATTCGAGTCGCTCAGCCCGGCTCGTTTTTCTCCTACACTTGGCTAATGCGCGCCGGAGAGAAAATTGGGGTCACCAGGACTTTGCATAACAACTCACACGAACAATCGACGCTGCGGCCGTTAAGCTAGAGAACCAGGCGAAGCAAGCAGAACCGTTAGCGGCAGCGACCGGGCCGCCTCGATATATTCAACTGGTTTTGAAAGGGCTCTTCAGCACGTGTGGTCCAGTGGCATGCTCGTCGTAATCCTTCGGTCGCGGCCGCTCGACGGTTCTGATTGCTTGGCCAAGACCCTCCATCACTTCTTGGGCAAACCGTCATGAGGTGAAAGCAAACTTCCTACTGATTACTGAGCTAAGGGTTTATGCTATTGACCGGAAATCAGGCTGTTAATATTTTCGCCTGCACACCGAGTCCCATTTCCGTCCTGAAGAAGAGTGACCCCTTGCCCGACAACATTACGCATTTACTTATGGAGTGGAGTGCCGGTGATGAACGGGCATTAGATCGACTGACACCACTCGTCTATGAAGAGTTGCGTCACCAGGCTGCACGTTACCTCCGGCGTGAGCGCCGCGGTCACACCTTGCAGACAACGGCGCTCATCAATGAGGCGTACCTGCGGCTAATTGATGCCAAAGATGTCCATTGGCAGAGCCGGGCCCACTTCTTTGCTATCGCTGCGAATCTGATGCGTCGCATCCTGGTCGATCATGCGCGGCGGCGCGACGCAGCAAAGCGTGGTGGCTCTCAACTTCGATTGACGCTCGACGAAGCGCTGGCGGTGACGAAGGAGCCTGACCTCGATCTGTTAGCCATCGACGAGGCGTTGGATAGGTTGGCGAAGATCGATCCGCAACAGGCGCGGGTAGTGGAACTGAGGTTTTTCAGCGGCTTGAGTGTCGAAGAAACTGCGGCGTCGTTGGGTGTCTCACCCAAAACGGTTAAGCGCGATTGGAGTGTGGCCCGGGCCTGGCTAAGACGCGAAATCGGTGCGCCAGGTTCTTGATGGAGCTAATGTGAACTCCGAACAATGGCAACGGGTTAAGGAATTATTTGAGGAGGCACAGGAACGTAGCCCAATGGAACGGGCTGTTTTTCTTGCGCAAGCCTCGGCTGACGACGAAGAGGTCAGGCGAGAAGTGGAGTCTCTCCTTGCCGCGCACGAGGGAGACTCTGGCTTCATGAATACGCCGGTCGGCAATCTCCTGCTGGGAGATAAGCCGATGTTGGCTGCGGGGCAGCGTTTCGGACACTACGAAGGGATTTCGCCACTCGCGGAAGGCGGCATGGGCCAGGTTTACGTCGCGGTTGACTCCCGACTCGGACGCAAGGTCGCACTCAAGCTTCTTCCCCTCTCCTACACCAACAACGCAGACCGCGTGCATCGCTTCGAGCAGGAGGCGCGGGCGGCCTCTGCGCTCAACCACCCCAACATCATCACCATTCATGAGATCGGGCAGACGGACTCGCTGCAGTTCATTGCCACTGAGTTCGTCGACGGCAAGACTCTTCGTGAGCACATGACGGACACATCGATGACGATTGGTGAAGTGCTTGAAGTTGCGAGCCAGGTCGCCTCGGCGCTGCAGGCGGCCCACGAAGCGGGCATCGTCCACCGCGACATCAAGCCCGAAAACATCATGTTGCGTCGCGACCAGATCGTGAAGGTGCTCGACTTCGGTCTGGCCAAGCTAGCCGAGCAGGAAGTTGCGGCAGTTGATCCGCAAAGGACAATCAAGGCAACAGTCAATACGAACCCGGGCATGGTGATGGGCACGGTTGGTTACATGTCGCCAGAGCAAGCACGCGGACAGGAGGTGGACGCTCGCAGCGACATCTGGTCGCTCGGTGTCGTTCTGTACGAGATGGCCGCAGGGCGTGCGCCGTTCGAGGGCGAGACCCCAAGTCACGTGATTGTTTCGATCTTAGAGAACGAGCCGGCCCGACTGTCGCCTGGTAGTGAAGTGCCGACCGAACTCGATCGTATTGTCGCGAAGGCGTTATCCAAGGAGCGGACCGAACGCTATCAGACCGCCGGCGAGATGACCCTCGATCTCAAGAACCTGCAGGAAGAACTGCGCGCGGAGACTCGTTTTAGGCGCACGCTGCCGCCTAACCCAACGGCGAGTGAGTTTGCCGAACGAGGTGGTGGTCTCGCGAAAGCGACCAATCATGGATCTGTGAGCACCGTTCACATTCCGGCACGGCGGACGGTAAGCGTTGAATATCTGGTTGGCGAGATCAAGCGGCGCAAAACACAGGCCGTGGCCGCCTCTTTCATCTTGCTAGTCGGTGCCGTGGCTTTTGCATATTTCCTGTTACCCCGCAATCAAACTATCTTGACTGCGGCTGACAAAAAATCGATTGCAGTCCTCCCACTGAAACCAATCAACCCTGCTGATCGCGATGACCTTTACGAGATAGGCATTGCTGATTCCCTAATTCAGCGGCTTGGTTCGATGAAGGGTTTTGTCGTCCGGCATCTGAGTGCGACACAGGACTATCGGAACACCGAGTTGGACCCGATTGCTGCGGGAAAGGAACAGCAGGTGGACTATGTGCTCTCCGCGAATTATCAATTGATTGGTGGCAGAATTCGAGTTACTGCAAAGCTATTGAATGTTGCCAGCGGACGGATTGAACAGACTTATCAAATTGAGAAAGACGCTGCTAACACTTTCGCGATGCAGGACGAGATTGCAGCCGAGATTGGCAAGAAACTCCTGACGCAGTTTGCCACCACGGCAGACGCTGGCACTGCGAAACGGGGCACGAGCAATGAAGAAGCGTATCGGCTCTATTTGCATGGGATGTATTTAGCCAACAAGAGAAACTCGGTAGACGCGCTCGAGGCAGTCAGCGCTTTGGAGCAGGCTGTGCGGCTTGATCCAAACTACGCTTTGGCATGGGCGGGCTTAGCATATGCGCAGCGAGCTGCGGGCTTAAGAACCGGTGATGCTCATGAAGCACATCGAAAATCGATCGCAGCCATCAATAGATCGCTGGCCTTAGACCCGAATCTGTCTGAAGCACATAGCGCGTTGTGCGAAAACAAATATCTATACGAGTGGGATTTCGTGGGAGCGGAACGGGAATGTAGACGCGCCCTGGAATTAAATCCCAATTCCTCGCAGGCCCACGAGATCTTCTCTCGCTATCTGATGGGTCGCGGAAGGCACGACGAAGCTATTGCTGAGGTCAAGATTGCGATCGACCTTGAACCAACGTCGCGTTTCATTCAGCGGAATTACGGGCGCGCCTTATTCTATGCCCGTCGCTATCCGGAGGCTGTAACTCAATTCAAACGAGTGATAGCAATGGAGGAGAACTTCCTGGCCACTTATTCGTGGCTGGCCCACACAATGGCATTGCAGGGCAACGAACCGGAAGCGTTTGAATGGTTCTTGAAACTCCTCTCCGTACGGAAGGCTGATGAAGCAACGATCCAGGTATTCAAGATCGCCTTCCAGACGGCTGGCTGGCGCGGCGTTCTGGGGGAGTGGGTGAACAGATTGGAGACCGTTGGCGGAAACAACTTCGACGTTGCGGCATACAATGCACAGCTCGGAAACAGGGATAGAGCGTTTGAGTATCTGGAGAAGGTTTATCAGCTACGCGAATACTCGATGACGTATATTCAAGTTGACCCGCGGCTTGATGGCCTGCGCGCCGATCCGCGCTTTGCTGAGCTGGTTTGGCGCGTTGAATCGAAATGACTTCAAGCATAGACTGAACTAACCAACGCTTTCGCGCTGCCCAAACTGTCCCACAAGCGTAAACAGTAATTGCTCGTGCGAACCGACACGATCGCTTTGAGTGTCAAACGTCACAGCTGATTTCTCACTCCCGGAGCATCAGCAATGAGAATATCGACACTGGCCTTTCTGGTAGTTCTTGTTTTCAACTGGGTACCCTTCGCTTCAACTCAAACAACCACGACCGGCGTCCTTGAAGGCACCGTCATGGATCGTAATGGCGCCGTCATACCCCGCGTCACGGTCTCTGTAACCAGCCCAAACCTCATTCGCTCGCAATCAGCTACGACTGACAACCAAGGTCGCTACCGAATCCTAAATCTTCCTCCCGGACGTTACGCCATTACCGTCGAACCTGCCTTAGGCTTCGCCCGGTTCGTCAAGCGCGAAGTGGATGTCGGGCTCTCGAAAACATCCTCGGTGCCGATCCAACTGACCCCAGCGGAGACGACCGCAACCGTCACGGTCAGCAGCACTGCGAATGGAGCAGTCGATACCAGCAGCAACACCAGCGGTACCAGCGTCTCAACCGAACAGTTCTCAAATTTCATTACCCAACGAACGGTGCAGTCGATCTACACAATCGCACCCGGTGTGACGCGGTCGGGTCTGCGCGACGTCTCCGGAAGGGATCGCGATCCTTCCGTGGCGGGTTCCTCCGGTCTCGAGAACAGTTACATCATGGATGGCGTGAACACCACTGATCCATCGTTTGGCGGTTCAGGTACTTCGCTGCCGTTTGAGTTTGTGCAGGAGGTTGAGATCAAGACTGGCGCTTATGGTGCGGAGTACGGTTTGGCAACCGGAGGTATCTTCAACGTTCTCACAAAGAGTGGAGGCAACGAACTCCACGGCGATTTGTTTGCCTACTTCGCCATCAAAGGAATGGTTCGCAGCACCAAACACTTTCCCTTCACTGGCTCGGCGCCGAATGGTTTCTCTGAGATTGACGCAGGGTTCGACCTGGGTGGCGCATTCAAGCAGGACAAACTTTGGTTTTTTGCGGCCTTCAATCCCCAGCGCCGCGAAAACTCTTACTTCACACAGACACTCCGCGAGTCAGCTAGCAATAAAGTCACGACGCCCTTCTACGCCGGTAAGCTAACCTACGCGATCAACCGGGACCACGTGCTGACCTTCTCGACCTTTGGTGACTTCACGAAAATCACTGGCTTTCGCGTGGCCATCAACGGCAACGCTCAAGCGCTCGGCGGCGCGTTATCCGGCTTTGGTGCTCCCGAATCATTCTCAGGCAGGGGCGAGGTCGGCGGCGATAACTACACGGTGCGACTCAACTCCAACATCACGCCCAACTGGATCAGTGAGTTTGCGTTCGGTGCCCACCGTCAGCGAAACAACCTGCATCCGTCAGCAGACATATCCGACGTCCTGGCTGTCACAGACAATTTTGCGATTGTGCGAAATGGCGTGGTCCTTCCTGTGGTTGACACCAATGTTGACTTTGGTGGCACAACTGGATTTCTTGCTTTTGTTGACGGCCGCGGCGGCTCGCTCGAGCGTGGTTTCGCTCGGCAAGGATTTGGTGGCCGGGTAACCGATCAGAAGCGCGAACGGTTAGAGGCCCAAGCCAGACAGCAGCATATTCTGGGACGGCACACAGTGAAATACGGGTTCGAGTTTTATCAGAATAGGTTAAAGCTTGATTCCGTATTTACCGGCCCCACGCGAGACTTCGGTGGGGGCGTGGTCTATAGCGGGTTCAATGTAATCAATAGATTTGGAGTCTGCACGGTTCAGGGCACAACCATTGTGTGCCCAGCCGGCGCACT
>JBGTLE010000228.1:0-5786 GCA_041744295.1 Pyrinomonadaceae bacterium | reverse complement strand
CAAACCGGTCGGCCGTACATTGTTTGGCACAATGAATCCCGGCGACGGGCTATCACAGAGCGCATTTGTTGCACCCGCCTGAGTGAAGCACGGCTCGAACGACGTGAAGTCAAAATTTCCAATCCTTCCTTCCTTTTCCGTGGGCCACATGAATAGCTCATAACGCAATCCGAGATTAAGACTCAACTTTCTTGAAACCTTCCAATCATCAGCGATGTAGCCGCTGTAGTCCTGGAAAGTGAAAGTCTTGTTAGTCACACCAAACTGAGTGTCGCCCTCAGTGGCATTACCGGTCAGGAACTGCGTGAAACTATCGAACTTCTCAAACTCGGTGGCCTGCTCTTCAGGCAGATTCGAATCGTACTGATGACGCTTGAAATCGCCCCCTATCCGGAATGTGTGATTCCCGCGAATCCACGTCACACTGTCTGACACGCTAAAGGTCTGCTGCTTTCTCTTGTTGAAAGAATCGTTTGGTCCACCAAACGAAAACTGTGACATGTTGGTACCCGGACGGCCGATGAAGTGTCCTAGACGCCTGGTTCCAGGGCTGTCGTCGAACTGGAGCGCCGGATTAGAAATGCCGAGTGCCGCACTGGTAAATTCCTCAGTGAGAAATGGCTCGTCGAGGCTGCGAGTATTGTTCAAGTGAAAATAGCCGAAGCGGGCCTCATTAATCAGCGTCGGGCTAATGATGTGCTGATCGGAAATCGCCAACGTCCGGTTTCGGTCGCCGCGCCGTAAAGTAAAGGGCGACGATAGACTTGAAGGATCCGGAAACGAATCGAGAGCCGGGAAGTTACTGAAGAAGAATGTTCCAGTCAGCGTGTTCTTCTGCGACAGGCGAGCATCGAGTCGAGTTGTGAATTGGTGCTGCTTGAAAGCCGAGGGCTGCACGTTGAGCTGTTGGACGAGCGGGTTATTCTCCTGTCGAGTGCGACTCACCACTCCGGGGGCGAAACCAAACTGAAAAGCTCTCGCGCCCGCGCGGTCGACCCCAATAAGCCGAGCGTTTGCCCGCGGCGAAGGGATGACGAAGTCTCCGGTAACAGGATTGACGAGGTTTAGAAGTCTTAGTGCAACTGGTGAAATATCAGCCGCCGACAAGCAGTTCACCCCAGGCGTGCACCCATTGTCCGCGTTGAAAGCGTCCGCCAAATTCTGCGCCGTCCGAGCCCCGCTGATCCGACCAAGAGCTCGTGGCAACACAGTCACGCTGCGGGCTGTCGGCACAAAGCCCGTAATCGCGTCGGTATACTGATAGCTGCCGAAGAAGAAAACTTTCTCCTGCTTGATCGGTCCGCCAATCGTGAAGCCGGCTTCGTTCCGCCGCGCCTTCGGTTTTTCGATTCCCTCTTTATTGAAAAAGAAATCGTTGGCATTCAACTTCTCGTTCTGAAGAAAGTAATAGACGGATCCGTTGTAGGCATTTCCTCCCTGCTTCGTAATGAGCTGGAAGTTTCCTCCGCCCGAGCGCCCGGTCGAAGCGTCGTAGAGACTGGTCTGCAACTTAACCTCCTGCAGAGTCTCCGGTGCGGGTGCGATGTTGTCATTCAGCGAGCCTTCGTTGGTGGTGATGTTGGTGGCATCGATACCGTTGAAAAACAGACTGGTGCTTGTCGTACGCGTTCCGTTGACTGACGGCGATTGGTTGCCATTGCCGTTCGTAAGCACTGGCGAGAGCTCCGTGTTAACACCGGCCTCGGTCGACAACAACTGAGTAAAGCTGCGTGTTGACGTGGGAACTGTGACCAGATCTTCTGAAGAAAGCTGTCGAAAAGTAGTCGCCGTATCAGGTGTCACGAGAGCAGCACCGTCGGTGATGTTTACGACGGCCCCCACTTCACCTATCTCGAGTTTGTCTTCGAGCGTGCGCGGGACTGAAGCTTCGACCTCGGTTTGATCGCGCACTAATCGCTTAAACCCGGACAGTTCGTACGCCACTTCGTAAGTCCCCACCGACAACCCCGGGATGGTCCAATGGCCTTCCGCGTTAGTGGTCACCGTCCGTGAAGTACCCGTGCTCAAGTTTCGGACAGTGACGGTCACTCCCGGCAGGATAGCGCCGTTTGGATCCTGAACAGTGCCGGTCAACGTACCGGTCGCCCCTGATTGAGCAAAGATCCGTGTCGGAGTAGACAGCGAAAACACGAGTGCCAAGATAGCGATCGAGGCAATGGCCAGAAGGCGGAGACCCAGGGGGGCTTTGTGATTCATTACATTTCTCCTGTGATTAGTGAACTTCGGAATAAGAAATACAGAGGCGAAGCGGCACTTTACTCAGGAGGAGTTAAGGCGCTGTGAATCGCGCCTTAAATGTTTGTTACGCAGACCGCAGGAAGCGTGGATAAGTTCAGCGTTCCGTCGAACGCGCTTTTGTTAACACGGAATTAACACCGTCGTAACCTGAAGTGTTTAGTATGGCGACTCTTCAACCTAAGTCAGAGCACCGAATTCTCATATGACTATTTCAAATGAATTGAGCGGTGACATCGCCGTCGCAATGCTGGCGGCACAACATACTTCCCAGGGAAAAAGGGCTGAACTCAAAGAAACCGTGTTGAGGATTCATTCGCTACTGCAGGAGATGGAACTCCACGCGCGCAGGCCGAACGTCGGACAGCAGGCGGCCGTTAAGTCGGAAGCAGCGTTTAAGGCAGGAACTTAAATTAGATTCTACGGTACGAAATCACACCTAGCGCATTGACGCGATCTGCCTTGCCTCGGGCAGCCCACCTACCAATTCGGCGTCCCATAAAAGCCAATATCGCTTCGGCTTGCTAGTGCGGGCATCGTTTTGTTGAAAGGCCATTCTCACAAAGCGACTCTTGAAATCTCCGGCGCTCGCGGTCGTCAGGAAGGTAAAGAAATAGCCCACTCTCTCCGCCAGGTTAAGCTCTCGGCGCATGGCGTTGATGTTAGTCTCACATTCGCCTGGGGCGCCAAAACTCGGAGAGTCTTGAGACTCGTTCACAACGTGGTCCAATTCATGCAGCACGGCCCACGCCACGTCGAAGGCCTGCCGAGCGCGGAGATCGCCTATCACGCGATCGAAATCGTCAAAGTCGATCCGCAGCACATAGACTGGCGGCTTACCCGAAGCCGCTTGCGTCCACTGGGTTAAAAGCACTTCGCAAAAAACCACGTCTCGAGTACGCAGCGACTCGTCCAGGACTATTACATTTGCGCCCGAAATTGCTTTCGAAATCAGTTTCCTTGCCGCTGAGGATCCCCTCATGACCTCGCCTTTTCCGACCCGGAGCGAGCCCGCTGAATCAAAGTCCAGCGTCGACCAACCGGTTATCGCTCGCAGCTTGAGCATGAGTTCAGTGCGATTCTTCGAGGTGAAGTTATCGCGAATCAGAACATTGCTTACTGTGGGTTCCGCTCGGAGTGTGGTTGCCCCGAGGGCCAGCAGGCAGACCGCGAGGCTAGCGTGAATTAGAGAAAAAGAGTTCCTTCGGATTCTGGGTTGCATCTGAACTTACTCCCAGATTGGACCGTGCAAGTTTGGAGCGTGCGTCGGTTCAGGTTTAGTGAGCGCCGTTGGGGAAGGCGCGGTTGGGGCATGTTAACAAAATGTTAAATCTCACGGTAGAGAAAATCGCAACTGAAGCACTGCACTGAACTTGATCTGAACTGCGCGTTCGCGAGATTGCAATCACTCGTTAATGGCCAATAATATTTTGGCTATTCGCGCTTAACACTTGAGGGTTAGACTTCAGCGCATGATTAGAAGAGTAAAGAAACCGAAAATCTCATTCTATGTGTCGTGCAATACCTGCAAGGTAATGATCCGGCGTGATCGGCAGGAGGATTCGTCGGGCATCTGCTTGAGCTGCTTCTATCGATTTCTGAACGAACGATTGGCGGCTCAAAAGCGAACCAGGCAGGGTGAGTTTGTTAGTGAACGCTGAACTGCGCAGGATTGACTAAGCGGCTATCCAGCCCACTTGTCACGCGTTGAATTCACCTTCAACCCTAAACATCTCGGGAACAACAATCCCAGTCGCAATTGCGTCACCAACCAACCCAACACCAACCCCAACAACGCCCCGGCAATTACCTGATACACAAAGTGGTGATCTAGTGCGGCGCGCGACCAGCCAATTCCAACGGCAATAGAAAACCATAACGGTCCCAGGCGCGGATATGACTCGAGCACCAAAAACGCGAGCGCAAAACTGTACGCCGTATGACCGCTGGGAAATCCTTGCAAGCCACCAGTCGGTCGAAGCGCGGGCACAGCAAACTTAATTGCCTGGATGACGAGGAAGGAACAGAGGGCGATATCAAGCGACCACCAGGCAGTTGTCGATCGAGCGTCATGGGTGTGCGACAGGCCAATCAGCGGTAGATGAAAGAGCACGACACTCGCGATGATTAGCAGCGGGTAGACCCACGCAGTCAGAACTCGTGCCGTCGACAGCGATTCGGTGCTCGCCGGCACTAGTACCACGCAGACAATAATCAGGGAAAAGATTGCGAGCAATGGCACCGAATTCAAACTCAGCGACATGGGGCGCGGATCAAAGTATTCCTTGATCTTCATGACAACACAGATTGGTGATTAGGCCGGATCTCCAAAACCGTCAGCACAACGTAACTGCGCTGACCCCTGATCGAAACAAAAGAGATTCAATGGGCTGAATTGCCTGGCCGAGCGTTAGCGGCTCGACCATGAACGAGCCAGCCTTGGGCCAGCTTACCTCACCCGACTATTGGGGACTACTGAAACCATTACGCTCCTATCCCGCAACTGCAATCCATCGTTACGACCCGGTCACTAGAGCTTCGGTTCTGATCTTGCGTTCTAACCAAAAAAAGCCCCGGCGATTTGCCGGGGCATCCAGAAGCGACGGTCAAGGTTTAAGGCCGCAACACTCTCTTTGAGAACGGCAGGTCGAGAGTATCAGGTGGAGGGTGGGAATACGTTTACCGACAGTAGCTCTTGTACTTAGCAGGCAACTGGCCCCTTCGTCAGCTGACTTTGTTAAGCGAGATACCTAAACCCGAGTCACATATCACGAGTCGCCGCTAACCGTATCTGCGGAGCATCCTGAATCTCTTGTGCTAACTCACCGTTACCGACAAGTTAATTAATCGTTAAGCGCCGCAGAATTTAATGTCAGGCTTGAGATTGAGACGATATCAGACTCATGAATTTCAAAGGTCTTTCCGATTAGATCACAACCTAGAACCTGAAACTCGTGTCGAACTGGAGACGCGTCGTGGCTCGATTCAACGAGCCGGGTGGAGTCGGGACAAACGGCCCGAACAATCCGTTAGGTCTTTCCGTCACGATGCCGGTCAAACTCAGCGTTACTTTCGGATCCACCGCGTACGCGAAAATGAAACGATGCCCTCGCATATCGGATTGCTGCGTCACATCTGAGAAATTGAATGGCGTCAGCACTGCGTCCTTCTCAATTCGCAGATACGTGTAGCCAAACTGCATATCTCCACGCTCTTCAATCTTGCCGGCCTGGAACTCGAACCACAATCCGTTGTTCTCATGGTTTGGCAAGATGCGATCAGTTCCGCCTGGGCCGGCACTAACCACATCATGCGTTTGGGTGTTCGTAACAAAGTTAATCAGCAGCGTGATGGGAAATCGCGCGCTATGCTTCAACTCGAGTCTGCCTATCAGATCTACCAGGTTAAAGCCGGACGACAAGCGTCCATCGCGATTGATGGCGTTGTTACTGGCAGTGGTCACGCCTACGTTGGCGTTGCCGGCAAGCAGAAAATCACGAGGAATCGAAACTTGACTGGTGATGGTTTGT
>JBGTLE010000227.1:0-13934 GCA_041744295.1 Pyrinomonadaceae bacterium | reverse complement strand
CGAACTGGTCGTGTTGAGCGCCTGCCAAACCGGACTCGGCAAAGAGATCAAGGGCGAAGGATTAGTCGGACTCACGCGCGGGTTCATGTACGCCGGCGCCGCGCGTGTCGTCGTCAGCCTGTGGAACGTAAACGACAAAGCGACTGCGGATCTGATGACGAAGTTTTACGAGAAGATGTTAAAGCAAGGCGCCCGGCCAGCCGCGGCATTGCGCGCGGCGCAGGTGGAGATGTGGAAGCAGAAGCAGTGGCAGTCGCCATACTACTGGGCCGCGTTCACTATGCAGGGCGAGTGGCGCTGAGTTGCGAATCTGCCCAGCGGCTGAGATGGGCCTTGTTGGTTGGATTGTAACGGCGGCCACTCCGCGTGCCGTCCCTCTTTACCTTTGAGAAACTTCAAGAAAACGAAGGCCACCTCCGGCGGGGGCCTTTTACCTTGGCAGAATTTCGATTGAAAACGAGGGGCGGCCACGGAGGAGGGACGCCCCTGCAATCCGCAAACGAAAATAAATCTGGAAATCCTTGAGGGAGATCGCGCCCGCCTTACGGTTTACTTATTGAGAGGCGGAGAGAACACGAAAGGCACCGCCTTCGAGGAAACGAAACTTGGCCCAGACCAGGTGGGACGACCGTCGCTTGAACGAGTGCTGCGACCGAACACTCCCCATCCCTTCGCACTCGCCCAGATGAAACAGGAGAGATCATGAAACTCAATCGCTTAACCGTTGGTTTGCTCATCGTGCTGGTACTGACTTTGAGTGTCGTCGTATTCGCGCAAGTCAATCGCCCATATCGCAACGGTTCGGTTTGGAGCATCGGGTTCATCCGCATGAAGCCGGGAATGGAGACGGCTTACCTAAACTACATCGCCGGTGATTGGAAGCGTGAGCAAGAAGCGTTGAAAAAAGACGGGCAAATCATCTCTTACAAAATCTTGCAAACTGAAGCCCATGGCTCAGGAGACTGGAACTTGATGCTCTTGTCGGAGTACAAAGACCTGGCCACGTACGAGATGAATCTGGAAAAGACAGATGCCTTACTGCAAACGGTCATCGGCAACGACGATAAACAGAGGGAAGGCTACCGCCAACGACTTGAAATTCGAGAAGTCCTGGCTGACCGGCTGGCTCGTGAGATCGTTTTGGAACCGAAGCGTTAGACTGTGTTCGTACCGCGAAGCAGTTACGGCCTCCAGCCCAACGTTGTCGCGCTTCGCGGCTACGTTGGGGAAAACGGGAAAATTAGTCGCAACCCCATCGGGGTTGTGGCGGATTGAATTCGGTTTCCCAGGGTAGCCGAAACGGCAACCCTGGGCTGGAGGTCGCAACCGCTTGGCGGTACTTAGCCTTGCGGTCGAAGTACCTGGATGGAATTCCATGAGTGACGAGGAGAATGTCATGACACCCGACAACAAAACAACGACATCACAGCGCATTCTCATGGCTTCGCTGATGATTCTTTGCATCGCCGGCTTGCTCACCACCGTGGCCCAACAACCACAGGACGACGAAGCGACACGACACTTGTGGGACACCGCCTTCATCAAGCAACCAAACAAGAAAGCAACGAGGCGTTCCGCGAAGCGTAGCTATCGAGTAGTAACTCCGCGAGTACCCACCACGGGTGTCTCCGCAGACTCAGTTATTGGTGTCACGCTTTGGCGCTTGCGTCCCACCCGAGCTGCCGACACCGGCGAACGAATCATCGATCACGACGCGGAGGATTCTGTCGCGTGGCTACCAGAACGCGTCTCGTCCAGCGGCAGACTGTCCGAAGGCGATCGCATTCGCATCAGCATCGAAGCCGCGCGCACCGGGTACCTTTACGTCGTGGATCAAGAGGTGTATGCCGATGGATCAAAAGGTGAGCCGCATTTGATTTTCCCCACCACTCGCACTCGCGAAGGCGATAACTCAGTAAAAGCCGGACGCGTGATCGAAATTCCGGCCCAGGACGACAGTCCTCCGTTCTTCACCTTGAAACGGACTCGCTCAGATCACGTCGGCGAGAACGTGATCATCCTCGTGACACCGACTCCGATTGAAGGTTTGAAGATTACCGAGAAAGCGCAAAGGATCTCGGATGAGATGCTCGCCTCATGGGAGAAATCCTGGGGCGCCGAAGCTGGCCGCCTCGAAATGGCCAATGGTGCCGGAAAGACCTGGACCAAGCAGGAGAAAGAAGCCGGCGCCGATGCCACGCGTTCGCTGACCGACAACGAGCCCGCCCCTCAAACCATCTACTACCGTCCGGGAGCGAGCAGCACTCAACCAGTCCTGGTGAAGGTTGGAATACAATACGCCCGAGGTAGAACAACTAATAAGAGACGAGGATGAGGTAATCGGCAGAGTGTTTTTTTGTGCTGAGCCGGCTTTGCCTCAGAAGTCGGAAGGTTCGCTCATTAATGTCCGACATGCTTCAGCTTGTCGTCTGGATTGGGAACTCTCATGACGGGGGATTTGCTCATGATGTCTCCGTGGAGTGGTGTATTTAGTCTCTCGGGTATTTCGTAGAATGACTTGTGCTAAAGAATTTCCCATCGATCATTTGAGATTTCTCATTGGTCATTTTGCGAACAAGTTGAATTTTGTGCTTTGTGCTTTGTGCGTGCCGCCTGATATACGGTGCGCAGGTGTCATTAAAATGACAACTGAGAAATTCTGAGAAATGGGAAATGATCAATGGTAAATACTGGGGCACGCAGAGTTGCGATTCAACGCAGGTAGATGTAGCCCTTAATTTACCGCAGACAGGCCACGCTCGAGGTGTCCTTGAGTCCCCGAACCGCACAAACCAGCGACAACTTCCAATCCTCCAACGGCGTTCCCTGCACTGTCATGTGACTGGTTATGAAGGCCAACCTCTTTGTCTCCGGTCCCTTGCCGATACTAAAACGCTCGCGCAGGTAGTACGGAGGAATCGATTGGTAGTAGAGAACGGCCATCACAGCTACCGCCCCGCGAGTTCGATCGTTGATCGGAATCCTATAAGAAATAAGGTCGGCGCCAGTTGCTCCTGACTTATTGATGTACTGCTCATCGTTTTCAGCATCACCGTGTGGCCCAGTGAACTCCGCGTACGGTCCGTCGCGCCGCCACCCCTTCGGCAAGAGGCGGTTATTCTTCACCGCATGATCTCCGCCTACGAAGCTGGTGCTTATCTTGCCCTTCGCATTCGCCACCAACTCTTCATAGATCTGAACCTGCGTTTCCTCCGTGATCACGGAATGGTGCGGTTGAAAGACTTGCTTGCCGGTGGCCGCGTCATGGAAGAACTCGGTCGCCAGCACTTCGTCGCTGGTCCCCTTCACTATCGCGCCAACTGAGTTAGTTCTTCCGGATGCCCAAACGACCTCGCCTTTCTCGTCAAGCACTTCCAGCGCGAGGAAAACCCGTCGAAAGGCAACTCCCGACGGCAGGCTATGCCCAGCAAGATTCTCGACGCGCACTGTCGTTTCGAGATAATCACTCGCGCGCCGCAAATCCGTTACCTCGATCTTCGCAGTTTCCTTCCTGGCTAAATTGTCGCTCGAGCTCAACGCGGTCGCCAGGCCAAGCACACCCTCCCCATACATGTAGTCTGCCGTACGAATACCGAGAATGTTGGGAAACTGCTGGAACATCATCAAACCAAACTCGTTGATGCCAACGAGCGTGTGGCGGGAGTAGTCATCGCGTACGCGCAGCGTGATCTCTTTGTCCGGCGCGCGAAAGTCTGTGTACGGATAGAGGTTGTCTTCGATGTTTGCGATGCGAAATACGAGCTTCTGGTCCATGAACGTCTTCGGCATGTGGCAACCCTGGCAGGTGCGCACTGTCTTCGCATCGAAAGGCTCGCGCTCGTTCTGGTAAATACTGTTAAGCCATTCCGGATAGGTTGTCTGTTCATGAAACTGTTTGGGCTTGCCGCTTTTATCGCGAACGGGATTGCCCTTGCTGTCGAAGACAGGAAGGACCACCGTGTGACAGCTTCCACACAAGGCGGACGACTTAACCTGCTCAGCATGACGCGGAGTCACATTCAATGCCTGCTTCATTGGTAAGGTTGCCACTTCCTCGTAAGGACCATTGACTACATCGGCGGGATCCAGCCGGAACTCGCCGGTGAAAGTCTCGGGCTTCCCCAAACCGTCCTTGGCGATCCGGTGACAAACCGCGCACGAAACACCGTCGCGCGCCAGCGCTCCATACTTCCCGTCCGGTTGATCGGGCCGCGCGTAGACCATGCCATGCTTGAATGGCTGATTACGATCGAGCTCAAGCTGCCGTTGGCCCATCACGCCGTGACACCGGTAACAAGTATTATCAAGAAACTCAGCCTGCGATGGATAGAGAGTCTTTTCAGACTCGAGCTGTGCGTGAAAAATGGGATCGCGTCCCGATAAGCCCATCATTGACGCGCGCCACTCGGTGTAGGGCGAGAGATTCGTGGGTTTGTTGTCCCCTTTAAAGAGGAAGGCCATGTTGTCATCTGAAGCGGAGTGACAACCAAGGCATTGGCTCGAAGTAAGAAAGCCCTGTGTGCCCGACGCCACGGGTGTGACATGGTCCAGCGACTCGCCGGGAAACCGTTTTACGTCCTTCTCCTCGACAACAGGGCCTTTTAGTAACTTCAGAAAGTTGAGATCCGGAGATTTTCGCGCCACTGGGAACGGCCCGCCGATGATCTGTTTGGTGCTCGCGACCTGTTGATGAAAGTCTTCGGTATCCAACGGGAAAGGGGCCATCGTGGGCGACTGAATCAAGAAAGAGATGGGATCACCCTCAACGTTCTTGAGGGCGATGAAGGTTGATTCCTTCTCCGCCGACGCGTGACACCGCAAGCAGTAGAGGCCAAAGCCTGAGTCCGGATAGTCGATCTCAGGATTCTGAGGCGCATAACCCGGCGCATGGTATGACCAGAACCAACCGTCGTAAGACCCTTTCTTGTCCTTAACCATCGCCGTCCAACCACTGAGTTTTGCGCCCGCCTGGGCCGGCGACGGAAACATCTCCTTCACGATGATCGCACCGTCAGGAATCACGCCCTGTCTGTTTTTAACCTTAAGCCAATCCCACACTTCCGGTGAGTAGTAGATTTTCACGGCGTTGTGGGTACCAAACGATTTGCCGGCGATGAATGGCCCACTATTGCGAATCTGGTTGTCGGCTACCCAGTTTTGGTAACAACGCTTTTCCAGGAAGGTGTAAAGAAGCTTCTCAAACTTATTGACGCCAATCTCACTGGGATTAGGAAGGGGGAACGAAGCGCAGGGTGTATCCGGCCGAGTGACTGCGGGCGCTGGAACCTCGCGATGTCCGCTCACAACGCCCGCGACAGAGCCTACGAAAAAGGTGATTATCAATAGTCGCAGAACATTCTTAGACTTCATGAGTTTTTTAGGTTCAGAATTCATTCCCAGAAAGCGTGGCTTGGAGCTGGTCTTGGCCGGTGCAATCAGGACTTTGGACTTTGGACTTTGGACTCTATATTTGATTCCAGATTTCCATCTACGTCTATCGAGATCGAGTCCGCGGCAAAAAAACTTCCTTATGAACTATTTTGAGTTTGCGACCCACCTGGCGTCAGTTCTTACCCTGTTTGCTTACCTGGTAAAAGACATCCTGTGGCTACGGTTTCTCACGATACTAGCTTCGATCGCGGGAATCATTTTCAACTATTTCGTGCCCGCAACACCGCTCTGGGCGGTTATCTATTGGAACGTGGTATTCATCGTCATCAACGTAGTGCAGATTGTGATTATCATCAAAGATCGAAGCGGAGTCACCTTTACCGACGAAGAGCAAGAGCTCTACGAAACGCTTTTCCACAACTTCGCGCCCTTCGAGTTCATGAAACTCCTGCGAATAGGCAAATGGGTAGAGGCCAAGAAAGGCCAGACGCTAAGTATTGAAGCAGAACCACTGGCCAATATCATGCTCATCTACAACGGCCTCTTGAGTGTGGAGATTGGCGGCCAGCAAATAGGCGAGATGAAGGATGGCAGCCTGATCGGAGAAATCAGTTTCATCACCGGAGGTCCGGCGACGGCGACAGTTCGTGCGCTGGAAGAGACTCGCTATCTGGCATGGCCAAAAGACGAGATGCGCCGCTTGCTCAGTCGCAACCCCAGTATGAGATTCGCAATGGAGTCGGTTTTTAGCAAAGAGCTGAGCAAGAAATTGATTCGCACGCACATCTCAGTCTGAGTTTCTCGAGCGCGATCTCCAAACCTAAGGCATCCCGCCTCCGGGCATTCCCGGCATCCCACCACCTGGCATTCCCGGCATGCCGCCGCCGGGCAACCCCATTCCCGGAAGGCCGCCTCCCGGTTGCGCACCTTGGGCGCCACCGCCGCCGGCCCGGGTACGCAACAAGGAAGGATCGACGTTCTTAAGTTGGTAGAGCGTTTTGTAGAGGCCGTCACGCTCAACCAACTGCTCATGCGTCCCCTGATCAACTATTCGCCCTTTGTCGATCACCAGAATTCGGTCGGATACAGCGGCCACGAAATTCAAGTCGTGGCTGATCACCATACACGTGCGCTCGCGTGCGTACTCTCGGATCACCTGAATCAATCGGTTGCGCTGATCGGCGTCAAGATTCTCTGTGGGCTCGTCCAGCAGCAGCACTTCCGGTTTGCGCAACAGGCAGCGCGCGAGAGCGATCAGGCGCTTTTGTCCACCCGAAGGTATCTGCACATCCACTACCGTGTCATAACCTTTCGGCATCCTCTGCGGATCTACGATCACGTCATGGATGTGTGCCAGCTTGCAGGCTTCTTCTATCTCAGAGTTAGGGGCGTCCGCTCGACCGAGGCGGATGTTCTCCCGGATTGTATCTTTCAGGAAGAATGGAAACTGCGAAAGCTTGGATACCTGTTCGCGCAGAGAGTTCAACGTAACACTCGAAATGTCTTTGCCTTCGATCAGAATGCGACCGCCCTGCGGATCGAGAAAGCGCAAAATTAGATTCATGATGGTCGACTTGCCGCAGCCGATCGGGCCGACGAAGGCGACAGTTTCACCTTCCTTGATCTCGAAGGAAATTCCCTTCAACACTTTCTGGGTGGGCGAGTAGCCAAACACAACGTCTTCAAAGGTGATGTCACCATGCACTTCACCCAGCGCCTGAGCTCCCGGCTTCTCGACCACAGTTGGTTTGGTATCGAACAATTCATAAGTTGAGACAATCCCCGGCACAAGTGACTGGTACATCGTGTAAGAACTAATCAGTCGCTGCACGGGGGTGAAAAGGTTCGGGGCCATCTGCATGAAAACGATCGCGCTGGCAAAAGTTAAACCCCAGTCCTGACCAAGCAGGATTGCCGACAACAAAATCAGCGCCGTGGTCAGAGAGATAAAAACCTGCGCACCGCTGTTGCTGAGACTCATCCAGGCCGTCGTGCTGGCAGTGTTCCTGGCGGCCTCTATCGAAGCCTCGCGGAAACGAACATTTCTTTTTGGCTGGGCGTTGAAAACCTGAATGTCGGAGATCCCGTTGATTGTTTCTTCCAATTCCGCGCCGAGCTCGCGCGCGCTCATGTTGATACCCATCGCACCCTGTTGAAGTTTGCCGCTTGTGAATTTGAACATCAGCACGGTCAAAGGTGCTAGGACGAACAGCACCAGGGTCATCTGCCAACTCAATGCCAGTAGATACGCAATCACAATCACCAACACGACGGCATCAATCATCGGCGTCAACAGAACTTGCGTAAGCAACCTCTGCACGGACGTAGTCTCGGAGAGCACTCGTTGCATCAGGGCACCGGTTTGGCCACCCATAAAGAAATCGAGCGAGAGCCCCTGGATGTGTTCATAGAGGTTTTGGCGCAGGCCAGTCAGCAATCGCTGCTCTAAGTTGGCATCAACCCAGGCGCGAAAAATATCGACTATCTCTCGAAAGACAATTGCGCCTGTCCAAATAAGAAAGATCGTAAGAAAAGAAAGCGGCGTCGAGAGCCAATTTGTGATTGGCGAGAAAAAACCGTCTCCGTTACCTCCCCGCTCGTAAAACGAGGCAGTCAAGGTCCACACTCTGCTCCAATCGCCTCCACTGGCGGCATCGCCGAATAGCTTTAGCAGCGGCCCAAAGGACGCGGCCGCAACAAAGGGAAGCAGAAAAATAACCAAGGATAAAAATAGCGAAAGCACCACCAGCGCTTTGTGCCCGCCGAGGAGCTTGAACGCACGCTTGAGATAAGGGCCGGCGTTCATTTTCGGCATCGTCTTCATGCGGATCTTGCCTTGTCCCGGCCCTGGAGCTGGCGCCGCACCACCGGGTAACGGTGGCAATGAATCAGGCAACTGATCGGGCGCGATGGCGTTGGCTGGCAGGGCACCTGGAGGCAAACCTTCCGGCTGGCCGGGTAATGGTTCAGATGGCAATCCGGCAGGTATGCCGGCAGGGGGAGTCTTATTAGACATGATAGTTCCTCTCTGCAGGAGGAAGTCCGGGAGCCAGAATTTGATGGAGTTTGAAAAACGATCTGGCGGGTAAGTGTCGTTCCTTACCCGCCATCTAAGTGTTTCCCGTCACATGATGTGCGGGAGGTCCACTAGGTGTTCGTTCACTACAGCTTAGCAACCAGGTTGGGTTGCGTTTAGCAGTAGCAATAGTAGTAATGCCACCAGCAGCGATAGGCGTTGCAATAAAGTTGGCGACAAACGCAGACGGCGTTATAAGCCTGCACTTCGCCGAGACTTTCTGCGTTTTCCACTTTGATGGCGCTCATTGCCCCGGTACTCTTGGGGATGTCACCGCCCGCCGCCTTCTCACCCTCGGGAAACATCTTCGCTGCCTTATCACCAGTAATTGCGTACTGTTGAAGGACATCGTCTGGGACATCGTAAATACTAACTTGATCGCCCTCTCCGGGCGTGGAGGTCAAAATCGCCATTGCAATTCTCCTTATCGTAAATTGATTGTGTTTAGAGGAATTTGCATCCCTCCGATCCATGGCCGCGCGGATGATGCGTTTAGGCATCTCCCTTTGGCCCGCGTGCGTTGCGCAAACCCGCTGATGTATCTGGCGGAACTACTGCTGTAAACCCCTTCGTTTGACAAGAGCGGAAGGCGCTCAAAAAGCACTTCCCTCTTGCAAACCTCCCTCGGAGACGAAGAGACAACTAAGCATGGACGAAGATTAGTTCGACGAGAATCTTCCGTCCTCACCACTCCGCTACCGATTCGATTGAAGGGTAATTCTGAAAAAGCGCTAAAGCGCTTTGCGATCACCGGAGCATGTAGCTCTGAGGTGCATCTTGCAGAATCAAAATATTGAAGCGGGCGCATCCTACCAGCGAGGACGTTAGGAGACAAGCTTTTTTGCGTCTCGGGTTAAATCATTCATTTAGCTCGATTCCGCCAGACAGAGTTGCACGGTCTGGTCGAACAGCGGATCATCGGACCCAGGCCCCACATATTGGACAATCGACCGCCGATCAATTAGGGCAACGGTAGGTAATCCATTTGCGCCATAGATTGTTTGCAGGCGCTCGTCCTCGGCCACTCCTACCTTGAAAGTCACCGCATGGTCAGCGACCATCCTCCGCATTAGCTCCAACTCTTCAGCCATTGTCTCCTCAGTGCCACGGTATGCCAGGTAGTGACGTGTAAGGGCAACGATGTCCAAACCGCGAATCGCCTCCTTTTCATGGAGATTCTGCAGCTTTGGGAACATCTCCTGGCAGGGCTTGCACCAAGTCGCCCAAAATTCCAACAACACTACGCGGCCGCTCAGGTCTGCCAGAAACGCAGGCTCGCCGCTAATCCAATGCTTAACCGAGATTTCGGGCGCTGCCTTCCCGATCAGCGACATTTGTGTGGCGCGGTCACGGACCTGCAGAAATCCACTGGTGGCCCCGCGTTTTTGGGCCGGAGTACCCGTAGCCTGCATGATCTGCGCGACTCTTTCAGTAAATGCCAACTCGCCAGCCAGCATGTCCTGCGCCTTCTTAATGTCGCCGGCTGCCTGGTAAAAGTCTGCAAGTGTCATGGCCAATTGAACGCGAGTTTGAAACTCAACCTCGTACGCGGCCTCGCGAGCCTGGGTCAATGTTTTAACCAACTCATCGATTGCTTCATGCTCCTTGCCGGTGTGCCGCAGTTCGGACGCGCGGAGAATTCCCCTGGAAACGCGCTCCTGCGCAGTGGGCAATGTCGATTCAACGCTCATGTTTGAAGTTCTGACTCCTTTGTGTGGCGCGCGCTGAGGCGCGCGGTTCGAATTTGATTCACTGGTCAAACTGCCTGGCAGTCATCCTACGTATGACGAAATCTAACTAACAAGATTGCGAAATATTATCGCGCGAATCGCTCACTCTGTATAATGTCGTTCGTAACCAATAATTACTGCCGAAACACCATGCTTTGTCGGTTGCCCTCGGTTTAAGCTTTGGTAATTGCTTCATCAGTTTACACACGGTACTGAGCCCGGCTCTATTTTGTTTCGTCTGAGAAAGAAAACTTATGATAGACGACGGTTTTGATGGCGACTCCGATCAGTTTCAACTTGATGGCCTCGGAGACGAAAAAAGTAACCCATCGGCGGAGCAATTGCGCGGGGCCGTCAATGCAATCGATGTCTCAAACTCATTAACCGCTCCTCTCAAACGCGCCATTGACGACCTTCTTGTACTAGCGGCCAGCGTGGTCGGCTCGGTTGAGGCGTCAGTGCTCGTGCGCGATGGCAATGAAGGCGGATTGCGCTTTCTCACCGCCATTAGCGATGTCAAGGAACAGTTACTCAAACTGCGCATTCCGCCCGGCAAAGGGATCGCCGGACTGGTCTTTTCGAGCGGCCAGCCCATGGCCGTGTCCGACGTCTCGAGTGAGGGATCATTCTGGTCCGAGGCTGACGAAAAAACCGGATTCAAAACGATCACGTTGCTGGCAACGCCTTTGCGCACCGCGAACGAAGCGGTAGGTGTCCTCGAGTTCGTAAACCGACCGGGCGAGCCGCCATACCCACCCTTTACACCAGAAGAGATGGATCAAGCAGCTTATTTCGCCGATGCCATCGCTAAAATAATTGACGCCCATGAAGTTGCCGAACTCGTGGAGGCAGTTTTCGATCGCACACTCAAGACCATCGTGCCCGAAGCAGATCACACTGAGCTCACTGCTGACGAGTTGCGCGAATGGGCCAGGAAAATGGACGCGGCCGATGAGCATCGCGATTGGTTGCTGCTTTGGATTTCGGTTCGTGAGATTTTTAGCCGCGGCGATGCCCACCGGAAGCTATGTCTGGAAGTACTCGATGCCCTTGCCAGATTCACGGAGAAGCGCTCGAACACGTCCATGAACTACTCCGAGTTTTCATCTGGAAATTACTCTGAGGAGACGTATTGATGTCGCAGCCTGATGGCAAGATTAACCAGAATGACACCGCCCCTGACCTGTGGAGTGTTATCCGCGAGGACACCAGGTGGAAAGACTGCACCGGACGTGGTGTCCGCGTTGCTGTTGTCGACAGCGGGATCGATACCGAGCACCCGGACCTGAAAGGCAAGGTTCGCGAATCCGTCGAAGCCGTTTCGGAGGATGGCAAAATCGCGTTTCGCCCTTCAACTTCGGGCGATCAGGCGGGCCACGGTACCGCTTGCGCGGGAATCATTACGAGTATTGCTCCGGACGTCGAACTCTATAGCGTTAAAGTGCTGGGGCCGAATGCTTCGGGCTCAGGCGAGATGTTCCTGGTCGGACTCGACTACGCTATCAAGCAAAAGTTCCAGGTCATCAACCTTTCGTTAGGCACGACCAAGCGTGACTATTTCGCGCCGATACACGACCTGCTCGACCGCGCTTATCACGCCGGCAGTATCGTCGTAGCGGCCGCTAACAATCTTCCGTATCCCAGTTATCCTTCAATTTTTTCTTCCTCTGTAGTTTCGGTAGTCAAACGAGCCGGCGCCGATCCATTTAATTTTGGCTATCGTTATGGTCACGTGATCGAATTGGTGGCGCCCGGCGTCGAGGTAAAAACAACCTGGCCTGGAGGGGGATACAGACAATTAACCGGAAACAGTTTTGCCTGTCCGTATGTTGCCGGAATCATCGCGTTGCTGATCGAAGCGTATCCGAATTTGACGCCTTTTCAGGTTAAGACCATCCTCTATACTATTGCCAAACAGAATCAGCAAAAGGCTGCTTTGAGCGCACAAACAGCTGAGCCCAGCAAACAGTAAGGATCAAGGTGCGAAGAAAATTGATTGAATGGTCAAGTTACTGAACGGAGAGTTTTAATCTCTCATTCGCTTACGCGCGCAAAACTATTGAGTTCCACCCGTCAAGGTAGGGGAACACTTTCCGAAACAAGTTCGCAAATGATCATGGTGGTTCCCGAAAAAAATCAGCAGAGACAAGAAACAATTACCGCTTGTGCTGCCGATTTTCAGGCAATCTATGCGCGTTGCTCTCAAACTTATCCGGAGTTTGGCCTGTCGGAGAGCGACTGCAACGAAGCTCTGCTACGCGCCGTCGACAAATTCATGCTTGGCTTTGCGGAGCGTGGCGAAACGCCAACTGTTGAAGCCATTCGTCGATTCCTTGGCGACCTGCAAGCTCTTGACCTCTTTCTTACCATCGCCTGTGCGGGAGGCAACGAACCTGCCTGGTGGCAATTTGATCGGCAGTACCGGCCGTTTATCGAGCGCGTCGCGCGGCATCTCGCAGGCACCGGTACCGATGCTGATGAGGTCATTGAGTCGGTGTACGTCGAACTGTTTGGAACGAAGGTTGAAGGAGGCGTTCGCCAATCAAAGTTCAGATCCTATACGGGTCGTGGTTCGTTGCGCGGCTGGCTCCGCACAATCATTTGGCATACCGTGGTGGATCTTTACAGAAGGAAGCAGGACGAAGTTCCATTGGAAGAAGTCTCGCGGGATGGTGAAAACCGAGAGCGGCCGCCTGCGCGAATCGAACCCCACGGCTCTGAGGAGTTAATCTTGGAAAACGTGTTGCGAGAGCGCTACAAAGCACTGTCGGGAACCGCTCTGGATGAATCATTAGATTCGCTTGATGATCACGAGACGCTCCTGCTGCTTTATTACCATGTCGATGGTCTCAAGTTGCGCGAGATTGCGAGACTCGTCGAACAACCGACGTCGCCGATTCGGCATTGGTTTCAGCAACAATCGAAGCGAAGAGCGACCAGTCCTTCCAGCCGAGTGCACGAGTCGACAGTAATGCGTTGGCTGGAGAAGGTGTACCGCAAAGTTTCAGATCGTTTTCGCGATCAGTTGGCCAGGAAACATGGGCTGAACGCGGCTGAGATCGAGATCTGTGAGTCTATCGCTGCCGAAGACGTAGGACAGACTTTTAGAATCAATGCCGTTCCCGGCGCGAAGTCCAGGTTAGATAGAGGAGACGTCGGATAGTGCGACTTTGATTTGCCCTTGCTGATGCGCATCGTGACACGAAACGAAACAAAGAAAGGAACGCCCGCGATCAGTTATCTGATCGAGCAACGTCTAAGAGCTCGGACTGTAGTTGAGGCGTCGGACATGAAAACGCATCCCGATGAGGACACCATCACCGCTTTTGTCGAGGCTCGGCTCGGGGCGCAAGAGTATGCACCAGTAATCTCCCATCTGATTGACTGCCGAGTTTGCCGCAGCACGACGGCCCAGCTGGTGCGACTTGAAACCGAGCTTGAAGATAGTGAGGCAGCTTCGGCACTGGACGAGCATCCGAGCAGACTGAGTTCATTCCTGACAGATTTGGCCTCGCACCTGGTTCCTTCCACCGAAGGGGACGCAGTGTTCGCTTATCAGAATCCGGAAACGATCGCTGAGGAATCGACGGAATCTGTGGCAAATTCAGAAGCCGGGGATAAAGATAAGAAAGCAACCTGATTCAGCCGCGGATAAACGCAGATAACACGGATCTCAAAAGACTAAGGACGATTTAAGCTTGGTCTAACGCGTCCTAGCTTTTTCAGATCCGTGTTAT
>JBGTLE010000226.1:0-5013 GCA_041744295.1 Pyrinomonadaceae bacterium | reverse complement strand
AGGCGCGTGGACGCTTAGCAAAATTTATGAACAAGTAAGTGCTTCTAGGTGGTCCCGTCGGGTGGGTTATAATTACTTTTCAATCGGCGAATTTTCAGAAAAGGAGAGACCTATGAAAGTAGTCTCGCAACTAATCACAATCGTCTGCATTGGTTTGGTTTTTAGTCTTGCCGCTGAAGCGCAGCAAACGACCAAGCCTAAGACGCCGGAACAAAGGACTGATCAATCGACGCCTTTGCGGGTTGAGTATCTAAAATCAGATCCTGGGCGCACAGCTCCTTTCTCGGACGCCGTGCGGGTCGGTGACATGCTTTATCTGTCGGGCAAGCTCGGGACAGATAGCTCGTCCGCGCTGGTTCCCGGTGGAATCAAAGCCGAGACGAAGCAGGTGATGGAGAACATCCGCAGCGTACTTGAGAAGAATGGCTCGTCATTCAATCAGGTCGTCAAGTGTATGGTGATGCTCGCCGACATAAGCGATCGGGCCGCAATGAACGAAGTCTATATCACCTACTTCGCCAAGGATCGGATGCCCGCGCGCAGCACCTTTGGAGTTACTGGATTGGCGCTCGGTGCCCGAGTGGAAATCGAATGCCTGGCAACTGTCTCCGCTTCGAGATAATGCTCTCATGAGCTAAAGACAATCCGGCGTCGAAGTTGAAAAGCATGACCGGCTATTGGTATTGAGGGGGAACTATATGAAGTCACGCTATTACTTGCTGCCGTCGCTCGTCGCGATCCTATTTTTCTCAGCTCTTCCCCACGTTGCTTCGGCACAAGCGTCAGAATCTCAAACAGCCTTCCTCGCTGAGATTAAGAAGTTGTGTGGCAAGAGTTTCGAAGGCGCGACTGAATTTCCACAGAGCGCCGACCACCCTCTCGTGGGCAAGAAGCTATTAATCACCGTTGGCCCGTGCGCCGATAAAGAGGTTCGCATCCCGTTCCAGGTCGGTGAAGACAAATCGAGGACCTGGATACTGAGGCTTGATGAAAAGGGATTGTTGTTCAAGCATGACCACCGGCATCCCGACGGCTCTCCTGATGAAGTCACGATGTACGGAGGCTGGGCAGCGCCGGAGGGTAGGCCACTGCGCCAACACTTTCCGGCAGACGCAGAAACAAAAGCACTGATACCGGAGGCTGCCACCAATGTTTGGGTAATTGAAATAGACGGGGCGAAACAGCAGTTGAGCTATTACCTTGAGCGCCACGGCAAGCCGCGCTATCGAGCAGTTTTGAAACTGATACCACTTCCGAAGTAAGAAAGGCTCCAGGTAAACGTTAAGGATCTGATAATCATTGGCGTTCGAATCAATCCCGCAACCCTGGGCTGGAGGTCGTAACACCTCCGGTGTAGGAGCGGGGACAGGGACGCCTTTCTGAAGGTTGAGCTTATACAAACTCTCTACCGCGAAGTGGTACTGACTTCATTTGCAAAAAAAGGCCGGAAGCCTTAGCCCTCAACATCAAGTGGGTTGTTCAGCTTCCGGCCAAAGTTTGTCTCCGGCGTAAGGGAGACTAAAAGAACAGCGAATACAAGAGTCGATTTGGTGATCCCGTTCCCGGATTCGTCACCACTCCTGTCGTTGCATTGTTCACAATCGCATTTCGAATCGTGGTGGACGAAGCTGACGGGTTAGCTTGTTTGTACAGCGCCGCGACACCCGCAACGTGCGGCGAAGCCATCGAGGTCCCATTCAACGTTGCGGTGGCAGTGTTAGACGTGGCCCACGCGGAGAGAATTCCCGATCCCGGCGCAAAGAGGTCGAGGCAGGTGCCAAAATTTGAGAACGACGAGCGTGCGTCGGTCGTGGTTGTCGATCCCGTCGTGATCGCATTCACCGCGCGAGCAGGTGAAGAGTTGCAGGCGTTGGCGTTGCTATTGCCGGCAGCCACCGCGATCGTTACTCCGGCATTGTGTAGATTGTTGACCGCAGTATCCAGAGCCGAGGAAATCCCACCTCCCAGGCTCATGTTGGCAACGGCTGGCGCAATGTGATTCAGCCTGACCCAGTCCACACCCGCGATTACTCCCGAGGTTGAACCAGAGCCGCCGCAATCAAGTACCCGCACTCCGCGGAGCAATGAACTCTTGGCCACGCCATAAGTCGAGCCGCCGACGGTTCCGGAAACATGTGTTCCGTGTCCGTTGCAATCCGCGCCGCTGCCGCCGAAAGCGTCAAAGACGTTCGACGCGCGCCCGCCAAACTGCGTGTGCGTGGTACGGATGCCGGTGTCGATCACGTACACGCGCACGCCCGCGCCGGTCCAGTTGTAGGTGTAAGTTGCACTCAGAGGGCGGTTGCGCTGGTCGATTCGGTCCAGACCCCAGGGCGGGTTGGTTTGCGTCGCAATCGCCTCCATTACCCCGTCTTCTTCGATGTATGCGACTCTAAAATCAAGACTGAGCTTTTCAGCCTCTGCTTCAGACATCTCGATTGCAAAGCCGTTGAGGGCATTCTTGTACACGTGCTTGACCTTACCGCGATAGTTTAAGGCCACCTCTTCAGCGATGTAGGGAGCGATTGAATACGCGCCCTTTTCTCCCACGACTGCGTCATTCAAGACAACGATGTAGCTGTTCGCTATCTTGTTTGAGTTTCTGAGGATTCGATCTTTCTGTGCCTGGCTTCGCGATGGTCCCGAAGCAATGATCGTCAAGCAAAGAACTGCCAACGTAAGGACTACGGCAAGTTTCTTCATCTCTTCTCCTTCGATTGTGAATAAGGGTTGGTGGGGGTGTTGCCGCCCGCACGAGCGACATGATCGGGATAAAGCCCGGCAAGAAATGAGATCGAAAATGATTTAAAAACGACACTAGGAATTCGCCCATTAAAGGTGAACTAAAAATCTGGGCGTGGTGAACAGCATTCCCCGAGAGGTCCATCGTCGGGGTTCATTTGTCGGGAGCGAGAACGTTGTGAGGCATTACTCGGGAGCGATGCGGCGCAGTATAGCACCGGGACAACTGCGAGCGGTAGACCCCGGGTGAAACTTCAGTCTGCCGAATGTCAGAAGTCATGATGCACCGTAGACGATTTGAAATCATGACTTTCCGTCCGACGCACCCTCGTTTGAACGGCATCACTATTCTTTCGCGAGTCGGCCTCAATAAAGCAATGGACGAAGCGTTGGTTTATACGTGGCAGTTTTGCGGGGGAGACTGTGGCGAAGGCGGATACTTTCTGATGAAGAAACAGTCGGGCCACTGGCAGATAACCAGTCATAGGTTTGGATCTCTTAATCGTCTCGAGCTATGCCTTGTGGTTCGTTTTGTTGCTGTCCTGCCAAATGTTCGGGAGACCTGATCCCGTTGTCGGAATTTCGCAAGGAACATCTGACCGGCGGTTCGTTCTTAGCGTAATTAAGTCGTTCGAAATGCAATGGAGGCGAAATGAGCATAAGAAGTTTTGGTTTTGGTAGAGTCTTCTATCTCGTTGCTAGTGTTTTGGTCATTTGCGCTACAGTAAGTGGGGCAGGTTGGTCCTTAGATCTACACTTATTGCAAGGCCGCGGTAAGGCCATCGGTAAAACGTTTACCCGAAATTCGGTGGTTGAGTTTCAAGAGATTAAGGTCTTAGGAAAACCCGTCAAGTTTGATGAGCCATTCGATGGAAGCGACGAGTGGCTTCCCACAATTCTCTTCAAGGCAAAGAACATCTCAAACAAACCGATTGTTTTCCTTTCGGTAAACGTTAATTTCCCAGAAACACGGGCAGCGTTAGGCGCCATGATGTCTTACCGAATTGAGTTCGGCCAACGGCCCGGCTCTAAACTTCCTTCGCGGAGCGACCCTATGGTTCTATTGCCCACGGACACTCTGGAGATCAAGCTGCAGGATCGCTATCCGAAGATCAAAGCCTTTATTGAGAGGCGCTTGGCGATAAAAGACATTCGCCAGGCTGACCTGGAAGTTGGCTTCGTAATTTTCGATGATGGAACGGGTTGGGGCGCAGGAAATTTCTATCGACAGGATCCTTCAGATCCGGACCGCTACATCAACACTGGGGATAAGCCCACTCAATCGTCAGAAAGATGGTGAGCTATGAAGGCCTTTTTGCTTTGTTTGGCAGGGTGGCGCGATTCGCTTGGGATCTCTTTCTGACGTATTGGTAGTTCTAGCTGACCAATGGCGAAGACTTCTCAAACGCAAGAGTCCTTACAATATCTCCTAAGAGCAGCGCAACTTATTGGGCGAGCGGAAGTCCAGGCGCATCGCCGGGTGCGACTTTTTCAATATCAGGTTGCTCTGAACTAATTCGAATGCACGCGGCGAAGTGGTTGGGTTTGATCTCAACGAGCGGCGGGACAACTTCTTTGCAAGCCTGGATCGCGTAAGAACAGCGAGTATGGAAACGACAGCCCGCCGGTGGATTGATTGGCGAAGGAACATCGCCGCTCAGCACGATTCGTTGACGCGTTGCTTCTACTTTTGGATCAGGCACGGGCACCGCTGAAATGAGTGCCTTCGTGTAAGGCATTAGCGGTTCGTAGTAAATCTCTTTGGCGTCAGCTACCTCAACCAGCTTGCCCAGATACATCACGGCAACGCGATCTGACACGTGACGAATCGCCCGCAGATCATGCGAGATAAAAAGGTAAGTTAGGTTCTTTTCCCGCCGCAGCCGCTCCAACAAATTCATGATCTGTGCCTGGATCGAAACATCCAACGCGGAGATTGGTTCGTCCGCTACGATAAACACCGGATCGACTGCAAGTGCGCGAGCGATGCCGATGCGCTGTCGTTGTCCACCTGAAAACTCGTGTGGATAGCGTTTGATGAATCGCTTGCTCAGTCCAACCGTTTCGAGCAGTTCCTGCACGCGGCGTTCAGCTTCCCTGCCCTTTGCCAGGCCGAATGTGGACAGCGGTTCGCCAACGATTTGGCCAACGGTCATGCGCGGATTAAGCGAAGCGTAAGGATCCTGAAAGATGACTTGCAGGTTGCGTCGCTGGCCGCGCAGTTCCCTGCCCGATAGATGCGCCAGATCCTTTCCGCGGAAAAGGACTTCA
>JBGTLE010000225.1:0-3297 GCA_041744295.1 Pyrinomonadaceae bacterium | reverse complement strand
CACACCGCGTTTCACTGAACGTGTTTTCACTGCGGCTGAACGCGCGTATTGCGATAGCCGCGGTGTGGTGGCCGCGCAGCATTACGCGGCGCGGTTTGCCGCCAAGGAAGCGGCGTTAAAGGCTTTGAAGACTGGCTGGAGCGGGGGAATCAGTTGGCAGGACGTCGAAGTGGCCTCTGAGGAAAGTGGCGCGCCGTACGTAATTTTTCGCGGACAGGTTTTGGAGTTGTTTGAGCGCTCGGGCGCGACGCTGGCCCATCTCTCCATCTCTCACACTAGCGAGCACGCGATCGCAGAAGTAGTGCTGGAGAGAGAGTGAATCGATATGACCAATTACTTGCATCGATCCAACTTCGCATCCCGCGAGGCCTGATTACCTTGTCCTTAGCGCCTCGTTTACCATTGGTTTGTCCTGTTCGATCCGGCTGAGCCGTCCGATGTGCGGAAGGTCTCTGACCTTCCGAAAGGCTCGAAAAAGTCCGGGGCTACGCCCCCCCCCTCACCAGGAGACTCCACATGCCTCCCAAATTTCAAATCTCAAGAGACAATCAAGCTCTCTTTATCACCATAGTAGCTAAAGATCGTCTTCCAATTTTCCAAACTGACGCGATCAAGATAGTGACCTGTAACGCCCTCAACGAGGATCGCAACTCTGGCGGATTCTTGCTTTTCGCTTATGTGATCATGCCTGATCACCTTCACCTGCTCACTAACCAACCGAACTCATCCGCCGACGTTGTACGGTATCTCAAGGGAATCACAGCACGTCGAGTGATCGATTACTTGAAGGATCATAATTACGAAATGGCTACTTCACACTTACCCAGAATTTGACTTCCTGCGTCTTCGGCGGAAAGCAGACCTCGTCGCTGCAGCTTTGATAACGTAAACGCGCTTTCAACTCAGCCCCGTCGCCGCTGAAGTTTGCGGGAACGGAGATGTTAAAGCGCATCACCGTCCTGCCCTCATACACGGAAACTTTGTTCTTCGAAAATTTCAGGCTACGCAACACGGCTCGCGGATAACTCACCGGCCCAACCCGCAATCGCTGCTGGCCTTCGATCGTCAACTGAGTGGCGATGAGAAATTTCTCGAGTGGCCTGCTCGAGTTCACGTGATACCCCGACGGAATCGTCATCTCGACGACGCCCTGGATCGTCCGTCCGCGTTGGGCCTTAACGGCGGAAAGATAGTTGTTTACCGTAATGTTCGGTGCTGATTGAGCGCGAATGGTCGTGCAAAATGCGGCGGAAACAATTGTTATGAGCGCCATCAGGATGGTCGATTTGATTGGTCGTAAAGGTAAGCTGGTTTTCATCAGTTGTCGTCCCGTCTGGTTCTATTTCGTCGAATTCTTCTCGCGGTTTCACGCCGTTAGGCTAAGACAAGATGCGCGAGGTTGTCGGGAGGTTGCTGTATCGTGTGCGGCATCAAGTTCCCACCGAACGGCGGTTTGACACGTGAATGTCGCCCAGACTTCCGCACGCGGCCAATTGTCCGCAAGCAGCGTAGATGTCCACACCGCGCGGCCTTCGCACAAAAGCTCGCACGCCTTTTGATTCAAGGATTGCCCGAAAACTTGCCACGCGCTCCGGAGGCGACGCGTGATACGGTAATTGCTCGGCAGGATTGTGTGGAATTAGATTGACCTTGGCTTTCAACTCGTGACGATTCAAGAGATTCGCAAGTTGTCGCGCGTGCTCATCTGAATCGTTTACTGTGTCAAGCATGACGTACTCAAAAGTGAATCGCTCACCCGGCTTCAACGATTTCTCGAAATCACGACACGCTTCGAGCAGTTCTTTCAGCGGCCACTTTTTGTTAATCGGCATCAGTTCGTCACGCAGCTTGTCGTTTGGCGCCGCCAGTGAGATTGCCAGGTGTGGTCGATCTGAGACAGCAGCAAGCTCGCGGATCTTTGGAACTATTCCAGCCGTGGAAACTGTTACGCGATTGGGTACGATGTAAAGCCCATTCGGCTGGGCCATCAAGCGCAATGCTTTCAGCAGTTCTTCAAAGTTCAAGAATGGCTCGCCGGCACCCATGCCCACCAGATTGGTTCCGCGCGGTGGTTTGACGCCGACGCCATACGCGTCGTTGACGGCGATGATGATCTGTTCGACGATCTCCGCCGCGCTGAGCGAGCGGAGCAATCCGAGTTTTGCCGTCAAACAGAAACTGCATTGAAGCGGACAGCCGGATTGCGACGAAAAGCAGATTGTGTCGCGGCGCTCTTCCGGGATGAAGACGGTTTCGACTGGCCGCCCGTCGTAGGTCTTCATCAAATAGCGCCGCGTGCCGTCTTCAGAAATGTACCGGGACTCAACGGTCAAACTGGAAGCCGTCGCCGCTTCGCTGAGCTTGAGGCGAAACTCTTTGGGCAAGTCGGTGATCTCGTCGAAAGTGCGTAGCCGTCGACGTTGCAACGCGTCAAAAATCTGGCGCGCGCGATAAGCGGGCTCGCCGAGTTCAGTCACGAAGCTGGTTAGTTCCGGCTGCAAGAGTCCGGTTAGATTTGTCTTCAGAGTCATCTTACACAACGATGATAACACTCGGTTTACCCTACTCCCACCGCCACCAAGTTGGGAACATGCATCGACTCTGAACGTAAATCCACGGTGAGGATTACAGGTTGAACGTCGCTATCAAACAAAGTAACAGCCGCAGGTTCTTTTCGCGCGAGTTCGTCATTGCATATGTTGTTGGTTTCGCTTTTCTATCGGCGTGTTTTGTTCCTGGATTGCGCTGGTTTGAGCAGGTCGTCACGTTTCATCCCGTCCGCTACCATGAGGCTGAAGCCCGACGACCCGACGGCGCTACTGATGTATGGCTTAGAACCACAGATGGCGTGCGGCTTCATGCGTGGTTCTTTCGGAATGATAAGCAAGCGCCTCGCCCCACGGTAATCTACTTTCACGGAAATGGTGGCAACATCACCAACGTTGGCTGGGTAGGTGAGAGTCTCGCTGCGCGCGACTTGGATGCATTGCTGCTCGACTATCGAGGCTATGGAAGAAGTGAAGGGAGCGCAGAGGGCGAGGAAGGCATTTACCGCGACGCAGATGCAGCTTATGACTTTCTGTTAGCCCGAGGTGTGACGCCGGAGTCCATAGTGCTCTATGGTCAATCGTTGGGAACCACCGCTGCCGTTGATGTTGCTGCTCGACGAAGATGTGGAGCACTGATTGTCGAGTCCGGGCTAAGCTCTGCCAGCGATATGGCGTCTGCAACTCTGCCGTGGTTGCCACGTCAGCTTCATTTCTTGACGCGGAACCGGTTTGAATCTGCTCGTAAGCT
>JBGTLE010000224.1:0-14641 GCA_041744295.1 Pyrinomonadaceae bacterium | reverse complement strand
AGCCCAGATCAAAGTTCCCGAAGGTGCGCTGCAAATTGACGGCACTGGAAAATATTTAATGCCCGGCCTGGCGGAGATGCACGGGCATCTGCCGCCGCCAAATCAGGGAGACGCGAACACCAATGCCTTTCTGACACTCTTCGTCGCCAATGGAGTCACGACGGTCCGCGTGATGTATGGCTTTCCTAACAGTCTCGACGTAAGAAAGCGTGTGGTGAATGGAGATGTGCTGGGCCCAACGCTTTTCCTCGCCGGTCCCGCGTTGAGCGGACAGAGCGTGCCGACACCGGAAAAGGGCGAAGAGCTGGTGCGCAAGTACAAACAGGACGGCTACGACCTTTTGAAAATTCATGAAGGCTTGAGCGTCGCTTCGTACGACCGCATTGTCACGGTCGCTAATGAAGTGAAGATTCTATTTGGTGGCCACATCCCGAACGCTGTCGGCCTCCAGCACGCGATCAAGTCCAAACAAGATTCAGTCGAGCACCTGGATGGATTTATTGACGCACTCGAAGCCGATGATTCGCCGGTGAAGACTGCCGACGGACAGCAGCGTGCGTTCAAACTCATTAATTATGTCGATGAGCGCAAGCTGCCATCACTGCTCGTCAGTGTTCGTGAAGCAGGAACATGGAATGCGCCGACCATGGCTTTGTGGGAAAACTTCCATGGCGAAGATAAGGTCGAGTCTCTGCTGGCCAGAGCTGAGTTGAAGTATGTGCCGCCGCAAATGGTGAAAGGTTGGTCCAACCAGCGACAGGGAATTATTGATGATGGCCCAGGGCCGGATGTGGGACTGCGGGTACTGGCGCTCAGAAACCGCATCCTTAAATTACTTGCCGCGGATGATAAGCTATTACTCGGATCGGACGCGCCGCAGCTTTTCAGTGTTCCGGGATTCTCGCTGCATCGCGAAATGCAGGCGATGATCAAAGCGGGACTGACGCCGTACCAGGTGCTTGCCTCAGGCACGCGAAACCCGGCCATTTACCTGAATACGCCAAACGAATTTGGAACCGTGGCGGTTGGCAGGCGCGCTGATCTGATTCTGGTAAACGAGAACCCACTGCTTGACGTTAGTAATGTGGCGCAGAGATCCGGCGTGGTTCTGCGTGGTCGTTGGTTGCCTGAGACTGAAATCCAGAAGCGGTTGGAAGAGATCATTGCCGCGCGCAACGCCCCGGCCAAGCAACCTTGAGTCAGGAGGAAATACAATCCACAGATGACACAGATGAGCTTAGGTTTGGCCCACCGCCACAGTGCCTCTTAGACTAGTTCGCTGCACTTGTTTTCTAATCTGTGTAATCTGTGGATAGCTCTGAGTCGACCCAGTCTCTTCAATCATCCTATGACTAAATCTCAAAACAAAAAAGCGATCGAGTTCGCTAGTCTTCATCGCGGAACAGGCGCGTTTGTCATTCCCAATGTGTGGGACGCGGGCTCCGCACGAGTGATCGCCGGTCTCGGGTTTCAAGCCCTGGCAACTTCCAGCGGCGCTTCCGCCGGCGTCCTCGGTCGTCGCGATGGCAGCGTCACGCGCGATGAAGCACTGGCCCAGGCGAAGCTTATCGCCGGTGCTACGGACCTGCCGCTTTCTGCTGATCTTGAAAAAGGATTTGCCGACGAACCAAAGCGCGCGGCTGAAGCAATCACGCTCGGTGCTGAAGCCGGTCTGGTCGGCGGTTCGATTGAGGACGCGACAGGAGACAGTGCGCGGCCGCTCTTTGATTTCAATCAAGCCGTAGAGCGCGTTCAAGCGGCGGCCGAAGCCGCGCACGCACTTCCCTTTCCGTTCACGCTCACGGCGCGCAGTGAAAACTTCTTAAATGGCAATCCCGATCTCGACGACACGATTCGCCGGCTGCAAGCTTTTGAAAAGGCCGGAGCGGACGTGCTGTTTGCACCGGGCTTGCCGGACCTTGCGGCCGTGAAGACAGTTTGCGACTCGGTATCGAAACCGGTTAATTTCATGGTCGGCATCAGAGGTCACTCTTTTTCTGTCGCCGAACTGGAAACAGCAGGGGTAAGACGGATTAGTTTGGCGGCATCGCTTTTCCGAGCAGCGATGACCGGACTCTTTGAAGCGGCCCGCGAGGTCCGAGAGAGCGGCACTTTCAACTATCTCGACCGTTGCCTGACAACCGCGGAGCTGAACGAATACCTGCGCAAGTAATTGGATGAAACTATGAGCGTAACGGCTGAAGTGAAACACCTGACGATGGCTGAACTCGAAGCGGGACTCGACGGCATCCGTTCGGCTCCGAAGGACGAGGGAATCCTTGACCTGATTGTGCGAAGACCGCAGGTTGAAGAGCGGGAAGTTCTCGCAGAAGGAGAGCTTCATCTCGAACGCGGCTTACTGGGTGACAATTGGAGTCTTCGTGGAAGCTCTCGTACCGACGATGGTTCGGCCCATCCTGAGATGCAGCTCAACATCATGAGTTCGCGTGTGATCATGCTGGTGGCCCAGGACAGAGGGCGTTGGTCGCTCGCGGGCGATCAGCTTTATCTCGACCTGGATCTGAGCGAAGCAAACCTGCCGGCGGGAACACGAGTGGCAATTGGATCAGCAGTGATTGAAGTCACTCCGCAACCGCATCTGGGATGCAAAAAGTTCGTGGCGCGATTTGGACTGGATGCAATGAAGTTCGTCAACTCGCCTGTGGGCCGACAACTTCATCTGCGTGGGATCAATGCGAAGGTCGTTCAGCCCGGGATCATACGAGTTGGCGACCGCGCTAGAAAACTCTAGAGGATCTCAACAGGTAAATCTCGATTTCTGATCACAATCTCAAATCTTAAATTTCAGATCTGAAATCTCACCTAGTCCGCACGATTCAGCGCGTGGACCGCCAACAGCAAACAAACCAACGTAAACACCAGTAACGCAGCGCCTTCGACCAACAGAGTTGCCGACGTTCCCACTCCCAGCAAACTAAACCGCAACAGATCCACTTGCCAGGTCATGGGATTGAGATACGCGGCACCGCGAAACCAGATCGGCAAATCCGTTAGCGGATAGAACATCGAACTGAAAAACATAAGCAGAATATAAGCCGCACTCGTCAGCGTATTGAACGAATCCATGCGCCGCAGACGGATGGCAAACACGCTGAACAGAAAGAACCACCCGGCGGTCGTAACCACGATTACTGCCGAAGTGAGCGGCAACAGGTCCCAACGAACCCGTGCGCCCATCGCGATCACCCCCAGACCCATTGCCAACGTCGACGCGATTACACTCAGCAACACATTGAACCCAATCTTGCCGATCAAGAGTTGCTGCCGCGTAATGGGATAGGTCAAGAGCTCGTAAAATATTCCCGAGTCCTTGTCCATGAAGAATCCCCACGCCGTGTTCATCGCTACGGAAAACGTCACCATGCCAAGCACCCCTGGCAGCAGGAACGCGACGTATCCAATGGCCTGGCTTTCGAAGTTGATGGCGCCGCCAAGCATCCGTTCAAAGCCCAGCCCGAAAAGCACTAGGTAAGCGAGTGGCACAAAGAGATCCCAGAACACGAATCCGATGTTCGTGATTCGCTGTCGGTAGTCTCGATAAAACACCGCGCCGATGCCGGTCATTTCGCCTCCTTCATCAGACTAATAAAAATCTCTTCCAGTGTTGGCCCGCGGACTTCGAACTGCAGAATCGGAACATCGCGAGAAATATCAGCCAGGTTTGTCAGCAGCGATGCCTCCTCTCCCTGAAAAACCATCTCGACCGTCTTTCCGTTCACATTCAGATCGCGCGGTTGGAGGGCTTCAAGACGTCTGACCACTTCAGCATTGGTCTCGGCGAAAGTCAGGTTCACGCGAAATACCTGGCTGGAAAGTTTGCGAAGTTCGTGAAGGGTGCCGGAAGCCATCGTTCGACCGCGATCAAGGATGGTGATCGTCTGGCAAAGCTCTTCTGCTTCACTAAGCACTTGGGTCGTCAACAGAATCGTCCGCCCATTCTTAACCTCGGTTCGCAAGCGATCCATCACTCTTCGCTTCATCAGGGGATCCATGCCGGTGGTCGCTTCGTCGAGAATGATCACTGGCGCGTCCAACATGAAGATCTTTGCGACCTGAATGCGGCGCTTGGTACCAATACTCATATCCTGCACTGTGTCGCGAAGTCGGTCACCAAGCTCAAACTCTTCCGCTACATCTCGCAATCGGGCTTGCGCGGCGGCTGAGTCAACGCCGTGCAGGTAGGCATAAATTAGCAAGTTGTCGCGTACGGTCAACAGGTTCTCCGTCGCAGTCTGTTGCAGGACGACGGCGAGCTGACGTCGCGCCTGCAGCGGTTGGTGGACCACATCGAAACCAAGCACTGAACCAGTACCGGAGGTTGGCGAGGTGATGGTGCTGAGGATCTTTACGAGGGTGGATTTGCCGGCGCCGTTTGGACCGAGTAAACCGTAGATGTGACCTTGCGGAACGCGCAACGACACACCGTCAAGGGCGCGCACTTCGCCAGTGGCGGATTTATAAATCTTTCGCAGGTCGCTAATTTCGATCGCAGTGGTCATTGCGATGCAGAGTAAGGCAAGACACGAACAGTTCCAAAGCGCCGAGCACTCACAAGGCGTGTAGGCTCCATTAGTGTGAGATGCGCAGTCTCGTTGTCAGGAAGGCGGATTTTGCTTTACACCGAAGGTGTTGCGTCCTCCAGCCCAGGGTTGCGTGCTCTGACGCTACCCTGGGATCACAGTACGAATCAAAATCCTACCCCAGCGGGGTTGCGTCTCATTGGTGAACCAGCCCCGAGCAACGTTAGAACGCAAACACCCTTTACGCCAGACGCAACCCCGTTGGGGTAGATTTCTCAGACTCGCGGGATCCCAGGGTAGCGTCAGAGCACGCAACCCTGGGCTGGAGGTCGTAACACCTTCGGTGTAAGAGCGGGGTCCGCCTTCCTGACAGCGAGATGTTCAAGCTTGACGGATTGAATCTAAGTAAGTGGTTATGAGAGTCCACACAACATGGGGCAGCACCCACAAGCGACCTTGCTTGCCTTTCCCGCGTCCGTCGTGGCAATTTCAAGACTCACTTAATCAATTTCAATTCGACGGAAGGAAACTTATGTCTCGTTACTCCGCAATCGACGAACGCAGTTATCAATACCTCGTGCGAACATCCGTGCGTGAACCTGAAGTGGCGCGCCGCCTGCGCGAGGAAACGCAGCAAATGGCAAACGCGCAAATGCAGATCGGTCCGGAACAGGGTCAGTTCATGCAACTGCTCGTGCAAATGCTGGACGCGAAAAAGACGCTCGAGGTCGGCGTTTTCACGGGCTACAGTGCGTTGTGGGTCGCGTTGGGACTGCCGAATGATGGCCGCATCATCGCCTGTGACGTCAGCGAAGAGTACACAAAGGTGGCCCGTCGTTACTGGTCCGAGGCTGGCGTTGCCGGGAAGATCGATCTGCGATTGCGTCCGGCGTTGGAGACTCTCAACGAGTTGGTTGCGGCGGGCGAGTCCGGGACGTTTGACTTTGCTTTCATCGACGCCGACAAGACGAGTTACGAAGAGTACTACGAACGGTCGCTCGAGTTGCTGCGGGCGGGCGGTTTGATAGCGATCGACAACACCATTTGGTCCGGCAAAGTCGCTGACCCGAATGTGCAGGATGACGACACAGTGGCAATTCGAAAATTGAATGCAAAGCTTTTGCAAGACGAGCGAATTACCTTGAGCATGTTAACGGTGGGAGATGGCTTAACGCTCGCACTGAAGCGTTAGGTTGAATCAACTGAATAGAAAGGGTCACCATTAATGCCTGCTTCAATTGAACTCAAACGCCGCTTGCGCTGGGCTGATGCTGACGCCGCGGGGCGCCTGCATTTTCCGCGAATTTTCGAAATCGTCGAGGAGGCTGAGAGTGAACTCGTGCGCAGCATTGAGTGGCCAATGAATCGCACCCTCGGCTACGACTTTCCGCGCGTAAATGTGGAATGCCGTTTCCTGCGCGTTCTTTCTTTAGATGATCCTTTTCGAATACGCCTGGTGGTTGGCAAGCTGGGGCGCACTTCGATTCGATACGAATTTCAGGTGTTTGACTCAGAAGACGAACTGGCTATTGCAGGATCGATGACCATTGTCGTGTTACAAAATGGTAAGCCGACAGAGATTCCTGCTTCACTGCGTGCCGCGCTCAGTGGGAAGCCTGTGTAAGCCTTCAAGCTTAAGAGCGAGAGCAAGTCTGAAAGTCTCACTGTCAGGACGGTGGACAGTGAGACATTCACACTTGAGAGAGACCCACACACTTTAGAGAACTTCACACTTGAGAGAACATTCAAACTTGAGATATTTAAGCTTCACCCAGGCACTTAGGTCGCTGAACTATCACTCGCTCTCTTCACCAATGACAACAGCGGCCCCGTCATAAACGTCGTCACCAGCGCCATCACAACCAACATCGCAAACAAACGGGCCGACAAGATGCCCAGGTCATAGCCGATGTTCAGTACGATCAGTTCGACCAAACCACGTGTATTCATCAACACGCCCAGTGAAAGCGAGTCGCGCCAGTTCATTCCACACCAGCGCGCCATCAGCATGCTCGCGCCCAGCTTCCCGGCGATCGCCACAGCAATTATCACTCCGCATAGAGCCCAGCTTTGCAAATCGTTGAGCAGACCGATCTGCATACGCAAACCGGTAAAGGCAAAGAAGAGCGGCAGCAACGCCGCCACACTCAGCGGTTCCAGCTTCTCTTTAAGCAGCTTGCGCAGGCCTATGTTTGCCGGCATGACCACGCCCGCGAGAAACGAGCCGAACAACGAGTGAATACCGATCGTCTCGGTCAAAAGCGCGCAAGCCAGGATGAACGCGAGCGCCCCTGCTATCAAACCTCTACTCTCTTCTCGACTATGTTCCTCGCGCGTAAGTCGGGTAGTTAATAACCGGGCTAGCTGCGGCTTGATAATCAAAAGCATGACGCAGATGAAACACGAGGCCAGTGCAATCGTCACGAATGATCCGGCGATCGTGCCTGATTGAGCGAACGCGATCACCAATGCCAGGATGCACCAGGCGGTGACGTCGTCAACCGCCGCGCACGTAAGAGCAATACTGCCGAGATTGGTCTGTGACATGCGGCGGTCTTCGAGGATTCGCGCCAATACCGGGAAAGCCGTAACGCTCATCGCGATTCCCATGAAAAGGGCAAACGCACTGAACGAGGTTTGCGCCGGCGCCAGCGGGCGATAAACCAGCAGCGAGAACGCCGCGCCGAGGAAGAACGGCACGATGATACTCGCGTGACTGACCATGATCGCGGTATGCGCCTTTTGCCGCAGCTGCCGGACATCCAGATCCATTCCGACTACGAACATGAATAATGCGACCCCTATTTGACTGAGCAGCCTTAGCATTTCCATCGACGGCGGGGGAAAAAGAAAAGCCATCGTGGCCGGCGAAAGCCAACCGAGCAGAGAAGGGCCAAGAAGAATTCCCGCGACGATCTCGCCCATGACAAACGGCTGACCAATTCTTTGAAACAACTTACCTACAACTCGCGCGGCCACGATGATGACCACGAGCTGCAGCAGCAGGATGCTTAACGGATGTCTCAGATTGTCGCGCAGAGTCCTGGCAGCAAAGACGTGTCCTGAGTCCGACGGTGAAGTTGTTCCGGCGTGAACCGCCGGCGACTCCACTGAGGTAGCCGTTTCAGAGCGTGGTGAATATTTGCGAGTACCCGTTGCTAAGATTAACCAAATTCCGAGTCCGCAGATCAGGACCAAGGTTGGGTAAGTTAGATAGTGCTTGAGGGTGAGTTTAGTAGATTCCGACAAATGTGCCTCGCTGGGTTCTCTGCTGGGAAACTCGATGGCTGACTAACGCAATTCATGTTAGAGCAGCTCACTGTCAGGAAGGCGGACCCTGTCTCCGCTTGCCCAATATTAGGATCTACCACTGAACCAGGATTGCGCGCAGCAATGAGGTCAGTATCACCTCGCGGTAGCGGTGGGGTGTTGGTTGAGTTGGGCGTAACAGCCCAAGAACGTGTTGGTGCGCCCCACCCGCTACCGCGTGACCTCATGACTTTGCGCCGCATTCAGTTACAGACCTCAAACTGCATCATAACTTGCCTTCCTGACAGTGAGACTTTCACACTTTCTTTGTCATCTCTGAACATCACGGTTTCAATGGGACTGACGCCGCATGGCTTGCGCACATACGGATAAAATTCCGAAAACTCGGATCCCTCAGTGCTCAGCGGCCAACTCTCCCAAATTGCTCAACATCCTCACTGATGGTAATTTGATTATGCCTGCGGACAACTGAAATCGACCGCGCCTAGTCTTAATCAATTCATCGGCAGAGGCCAATCCCCTTAATCTCAAGCCGTTTTGAAACTGTTCGTTGGGAATACCCGTACGCCTAAAGAAGAGAATGACGATCGACTCTACAAAAACAACCGGCACCGAAGTCGGCAATTATTTCGTCTCAAACTATCCGCCGTTTTCCCAATGGAAACCTGAGTCGGTTTCTGAGGCGCTCGCCGCGCTCGCCGCACCTCCGCGCGTTAATGATCCGCTCGGCCTTTATATTCACATTCCGTTCTGCCGCAAGCGATGCAAATTCTGCTACTTCAAAGTCTACACCGACAAGCACGCTTCGGAGATCGAAGTTTATCTCGATGCGCTGATTAAGGAGAATGAGCTTTACAGCCGCAGTCCCGCGTTTCAGGGGCGCCAGCTTCGCTTCGCTTACTTCGGCGGCGGCACGCCATCTTACATAAGTGAAAAGCAACTGTATTACCTGGTCGAAGGATTGAATCGTCATGTGAGTTGGGCCAACGCCGAAGAAGTCACTTTCGAGTGCGAACCGGGAACCCTGCAAAAGTCCAAGCTCGAAGCCCTGAAAGAGATCGGCGTCACGCGTCTGAGTCTCGGTATCGAACACTTTGACGACGACGTCCTGAAGGTGAACGGGCGCGCACATCTTTCACCTGAGATCTATCGTGCTTACGAGTGGGCACGAGAGATCGGTTTCCCTCAAATCAACATCGATCTTATCTCGGGAATGATGGGGGAGTCTGAAGAGAAATGGCGCGACACGATTCGACGCGCGATCGAGTTGGAGGCTGACTCCGTGACGATCTATCAGATGGAGTTGCCCTACAACACAATCATCTCGCAGGACATCCTCAAGGATGGAGTCGCGTCGCCAATCGCTGACTGGGACACGAAGCGCCGCTGGCTGAACTATGCGTTCGATCAATTCCAGGAGCACGGCTACGAGATCGCCAGCGCCACAACGTTGGCGACTACCAGGAAGCCCTGCCGATTCATTTACACCGACGCGCTCTGGCACGGCGGCGACATGATCGGACTGGGCGTTTCGTCTTTCTCGCATTTCGACGGTGTGAATTTTCAAAACGCACACAACTTCGAAGAATATACGCGCATCCTTAGCACCGATAGTTTGCCGCTGTTGCGGGCAGTTTCGCTGACTACAAAGCAGCGCCTGATACGGGAAATGATCCTACAACTCAAAAATGGCTCGCTCGATACCTCGTATTTTCAGGATAAGTTCGCGGTTGATGTATGGCGGGAATTCGGATCTGTTTATGAAAAACTGGCAGACGAAAAGCTGCTCGTGCGCGAGCAAGAGATGATCACCCTGACTCGCCGCGGCCTCCTGGAAGTAGAACACTTTCTGCTTGAATTTTTTGAACCTGAATTAAGAACTGTTCGCTACGCCTAAGCATGGAAACGAATAACAACAACTATGACGTGATTGTGGTCGGCGGTGGTCCGGCCGGCAGCACCATCGCAAGCATCCTGGCCCGCGAAGGCCGCAGCGTTGTGCTCTTTGAAAGAGAAGTATTTCCCCGGCATCACATTGGTGAATCACTGATGACCGACACCTACTGGACTTTTCAGCGTATGGGATTGCTGGAGAAGCTGAAGGCCAGTCCCTTTGTTCGCAAGTACAGTGTGCAGTTTGCGAACGCAGCTGGTAAGGAGTCGCGCCCCTTCTACTTCTTCGAGGCGATGCATCACGAGAGCGCCGTCACCTGGCAGGTAACACGCGCCGCCTTTGACAAGATGTTGATCGACCACGCCGCTGAGCAAGGCGCGACGGTCCATCAGGGAACCGCGGTCAAACAGGTGTTGTTCGATGGCGATCGTGCAGTGGGAGTCGAGGTGCAATTTAAGGACGGTTCGCGCCAGAGCTTTCATGCGTCCGTGGTGGTTGACGCTACCGGTCAAAGCGCGATGCTGTCGAACAAGTTTCGCTGGCGCGTTCGCGATCCGAAACTCAAGAAGGCCGTGCTCTACTCTTACTTCAAAGGGGCGCACCGCGAGCCTGATCTAAACGGGGGAGCAACACTCGTGCTGCGCACGCCGCCCGGGAGTGGTGGTTGGTTCTGGTATATCCCGCTCGAAGATGACATCACGAGTGTGGGAATCGTCGCTAATCCTGAGTATCTCTTGAAGAATCGCGGGCAGGATCTGGCTAAGATTTTTAACGAGGAGCTTGAGAGAACCGAGGCCGTCAACAAACGCGTTTCGATAGGAACTCGCGTAGATAAGATCTATTCAATTCTTGATTACTCATACCGCTCAAAACACAACTCCGGCAACGGGTTCATTATCATCGGCGACGCGTACGGCTTCCTCGATCCGATCTACTCTTCGGGAGTTTTGCTGGCGCTCAAGATGGCTGAGCTGGCCGCCGATGCTATCCACGATGCGTTTAAGAACGACGACTTTTCCGCGGAGCGGTTGGGTCAGTCTCAGGACAAACTTGATCAGGGCATCGAGTCGATGCGTAAGCTGGTTTACGCCTTCTATCAAGATGGTTTTAGCTTCGCGCAGTTCCTGAGGAAGCATCCTGAACACCGTGTAAATATCATCAATCTGCTGATTGGCGATGTTTTCAAGGAAGGCGTGGATGACGTTTACGAACCCATGCAGGACTTTGCTGAGATTCCGCCGCCGCTTTATGAGCAAGTAGATGCGGCGCTCATAAAGCCAGACCCGGAAGAGGTGCTCTCCGCGCAGTACCGCTACTTCGAAGATCGGTAAGGATTGGCGTCGGTCGCGGTCAGGACTGTGGGGCGAATTTGCAGGTCGGGAAGGTGGGTAAGCGTAGCGCACCCCCGCTCAAGCTTTAAAGGAATCGACTACAAGTCAAAGCACCACTTCGTGTTGAGATGTCTGGGTGACTCGAGCTGCATGATTTGAAAGTTGAGCGGGGGTGCGCTTCGCTTACCCACCTTCCCGACCTGCAAATTGCTCAATCAGAATTTGAGTTCCAGAAACACTCGCAAGCGAGCCAGTTCGGCTTCAAGCTCGCGCTTGAAGATTCGATCGCGCGGTTTCGATCCGACATAGCCGATCTCCGAACCAAGCTCGCCGTTACTCACAGACAAATTTCCCCAGCCAATCATGCGGTCGCGCCACAGCAAGGGCATTGCGTAGTAGCCGAGTTTGCGCTTGGCCGCAGGTGTGTAGGCTTCGAACCGATAGGCCCAACCCCATAACATCTCGAACCGAGTCCGATCATGCACCACCGGATCAAACGGCGCCAACAACCGGACCGTGTCAGGATTGTTGGGGCGCCGCTCCGTAGCCGCACCTCTTTGCATCATCACATCCTCTGCTGTGTGCCAGTACCATTCCACTCCATTCACGGTCGCGCGCGATAGCCGCTCGCGCGCGCGCTTCAACGCACTTGGCAACTCCTCGCGCCACTGCGGCACGGCGTATCGCAACCGCCGCACATAAAACGACAAACTCGCACTCGGCAACGGCGAATAAATGCGAACCACGGCGTCGACGAGTGCATCAATTCGCGAGAGACGTTCCCCGACCTCGTTTGGAGCGGACTGATGCTGATGCACTGCATATATCCGAATGCCCTTCTCGCGCCGGACGATTCGCAACATGCCGTCATAATGCATCGCATCCAGCAGATGCGTCGTCGCATTTGACGAACCGCCCCAATAGTTCTCAACCTTGCCATGCGAAAAATGCGCGTCAACTTCGCGTGGGTGCACTGGGCCTCTTTCGGCAACGAACCGCAGCAGCAGCTTCGCGCGTTTTTTCTGTGTTCCGGACCACTGTCGCCCATCATCATCGGTAGGAACCCGGGAGCCTGAACGCGGATGCATAAGCTTCTGCAAAGACCGCGTCACGAAGCCATAGGTCAGGAAGAAATCTTCCGCGATGTCGAGGGTTGTATAGCGGCGCTCCAGATCACCGGCGAGATAGTTCTTCACGCGATGCCGGAGAATTAGATCCTGAGCACGCGCGGGTGAACGGATCGGATCTGCCTGTACAAAACCCATTCGGTGGAGCGCGTGTTTGAGCGTGGTGGGCGGAAGGAAGTTTCGCGCGACGGTGAAACGCCGCAGGTTGTCGAGGGAGATCAGGGTCACTCCAAGCTTTTCGATAGTCGATCAATAACTTCGAACGCGGGCCTGGCAGCGGTGGCGTTTTCGCGGTATCGCAGGAGACGCTCTTCAGCGAGCCGAAGGTGACTCTCGGGAACGGGAATCTCACCCGGATGTTCTGAAATTTGATCCCAAAGTGCCTGCAGGTACCGTACTTGCTCCAGCTTAGAGAGATCAGCAAAACCTGGCGGTGTTGGTAAGGAAGCATCTGGCATGTCGAGATAATAACTTGAGTTGATTAGGCCTACAATGCTAACCGCGAAGCTACTGTCTTTTGAGTTCACACTTTAGTTTGCGATCAACGGTCACCAAACTGCAGCCTGAAGGCTAAATCTCAAGACCGAGGTGATAAGACCAAACGACTCATAACTGGGAGCGCGCGACAGGCGTTTAGAGTTCACCCCTGAAGGGTGCAAATTCAGCCTTTCTGATTGCATTCCTTCATTCTCACGAGTAGGATTCGGCGACCCAAAAAGGAGCCCCCTAATGAGCGCTGAACAAACCTATATTTACTCCGGCAATTCAATAGGAGCGTCGCCAGTAGTTGTCGATGCCCAGAGTCTGCTTTTCCCGATTCTTACGATCAACAATGATGCGCTGTACCCCACCCTGCAATCCATCAACATGGTTACGGGCGACGTCAACTGGATCTTCTCCGCAGGCATCAACTTCCAATGTACCCCGGCGGTTAACGACGGGACTATCTACATAGGAAATGACGACGGCAATCTCTACGCTGTGGATTTGGCTAGTGGAACCCAGCAATGGGCTTTGCAGGTTAGTGACAAACTGCAAGGCACCCAAGTCTTCGATCCAGTAAGCGGATTGGTATTCACCGCAGACGCCGCCGGTGGATTCTACGCGGTTGATCCGGTTAGCAAGACGGTGAAATGGTCGTTCCAGGCTCCTGGCTCGCTGGAAAACTACACAATGGTCAGCCCGGCAGTAATTGTCGACGGTATCGTGTTCACTTCGCGCGGCGTCAATAATCCCTCGGTCCCGGAAGTGGGAAACGTTTATGCGTTCAACGCCGTGACTGGAGCCCTCCAATGGAACCAAAACATGAATAGCGCAGTTAGCTCGCCCTTGGCTGCGGGCGATGGACTCATATTCGTTGGCTGTTTCGATGGCACCATGCGGGCGCTCGACCAGACCTCGGGTGTGGAGCTGTGGAGTTTCACGATGGGTGGGTTCACGTTGGGCCAGCCCGCCTACGACAACGGCTGGGTCTATTGTGCGAGCCAAGATGGTAATTTCTACGCCCACGAGAGCCATCCTCAGCCACTTACGATTTCTGAATGGGCAATACCAGTGACGAACGAGCTTACCAGCGGAGTTCTCGTAAACGGTGGCAACGCCTACTTCGGCGGATGGGATGCGAATGGAAACGGATCTTTCTACGTGCTTGACCTTGCTGACGCGCAACATGGTAATCCCGAGGCACTCACTGACTCCCTGAACGGGCAGCTCCTGTTCACACCAGATATCGCCTTCAATCAAATTGCATTTTGCGCTCAGGGTTTCTTTGGTGGGGAATTGATCATGATTGACCTGGGGATCCTGTCTGCAACACCCGCAGAAACTCTGGACCTGCCGTTGAAACCCACCCCTCGGCTTCAGAAGCCTGATCCATTGAGTACTGCCGACTTGGGCGGGATGCTGCAAATGGCGCAGTTTACATCCCAATTGATAGTGGACCAGTACGACGTATCCGGGACCACGGCTGCACCAACGACTCCAGCCTTTCAAATGATGTTGAGCCTTTATGATGAAAACCAGGCGCCGCAGACGTCGTCCAACGTCTCGGTTTGGGCCTCGGAAGCCGTCACGGTGACCGTCGGCGGCCAATCCTATTCCATTGGAATCGACCCTTCCAGTCCTACGGTTCTGGCAGCGAGCTCCGCCGGTCAGTTGGCGATGAGCAGCACTGGTTCGCTGGGAATGGCGAACTTATTCCTGCAGCCGGATTTCTTTCTTCCCGGTTTCTACTTGACCGTTTTTCCAGATACCGGCAATTTCCAAACGCTGTCGAACCTGCAAGCGACAGACTTGGATCCGGCCACGGCCCTCGGATACGACAGCCAGCCAATTCTGTTGTCCAACTATCAAGATCTTACGTCGCGTACCACTATCGCCAGTTCTATCAGCAACACCGTCGGTCGCCAACCGCAAGCAACTGCGCGCATGGCGGCAAGCCTCGCGGACGATGCACCATCGCGTTCCTATCAGCCCGGC
>JBGTLE010000223.1:0-2843 GCA_041744295.1 Pyrinomonadaceae bacterium | reverse complement strand
GAGTTCAGGTCGGAATTTTCCAGTCCAAGTATCCGAATCCGGCGATTACAATCGAGATGGCACCTTTGACGCGGCCGACTACGTCGTGTGGCGCAAAACTGACGGCACGCAGTCCGGGTACAATTTATGGCGAACCAACTTCGGCGAACCCGGCGGCAGCGGCTCAGTCGCCGGCGCGAATGCCACCGTCCCCGAACCGACTTCGCTGGTGCTGCTGATGTTTGCGGCTGCTGGTTGGTGTCTCCGGCGAGGGCGGGCCGAATAGAAAGTCCCATAAACTCGTCAATGCGTGAAACGCTTAATCAACCCACCGTTCAGACACGGTCCTGAAGGCAACGATCCCGCTGCGCCGGCGACCGCGACTGACGTCTTCGCCGGGCACCTCTAAACTCGTCGATGCGTTAGGCGTCTTGGCACAGCGACGGCACCCCGGAAACTCATCACCGCGACCGACCTGACACTCGGCGGTCATGACAGCCGAAGAAACACGCCGTCAAAGGAACCTTTTTTGGAATGAGGTTTATTGGCAGGTCTGCCTTCAATATTGCCGAAAGAGCGATTTACGACCGAGGTTCAATGGGCTGCGATGGGGATCGGCAAACGGAATAAGAAGCTTAACAAGGCGGCCATTCGCGCAGCCAAGTCCATCGGCCCAATCGACATAGACTACGGGGACGACAACAGCTGCGAGCCCCTGAACGTGCTCAAGCATTTGACGAGCGATTATCTGAAGCACAAGTTAGAGGTGTAGCTGTAAATAAACTCAGAACTAACGGTAGTCAATAATCCCCACTATGACACTTGAGCCCAGCGATGTTCAGGCGCTCGCGGATGCGGTTCGCGTGCTGGAAAGCCCCGGCATGGCTGTCCAAATTGCAGAGATCATCGGTAAGCCGATCGGATATAGCATCGGGCGCCTGCCGGAAGTAGTGGTCCGCCGGATCGGAGAAACAACAAATACGGCATTGCGGACCTCGCTCCGCGCTGCCGTGTCCACGATGAACAATGAGAGAAGCATCACACCGTCTCAAAGGACACATAAGATGCTTGTTACTCTTAGCGGTGCCATCGGTGGGGCGTTTGGCCTACCGGCCCTCGCTGTCGAATTGCCCGTGTCGACGACAATCATTCTGCGATCAGTTGCTGACATCGCGCGAAGCCAAGGCGAGAATATTCGGGAAGTCGATACGCAGCTAGCATGCATTGAGGTTTTTGCGCTAGGTAGCGGCTCGAAAGTCGAAGGCGCGGCCGATGCTGGTTACTATGCGACACGTGCCGCCCTCGCGCACGCTGTGTCGAACGCCGCGCAGTACATCGCAAACAAAGGGATCGTCGAAGAGGCGGCGCCGGCAATCGTTCGTCTAATCAGCAAGATTGCCACGCGATTCAGTGGACCTGTTGTCGAGAAATTTGCCGCCCAATCTATTCCAGTGATCGGCGCCGCCGGTGGGGCTGCTGTGAACCTAGTGTTTATTAACCACTTCCAAGATATGGCACGCGGCCATTTCACCGTCCGTCGGCTTGAGCGTAAATACGGCAAGGACATTGTGCATAAGGAATTCGATCGATTGCGGACGTTAGAGAAGTGAACGCGCTTGAAGCGTTCTCTTCGCCTCGGCGCTTAGCGCTCCGTGAGACATGCCGCATAAAGACTGCTTTAGAAACAGATACAGTTTCTTGTAATCGGCTGCTCCCAGAAAGAGGAAGAGCCCGCGTGGTTCCTGAAACGCGTTCAATCGGTGCGTTACACACGGCCTGTTAAAGACGTCGCATAGGAAGTCTCAAGACATGATTGCCTTCAAAGGTGTGCGATCCAATATTACATTTTCAGTCCTTGTGGCCGCAATGGCGTTCGCAATGACATATCTCGCTTCAGCGGACGCCGCGCGCTGCGGCGAACTTGTATTTCCCACGGCCACCTGGGAGCACAAAGCGCCAGCCGAGCTCGGATTGGATGAAACCCGTCTTACTGCAATTGCCACCGCCCTCGGAAGCCGCGGGTGTGTCATCAAAGATGGTTATGTTGTGAAGGCGTGGGGCGCGCAAGATCAGACGGCCGACCTATTTTCGTCGGCAAAGCCGGTACTTTCGACACTTCTGATGTTTGCCGTTAAGGAGCGCAAGGCAAAGAGCTTCGATCAGCCCGTTGCGGAATTCGGATGGCAGCTGATCGCGAAGGACCGCTCTATGACGTTGCGGCACCTGGCAAACATGACGAGTGGCTATGCCCGCCCCGAAGAACCGGGAACGGCATTTGCCTATAACGACTACGCAATTCAACTCTATCAGCAGACGCTCTTCGACAGGATCTTCAACGACACTCCGGAATCAGTATTTCATCACCCGATCCGCTTCGGCGCGCTACAGCTGGAAGATGGATTCACGTTTCGACGAAAGAATCGGCGGATGTCGGCCTCGGTTCGGGATTTCGCGCGCGTTGCCTGGTTCTGGCTGAATCGCGGCAACTGGAATAACCAGCAATTGCTCCCGCAATCGTACTTCAACGACAATATGCGGCCACAGGTGCCCGAGGATCTCGTCGTAAGCAGCAACGCCCCGACAAATGATTACCTGAAAGTTGATTCGTACGGCGGCGACTCGAACCACTTTACTACCGCTGGGCCTGGCATCTATGGATTTAACTGGTGGTTTAATTCCAAAGGTGCACGACATCCTACTGCACTAACATGGCCGGATGCTCCGCCCGACACGGTCATGACGCTGGGGCACCGCGGAAATTGCAGCGTAATGATTCCGAGCCTCAGCCTGGTTGTGGTTGCGACCGACGCAAACTGGGGTGAGTTTGCGGCCGGCAAAGCCAAATCCCCTCTCAATCAAACGCT
>JBGTLE010000222.1:0-6466 GCA_041744295.1 Pyrinomonadaceae bacterium | reverse complement strand
GAGAGATAGTGATCAGTGGGTCAAGTATATTTGGGAAACGCCCGCAGTGTCGAGCAGACAGAGCTTTTGTACTTGCAGCTTGTAATAGTGCTTTGTACTTAGTGCTTTGTACTTAGTGCTTTGTACTTAGTGCTTTGTACTTAGTGCTTTGTACTTTGTGCTTTGTACTTTGTACTTTGTTCTTTGGTTCTTCCTTGACGGCGGCTTCCCCCAAATTTGAAGTTGCTAAGGAACAACACAAAGAACAAAGTACAAAGCACTAAGCACAAAGCTCAATGCACCAGGTAGCCTTAACCCACCAACAATCCTTCATAACTCAAGTGTCCACCGACGATTCTCGCGGCGGTCGTATACGGATGCGGTTCAGCCTTCTTCTCATCTATCACATGAGCAACGTTCACTCCCTCGGCCTTTAGAAAATCGGCAATCAAACTGCGATGGCAGCGCCACCACACGGCCTCCGCGCACATCACCGCAGTCCGTTTCTCTTTAGCAAGACTCATCAACTCCTCAACGCCCCGAGCGAACTCATCCGTTTCCATGTAATCGGCGTATCCGCGAAAGCCTGCGTTGTTCCATGCTGTGTTTTTTGAGGTAGGAGACGCGCGACGCCGGCCGCCAAGTTGCGGCATGTGCCGATATTCGATGCCTGCAGTTTCAAGCAAGACACCCAAGTTCTCTTTGTTGAAGTGGGGAAAGCGTCGAGAGCCTGGGAAGCTGCGAACGTCAACCAGACGTCCAATCTGGTGCGCGTTCAGTATGGACCAGAACTCTTCAGCGGAACGCGTCGAGTGCCCGATCGTAAACAGCCCAACCTCATCAGGTTTGTTAACAGTCGACTTCAACAGCACTCCCCGCACCACTTTCTCTCCGCTGCAAGCTGACCTCAAACTTCAACTGTCTGCTTGCCGACCCTTGAAGCATTCCCTAAAGAACCGAGGCCGCACAATTTCGGCTATGCGCCTTCCTCGGTACGCGTCCCGGTTTACCGGTGAGCTGTTCGCACTGAGGCTATGCCTAAAGAGCCTCAGTTGAAAGATCATTCGAGGCGTGGCCTCATCATTGAAGAAATCATCTTGCCGGTTAAGCCGCAGGCTGCCCGCAAGGGATGCGGCAAAGCCCGCCTTTAGACTCCTGGTACACTTGGCGCGCGGCACCTAAAGAAAAGTCTCAAGCTTGAACCGCCCCTTTTTCTCCAACAACGGGTGCCACAGATCACCGAGCCGTCGCACCCGCTTCGGCACATTGTCGATGCGAAAATCCTCAGTCGTAACTCCACGTTCCAGCTCACGCCAAGTGACCGGCGTAGACACTGTTGCCAACGGTCTCGGCCTCACGGAATAGATCGACGCGAGCGTGCGGCCCCACGCGTTCTGGTTGTAATCGACCAACACCCTTCCCTGCGGCCGCTTCGACACCTGGTAAACTGCCGTCAACAATTGAGGCGCCTGTGCCGCCACCGCACGAGAAAACTCTTTAGTAAAACTCCAAACTTGCTTCTGCGTAGGTCCTCGAACTATAGGAACGTAAACGTGAATGCCGCGCGATCCGGTCGTCTTCGCATAACAAGGAATCTTTAGCGCCTCTAACGCTTCTCTGACCAACAAGGCCGCTTCGCGAAGTTTCTCAAAGTCCGCGCCCGGCACCGGATCCAGATCAAAGTGCATATAGTCCGGGCGGTCCACGTCATCACAGCGCGCGTACCACTGGTTCAGGTCAATGCAACCAAGGTTGATCACCCAAAGCAACGACGCCAAATCCTGAATCATTGGGAAGTCAATGACATTACCCGAGGAGTGTTCAATGCTACAGATCTCGATCCACTCAGGACGGGGCCGCGGCGCCCTTTTCATGAAAAAGAAATCGCCGAGTGCGCCATTTGGATAACGCTTCATCACCATCGCGCGGTTAACTAAATGAGGAAGCAATACCGGAGCTACGTCAGCGTAGTACTGGATCAAGTCTCTTTTTGCGACGCCTAGATCGGGCCAGAAAGGCTTCTTGAGATTTGTCAGCTTGACTACTCTGCCCTCGATCTCGACTTCCAAAGACTCGCGATCCTTTGGGAGCTTGATGGCTGGGATTTGCTGTTTTCGGTTCCGCGCATTGGCATCGGCAGCACGACTCACCTTCGCGGGATGGTAGTCGCGTGTGGGTTCCGCAGATTTTTTGCTGGGCATTGTTAATGAACTGCCTGAGGTGTAGACCAGGGCTGCTTGAAGAGCGACGACTTGAGCTAAGGTAAAACCTCAGACATTGGTTGGTGTGGCGCTACGGATTGTTCTCCGCTTCGGGAGGAATTTCTTCCAACTCCTTTTCGATCGCCTGAAGACCTTTCATTAACATCTCTCGATGAGCGGTATGGGCGGCCCGCTCGAGCTGTTGCAACAACCTCGATCGGGAAAGCCGCAGCGAATCAATTCGCTGTTGACGAACCTTGTTATCCGCCTTCACTACTGCTTTGGCGGTATCATAGGCTCGATGCTCCCCTTCCTCGATCTGCGCTTCGACTGATTTACTTTCCCAACCTCTAGCCACAGGCAAGCCTCCTCAGTGGACCTTTCAGGCTGGCGATTACACTGTAACGCCATCCCTAACCACTGCGTTTTTCGGAACAATGATAATTCCATCGCGAATGAAGTAAGAGCCGCCGGGGCCATCAGCCTCGCTGACCTCTGCTTCGTTTAAGAGTTTTACTCCGCTACCAATGCGGGCGTTCTTGTCGATGATGGCCCGTCGGATGATCGTGCCTTCCCCGATACCCACACGCGGTTCTCCTTTTTGGCGATCATCTCGCATCTCTTCCAGCGTCTGATAGTAGTCTGCCCCCATCATGAAGGACGCTTCGATCCGCACCCCTTTCGAGAGGCGGCTCCTGAGCCCGATCACCGACTTCAAGATGTTCGCCCCGTTGATAATGCAACCATCGCTGATGATCGAGTCGCTGATTTGCGACTCTTCCACTTTGGAAGGCGGCAGGTAACGGGCCCGGGTGTAAACGGGGGCTTCAGAATCGAATAGATTGAACTTCGGAATCTTCGAAGTGAGATCCAGGTTCGCGCGGTAAAACGCGCTGATGGTTCCGATGTCTTCCCAGTATTCGTTGAAGACATACGCCTGGACCGGGCCGCATTCCGTGGCGCCGGGAATTACTTCTTTGCCAAAGTCCACCCAACTCGGATTATCGGCCAGCAGCGTTTCAAGCCGCTCATACTTGAAAACATAAATTCCCATCGAGGCAAGATATGGTCGGGCGAATGCTTCCTCGGGAGTAAGCCCGAGAGTTGTCGTATCTACCGTCATCGACTCCAGTTCTGCACCTTTGGGTTTTTCTTTGAACTCGATAATGCGGCCCTGCTGGTCGGTCTTTAGCAAACCAAAGTCTGTTGCCGCTCTTGGATCGCAAGCAACTACCGAAACAGTTACATCAGCATCGGCTTCATAGTGACGTTGCAAAAACGGACGATAGTCCATGCTATAAAGATGGTCACCGGAAAGAATCAGCAAAGTGTCGATGCCCCAATCTCTAATGTGGGGCATGACCTGTCGGACCGCGTCGGCGGTTCCCTGAAACCAGTTTCCACTCTCAGGTGTTTGTTCTGCAGCGAGCACTTCCACAAAGCCATTAGAAAACTGCGAAAAGCGATAGGTCTGTGCGATATGGCGATTGAGCGAAGCCGAGTTGTACTGCGTGAGCACAAACATCCGCAGTATGTCAGAATTGATGCAATTCGAAATCGCGATGTCGACCAGACGATATTTTCCACCCAGCGGAACCGCCGGTTTGGATCGCTGTTGCGTGAGCGGAAAGAGGCGCTTACCTGCGCCGCCACCGAGTATCACTGCGAGCAATTTGGGGCTTGCGGGCATTGTCGTTCACCGATTTTGCAAGTTGGGGTACTACTGCAGCATAGACGGAGACGTGGTGTTGTATCAACCCTTGCATCGAGGAAACCTTAACAGAAGCGATATCGGTGGTGAATGGCGACTTGGCAAAGCTCGTTCATTCGGACAGGGAGCCTGCACTTTGCTGGAGCGCAGACGGCCTCCTCTGCTCAACGTCGACGGCCTCGGAGCCGAAGAGTAAAAGATATTTTTAGACTTGGTTTGAGGCGCTGATTCGGCGGACGAGGCTGTCCGCGCTCCCAACAATCAATAAGCGGCAGTGCCCGGGGTAAGTTTTGCTCCGGCGGCTTCCTGCGCAATCTTTACTCCGACACTCGCGCCAATGCGCGTGGCTCCGGCCTCAACCAGCTTCCGTGCATCGTCAAGACCTTTAACACCACCAGACGCTTTGACACCCAACTCAGATCCGACTGTCCTTCTCATCAACGCGATGTCTGCGACCGTTGCTCCGCCTTTTGAAAATCCCGTTGACGTCTTAACAAAATCTGCGCCGGCATTTTTTGCCGCGATACAGGCGCGTACCTTTTCATCATCTGTCAGCAGCGCAGTCTCGATGATCACTTTGCAGATACAATCGTACTCATGGGCCACTTCCACGACCGAACGAATGTCATGTTCAACCAGACAGTCGTCACCACTTCGCAGTGCACCAATGTTGATCACCATATCTACTTCGCGAGCACCATCAAAGATCGCGCGCCTGGCTTCATAAGCCTTCACGTCAGACAGCGTCGCCCCCAGGGGAAAACCAATTACCGTGCAGACCGGTAGGTGCGTGCCGCGCAAACTGCAGACCGCAACCCTGACCCACGCCGGATTTACACAAACCGAAGCAAAGCGATAACGGGCGGCCTCTTCACAAAGGTGCTTGATGTCTTCATCGGTGGCTTCGGGTTTCAAGAGCGTATGGTCGATCAGGCTGGCCCAGTCTTTGGCTGAACCGGTCTCGCCCAGCACTAGCCCGATGCGAGCGGCGCCGGCATCGATGATGCGATGCATGCGCTCCGGACAACGATTGAAACATTCGGAAGTGCAACCACACAGCGCCGCCTGGTCAGCACCGTCGCCATTCAAACGCGCGACAATCGCATCCGTGATCTGCTCAATCAAGAGATCAAGTTGTCCGTTGTATTGAGTCATGTTAATTGGAAGCCGTGCTGGTCAAGGTGAACGAGTCGAAGAACCTACTCATTCGCTCGCTTGTCAGTTTAGCCTCCGCCGGAGTCTGCACTTCATTCGTTATTACCAGCAACTGATAAAGGGTGTTCGACACCCAGAATGCTTTTGCTGTCGCCTTAATTCCATTCGGAAGCGAAAGCAACCACAGCCGTCCTGAGTATCCGTCATGCTTGATTTCACTTTCACTCTTGAGCGTCGCCTTGCCTGCACCCTCCACCCCATCTCGACCCATATCGAGCATGAGCTTAATCGCTTCCGAATCAGTAACGGGATCAGGAAACTCTAAATACGAGACCATGAAAACATCACCCTCGAGGTCAGCGAAATAAACTCGGTTCAGCATTTTTCCCCCGGGCTTATCCACCATTTGTTCCTGCGCAGTGATCTTGCCTGGCAGCAACAAAGTGAATCCAGCTCGCGGCGGCGAAAACTTTTCCCAGCGCTTCGGCGTCGGCGCCGGCGTGGCGGACGAAACCGGCGGTGGGCCCGAGGTGCTTTGAGCGCTGGCGACGCCAACGAACCCGGCGGTTCCTAATAAGAATACCAGCGTGTAAAAGATGCGTTTCATTGAAAGTTGTTTCCCCTTGAAACCTGCGGATTTCCACTCCGCGCTATCTGTATTGCCGCTCCACTGCGTCAATCTTTGCAACGCGCTTACGGTGACGATCTTCCGTGATTTCAGTTGCCAGCCAGGCTGCGACGATCTCGCGCATCTCGGCGGGGCTAATCGTCTTACTACCCAGCGTCAACACGTTCGCGTCGTTGTGCTCGCGCGAATTACGCGCCACCGCAACCGAGTAACAAGCCGCGGCGCGAACTCCTGGAACCTTGTTGGCTGTCATCGCGCTGCCAACTCCAGCACCGTCGATAACGATTCCCAAATCAGAAGAGCCTTCTGACACGGCGCGGGCCACCGCATGTGCCAGATCAGGATAATCAACTGCGGCTTCAGAGTCGGTTCCAAAATCCTGGACTCGATGGCCCAACTCCCCAAGAAACGACTTAAGATCTTCTTTCATTTTGAAGCCGCCGTGATCGGCGCCGATCGCGATCAGCTTAGAAGTTCTCGAACCTCGGCGTGGCGTGCGACGAACGAGTTCGATTCCCTTCTCACGAACAATGTCGGTGGCCAGCGGAGTCAGTCTTGCGCCTTCCGCGATGCGTAAGATTGCGCCGCCATCCAAACCGCGCACGTCGTCTTCTGTGATGATCAGCTTGGAAGATTCGTCGCGAGTGAAGGGTCCGTCAGCAGAGATTTTTGGCGCGGTATCGATGAAGCGACTCTTTGGGGAATCCGTGGCGTCTTCAACGCTCGGAAGACTCTTGTTGAGTACTTCGCGAACCAATGCGCGTACGCGATCTCGGTTGGTATTATCTTCCG
>JBGTLE010000221.1:0-33498 GCA_041744295.1 Pyrinomonadaceae bacterium | reverse complement strand
AGCGGTGTCGGTTAGCTGGTCGGGGTCGTGGCGCCGACCATCAGCGCTGGCCAAATAAATTCTTTGCGACTCAGGAGCTGTTCTCGCTTGCAGCGGCTCATGAGTTGTTATGTCAACCCTCTCGAAGGTGAACCACCAACTGGAGAGCCGGATGCGGGAGACCCGCACGTCCGGTTCGGAGGGAGGGGGAGCGCATCAAGCGCTCTCCCTACCCCTATCAAAGGCTCCGCATTTTGGAGAGTAGAGGTTCAGCTGTGACTATGTTGATCCAACGCTTTGCTCGCGAGTGAGTGGAACTGTCGCCGCACGCTGTTGATGTTGACGAAAGGCAGTTCGCGCGCATGAGTGCGGTTGGTGAGCAGAATGTAGGTCCTTTCATTCAAGGGATCGTTCCAGCAACACGTACCCGTGAATCCGTTGTGGCCAAAGCTGTCGGACGGTAATTCCTTGCCACCAGTTGAATCGGACGTTGCCGCCAGTTGCCAACCGACCGACCGCGCCTCATCCAATCCCTCCGTGAGATTCGTTCGAAACAGCGCACACGTCTCCCGCTTGAATAGACGCGTTAGACCGGCCAGGAATTGACCAGCCAGCAAGGCAACATCGCGGGCATTGGCAAACAGACCGGCATGTCCAGCCGAACCGCCGAGAAAATAACCGTTGCCGTCATGTACCTCACCCCAAATAATTCGTTTGCGCCAATCGTGGTATTCGGGAAGACCGCTTTCGCGGCTGGTATTCTGTTCGTAAAGGTTACCAATCTCGCACGCGGCAATTCCCGTTTGCATCGCGGTTTCAGGATTGAAATATGTGTGCTGGAGCTTTAGCGGCGTGAATATCTCGGCTGGCGCCAGCGTGGCCAGCTTCGTTGAGCTGATGCGCTCCAATAGGAAGCCGAGCGTGATGAATCCCAAATCGCTGTAGACCACGCGCCTGCCGGGTGCGTACGCAAGCGGCTCATTCGCAATCTGCGCCAGGGCGTTTTCCGGATTTCCTTCAGTAAGAATGTACAGCGGCCGCCACGCCGGCAAACCAGACGAGTGCGTCAATAATTGGCGCACGGTAATAGCCGCTTTGTCTGCTGTTTTGAACTCGGGAAGGTAATCCGCAACCGTTCGGTCCAGGTCGAGCTCGCCGCGTTCGATTCGTAAGGCGCAGAGGAAACCGGTCACCAGCGGCTTGGTTAAGGAAGCCAGATCGTAGATCGTATCTACCGAAGCAAGGATGCTGTACGGATTGACGACTGAGTGCCCGATGGCATCCGCAAAAACCTCACGACCGTTTTCTTGAATTAGATAAACAGCCGAAGGGAAGTCGCCGGCCTCGACGCGCTCAGAAAGAAACTGAGTAATCTTTGGTTCAGCTGTAGCTTGGTTAGACATTGATTAGTGTGTCAAAGAATTGCAGATTCGGAAAAAGTGGCAACAATGCAAGTCTGGTAGAAGTTTTGCACGTTGGATAAGTTTCAATCAGGAAGGGTGGTTTACGCCCGCTTGTGCAATCTATCGACTAACAGTGGGGAACCAGCGGGGGTAAACCACCCTTCCTGACTGAAACTTACCAACCCTTCTCAGTCTATCCATTATCCGATTCTGACTCGCGCAGCGTGTTCGTGTATTCGTTCGAGCGCGCGCAAAGCCAAAGCCAATGCCTTGCGACCATCACTTCCCGGCACGACTGCCGGTTGTCCCGACGACGCTGACTCGATGAACGCGATGATCTCCGCACGCAGGGGATCGACATCAATGACGTCGAGATTTCGCACATGGACGCCGGGCCACGAACCCTCCGCAGTTGGCGGGGCCAGGCTGCTCACGGAAGCCCGCCGCGTGGCATAGTCAACCGCGACGTAATCGTGCGGCTGAAAAAACCTCATCTTCCGAATTCTTTCCGTCCCGACGCGCGACGCCGTGATGTTGGCGACCGCGCCCGTCGAAAACTCCAAACGCGCATTTGCCGCATCGACCTTGTTGGTGAGAATGGGAATGCCCACCGCGTGCAACGCGGTCACTTCACTATCTTCCCCTACTAACCATTGAACGATATCCAGGTCGTGAATCATCAAATCGAGCACGACATCGATGTCCAATGAGCGTGCGGTAAATTCACCGACCCGATGAATCTCAAAATAGACGGGATTCCTGACATGAGGGCGCAAGGCAACGAGGGCCGGATTGAAACGCTCGAGATGGCCGACCTGCAAGACTGCGCCGCTTTTCCTGGCAGCGGCAATCATCTGCTCGGCCTCGGCAAGGGTGCGGGAGATCGGCTTTTCAACCAGTACGTGAATGCCGGCCTCCAACAATGGGCAGGCAATTTCGCAGTGCGATTCGGTGGGCACGGCGAGGCTGACAGCATCGACACGCCCCATAAGTTCGTGCCAATCCGCGGTCCACGAAACTCCTCGCTCTTCGCCAATCGAGCGGGCCGTCTGCTCGTTTAAGTCACAGACGTAAGTGAAAGAACTCAATCCTTCTGCGGCTAAGGCTGAATGAATGCGAGCGTGCTGGCGACCGAGATGGCCAACGCCGATCACGGCGGTTCGTAGGTGCATGGGATTATTAGTCCGTTGTCAGTGGTCAGTCCGTTGTCAGTGGTAGGTTGTCAGTTGTATGCAATGTCATTTTATGGGAAACCATAACAGAATCAGTGCCGTGCACAATCAGAAGTTTGAAAAGTCTTGACGAAGTGGACAATACTCGGGCGCCAGTTAAGCGAAGTAACAACTGACCACTGACCACTGACGACGGACCAACACGGACCAAAATATACTTGCTAACTTCTAACCTAGCCAAGCGGGCCTGCCTGCTTCTCGTCTTAGTAATCACCGCATTCTATTTCTACGGGCTCGGCTATCTGCCGTTAATTGGCCCTGATGAACCACGCTATGCACAAGTGGCGCGTGAGATGTTTCTGCGCGGCGATCTGATCACGCCGACTCTTGCCGGGTACACCTGGTTTGAAAAGCCGGTGTTGCTCTACTGGATGCTGCAGGCCGCGTTTGCTGTGTTTGGGATTTCCGAAGCAACCGCGCGATTGGGCTCCGCTGTCTGTGGCTTATTAACAATCGTCCCAATTTATTTTGTAGGAAAGAGAGTGTCCGCGATCTCCGGGGATGCGGCACTGCGCGGATTAGGTTGTTGGAGTGCGCTAATTCTGGCGACCACGCCGGGCATAGTCGTCTTTTCGCGCGCGGCAACCTTCGACATCGTGATCACGATGTCACTTACCTGGGCACTCAGTCTCGTTTTTCTCTCCCAAATAGAAGTGAATGAGCGACGACAGCGGTGGCTGATGATTGGGTTCTATTTCTTCATTGGCGTTTCGCTGCTCGCCAAAGGGTTGATCGGAATTGTGCTGCCGCTGGGCATAGTCGTTCTCTATTACCTGCTCCGACGACGATTGCCCCGCCGCCGCTTGCGGTTGAGTTTGATGTGGGGCGTGCCGTTGTCATTGGCGATTGCGGCAGTCTGGTATGGACCGGTAGTGGTGCGTCACGGTTGGCTTTTCGTCGACGAGTTCTTTATTCAGCACCACTTCACCCGCTACGTTTCCAACAAGTATGGTCACCCGCAGCCGTTCTTCTTCTACCCGCTGGTGATTTTTCCGATGACATTGCCCTGGCTGGTTCTGACAATTGACGCGCTCAGACGCGCGCGGGGCTGGCACTGGCGCGGTTCAACTCCCACGGACCAATTTCGTGTGTTCACCTTTGCCTGGCTGGCGCTACCGCTGGTGTTCTTTTCGTTCTCGGGATCGAAGCTTCCCGGTTACATTCTGCCCCTCTTGCCAGCGCTGGCTTTGCTTGGAGGCGAGCGTCTTACTCGATTCATTTCCGGCAACTATCCCTACTCAACCATGCGGATCATGGCTGCCACGCTGCTCCTCTTTGCCGTTGGCGCTTTTGTGTTCACTGCCATTTCACCAGCGCCCGACGCGAGCTGTGCCGCGCTAATCGTCGCCCCACTAGTCCTCGCCGGTGTCCTGGTGTTGCTGTTCGTGCGATACAAACTCTTTTCAACCATCGCGATTGCGACCGCGATTGTTTTGAGTTTCATGATCGCGCTCAACTGTGGCGTCACACAGTTTGTGCCGACTCAAACGACAAAATACCTGCTCGACAAGGCAGGTGCCCGTGGTTATGGTTCGGCGCGAGTCTACTTCCTGCATGAAATAGATCGGGGCGCTGAGTTCTACGCGGCCGGACGGCTTGCATACGACGCCGAGGGCCAGCCAATCAAATTCGAAGGGGCGGGACAGATCCTAAGTGCCGCAGGTCCTGACCGGAATCCACTGCTGGTGATCGTGCCTGTGAAGTACGTTGATCAGTTAACTAGGTTGCATGATGCGGAAGGAGAAGTGATTGTGGATAATGGGACGCTCGCAATCGTGAGTTTGCGACGCAAGTGAGACTGTTAGCGCAGACCCCTATCGAAGAAATCTATTACGCGTCGGTCGTAAGCCTCGCCTGCATCTCCGGTCGCCGAAGTTAATCGCAATCCTGTCAGAGGCAGTTCGGTATTTACTTCCAGGTCTTGCGCATTTGGAAAGCAGCGCTGCAGCTCAACCGTTGACTGGCGCAGGTAACCCGCTTCCTCGCCGGACAAAAGAAGTACCCGCTGCGTGTTAAGCGATTTAGTCAGATCACACGCACTCGTGTTTTGATACTTGCCGAGCAGAAAGAGCTTTGTGCCGGCCCGCACCAAATACCTAACGGCCTTGTTATCCAACCCAAAGTCTTCCCGGACGGTGGCCCGCAAGAGTTCATCCGGCTGACCGGGAACCGAATCCAAAACGAGAACCTTAATCTCCGCACTCTTCGGAGCCGCTGCCAACGCCGCATAAGCCCCGAGCTCGACTCCATAAACACCGATTGGTTCCCGCACCAGGGGCGCACCTTCTTCGCCTTTCAGCGTCCGCAGAAATGCGAGCGCTGACAGAACGTCTTCGCCTTCTTTCGCTCCAAACGTCGTGTAATTCACTGGCGGTTTCAACCCGTGTCCACGCGCATCGGGCCAAAGAATGGTGAAGTTCGAACTCTCGTTCAGCTTGACGCCTAAGTTGAAGAGCCAGGAACGATCGGCGCCGTAGCGGTGCAGAAAGACCACTGCCGGAGCGTTTGTCGATCCCCGCAGCAACCAACCACGAGCCCCAGTTCCATCGCTATTGGTCCAGGCTTCGTCCGTCACTTTGAGAACTTGACCGCTGAACTGGGCGAAGGCCTGAGGTGTAACCAGATACGCGCGTCGCGGCGGACGGACCACGCCGTAGACAATCGAGGCGAGGGCGACGACTAATGCCAAAGCCACTACCAGAACTATTGGCAGGAAAGATTTGAAGAGTTTTTTGCCGAGACGACGTCGTGGAGACATGTGTTGGGATCCATGAATTAAGGATGCTATTTCCTGTTTCACCTCATCATTTCACCGATTGCCTCCTTGTTTCTTTGGCCCGAGCGTAATCGTCAGGGGTATTGATATTAGCAAAAAAGGTGGCTGCACCGTTGAGATCACTCAACTCATTGAACTGAAGCCATCGCGTCTGGACGGTTTGCAGCAACTTGATGGGCCGACGCTCGCCTTTCCGAATCAGCTCGTCCGCGACCCCCAGACAAGGATTGACTCGATAGAGGGCACAAAGGGGCTGAGGGAATCCGTCATCCTGGATTGGGGCCACCGCGTCAAAGTCTGCCCGCAATCCCGCCATCCTTTCGAACAACTCCCCGGTAACAAAAGGTAGGTCGCACGCCGCAACGATGGCCCACGCGGATGCGCAATTGGCAAGCGCGGCGTGAAGCCCTCCAAGCGCGCCCCATTGGCCGTAGATATCAGGCACGCTGTTCAGCCCCGAATTATCGCCGGCCTGTCCGACAAGCGTGACCGCGTTGGTCACGCGCGACATTTCCTCGGCAATCCGTTTTGAAAAAGTTTGTCCCGCGATGGCGAGTCGCGACTTATCGGTGCCCATGCGTCTTGACGCGCCACCGGCCAGAATAAAGCCCTGAATCGAGTCACTTGTCACTTGTCACCTGTCACCTGTCACCTGTCACCTGTCACAGTTCTGACGTTAGCACGCACCCAATAGCGAGCAAAGCCAATACAATTGTCGTTTGTTCCAAAAAGGAATGAAACGAATTGCCCTCCATCTGCGTCTAAGCCTGCGCGACAGGTATTCGTCCACCTCAGTGGATCCCGATCTGGTGATTTTCGCTGAGAAGAATCATCCGCATACGACTGATGAGGACTGGTGCAGTTTGAGTACAGGCGTTCAGAGTTCAAACTTTAGTTTGCGCGGTTTGTTAGCAAGATCCCCAGCGTAAAGGCTGAACTCTAAGCTCCTGTACTCCAACTGCAACACCGCCGGCAGAAGCTCATCCTTGACCGGCCTTGTGGCCAAAGTTATAGTCGCGATTGCAGTAGTCTTCGGAAGAGGTTGTTAATGAAAAAGTTTTTCCTAGCCCTGATTCTTGGCGTTGCATCGCTGGTTTGCCTCACTTCAGCAAGCGCGCAACAGCTCGCAAGCAAGACCCCGAATAGCGGCTTTTACCCGGTCGGAGATCTACGACCCGGCATGAAAGGCATAGCCCGCACGGTTTTCGCGGGTGCGGAGCCCGAGGAGTTTGGCGTCGAGATCCTTGGAGTATTGCCAGGTTTCCCCGCGCCGCGGCAATCCGCAATTATTGCCAGACTGAGCGGCGTCAACGCTGAGAAAACAGGAGTTTTTGCCGGGATGTCTGGTTCCCCGGTGTATATCGACGGCCGGTTGATTGGCGCGCTGGCATTTAGCTTTCCCTTCTCGAAAGAACCAATCTGCGGCATCACTCCGATTCAGCAGATGATCGATCTTTTTGAGAACGGTTCGCCGGTCGAACGATTGACTCCAGCGCAGCCGCGGCCAGTCTCATTCACGCAACTCGCCGGTATTGATTGGAAGCCCACGCTGCCAAAGCCAACGATGAATTCAGCTCCGTTGATTGCGCCCGTGTCCGCTGGTTCACCGCTGATTCCTTTTCTGGGACAACAAATGACGCCGATTGCCACGCCGGTCGTCTTTGGCGGCATCAGCCAGGAATCGCTTGCTTTGTTTGCGCCGCAATTAATCGCGAACGGCTTGCTACCGGTTTCCGGCGCGGGCGGTTCAGCCGCAATCACGCCGATGGGGAAAGTAACCGAACGAACGCTCATGCCCGGCACCTCGATTAGCGTGCAACTCGTCCGCGGCGACTATTCGATTGCGGCGACGGGAACCGTTACTCATCGAGATGGCGACCGTATTTATGCGTTCGGACACCCGTTCCTGAGTCTTGGCATGTCGGATATGCCGATGACGGAGAGTTCGGTGGTCACGGTAATTTCGAGCATGAACAACTCGTTCAAACTGTCTGTGCCCGGTCAGATGGTGGGTGCAATCTCACAGGATCGTTCGAGCGGAATTTATGGCAAGCTCGGCCAGTCGCCCAAAATGGTCCCGGTGAAAATAAAGCTGCGTACTAGTCGCGATCGCGTCGAGACTTACTCTTATGAAATTGCCAACGACACGTTCCTGACTCCGCTGCTGCTGAACATCACGATCTTCAATACGATTGTCTCCAGCGAGCGCGGTTTAGGGGAATCAACGATTAGCTTGAAGGGATCAATCACGGTCAAGGGGCAGGAGACGATCAAGCTAGACCAGCGTTTCTCGGCAATGAACTCGGCGATTCAGGCTGCCAGCTCGGTAGCTGGGCCCGTCAGTTCGCTGCTGGGCAGCGGTTTCGAGAACGTCCAGATCGATGGCGTCACGCTTGATATCTCATCCTCCGATACGAAATACGCCGGCACGCTCGAACGAATTGCGGTCGATCGTACCGAAGTTCGGCGAGGAGAAAAGATTGAAGTGCAAGCGTACGTCCGAACGGACTCCGGAAAGCAGTTTGTGCAGCGCATTCCGGTGGAGATTCCCGCAGATGCGACACCCGGACAGTTGCTGGTGTTTGTCGGCGACGGTGGCGCTTTGCAGGAGGGGTCCGCGACGAAGTCATTCGTGCCGCAGGATCTGAGTCAACTCGTGCGCGCGATCAATAAGGTCAAGCGGAGCGACCGGCTTTACCTCAAACTGTTTCGGATCACCCCCGGCGCGGTGATTGGAACGGACGAGTTGCCAAACCTGCCTCCTTCCGTCGTCGCCACTTTGAACAGCGATCGCAACTCCGGTGGTTACACTCCGACGGCACTCTCGCCGGTTTATGAACGTGAACTGGCCCCGGCGGAGTATGTGATCTCCGGTCAACAACTGATCGGGATCGAAATCGTCAAGTAAGACCAGGACTGGTTTGCAGACCCTCAGCAAACTCATAAAACAGATAGGCCAGCGTCTTCTTGAACTTAGTCGGCCGTTCAAGATCACGCTGGCCGTTTTGTTTCTGCTGATGCTAGTTCTCCTTATCTACCCCTTCCAAATAACAGTGGTGCCCGCCTGGAATTTGCAGGTAGTCGATGACGTCGGCATACCTGTGAGCGCAATTAGGGTGACCGAGCATTGGCGACACTATCTCCTAGAGAAGGAAGGACACGAAGAGTTGCAACTGAGTAACGAAGCCGGAAAGGTGAGCTTTGCGCCGCGGACGATCAGGGCAAGTCTGCTGCGGCGAGTCTTTGCGTCTCTCTACAAACTTACCAGGTCAGGCACTGCCGGTCGCACTGATCGGTATGGTGCAATTGTAGCTTGGGGAAGTCCGAATCATAGCGTTAGCACGATGACTCTCATACCGGAACACGCGCAGCCTGAAACAATAGTAGTGCAGCGATTGCGTTAGCCCTTGCTTTGGGCACGGTGGATTCATGAAATGGATATTGTGGGCGCTTACACCGAAGGTGTTTCATCCTTCATTTACAGACCTCAAACTGCATCACTACCCTCTGCACTTCGTATCTTGACGTAAGCCTGCTGGCTCAACTCAAAACGACCACAAACAAGAATCGTTTCTCTGAATTCGGCAGCAATTCTGCTGAGTAGCACAACTCCAGTTCATCCGATCTAATTCGTAAACTCTCCCCGCCAAAAAGCAGAAGCTTGCTCGGCTGTGTCAGGTCCTTACCCCAATGAACCATCTGCGGCAGCAGTTCCTGAAAGTGTTCGAGGGCGCGACAGGTGAGAAAAGCGGCTGCGGGAGTTTGGATACTCTCGAACCGTTCGGCAATGACATTTCCTTGCGCCGCCGTTCCCGTCTCTTTCAAGACTTCACGTAGAAAAACTGCTTTCTTTTTCGAAGCTTCAATCATAGTCGCTTGAATATCCGGGCGAGCGATCAAACAAGGAACGATGGGCAGACCGCCACCCGAACCTATGTCTGCCACACGCGCATGCTCGGGCAGATGCGCGAGCAGCGTCAGACTTTCAAGTACATGTCTCGTTGCAAACTCTTCCGGCGAGCAGGGTGCGACCAGATGTAATAGAGGATTCCACTTAATGATGAGTTGGTAGTAGCCACAAAGAAGGACTAACTCGGCGTCCGCGAGTTGGATCCCGTAGTTCGAACTCTCAGCTTCCAGGGTGGCTCGGAAAGAGTTGGTTTGATCCAAAATCATCATTGGACTTGTAAGCGCTCAAGGTATGAGTGTTGCGATTGAGTGAATAACCGTTACCAGACAACGAGGACTCATTAAAAGGCATAGCCACCGCCGCACATCGGACGGTTGAGTCGTTTAAACTCCCAGGTCTTTGCCGCATCTCGTAAGTACGTGAGATGCTTGGCCGCATTACCACGACATTTTCAGGTCAGGACTCTTTCATGGAAAACATCATAAACCAACATCGACAACTCGGACCGGCAATCACAAAGATCATCACCGAGTTCGTCAGTGATCTTGATTCGAGGCGCGTCACTTCGGAAGCCACTCCCGCCGACACGCACAAACTCTTCGACGAACCCTTTCCCGAGCAAGGCACCAGCATCGAAGAGATCCTGTCCCGGTTTGAACGCGATGTCGCGCCGCATGCGATGCTCGTTCCCAGTCCGCGGTACTTTGGTCAGTTCAATCCAACGCCTTTGCCGATCGGAGTCTGGGCGGACGCGCTTACGTCGATGTTGAATCAGAATGCCGGCGCCTGGCGAAACGGTCCCACCTCCGCAATGATCGAAGCGCGAGTAATTCATTGGCTTTGCGAGTTGCTGCAGTATGGCGAAAAGAGCTTTGGGACGCTCGCCAGTGGTGGTTCAGAAGCAAATCTGATTGCGCTCAAGTGCGCACGGGATCGCGTTTCCGCGGACTTGAGTCAGCGAGGTGTTCGCGTGGCTGCGGCGGAGTTGGTCGTTTACGCTTCGGAACAGTGCCACTACTCAATTGAGAAGAGTGCGGACTTGCTCGGTCTTGGCCGTGGCAGCCTCCGCAAGATCCCGACCGACGAATACTTTCACGTCGAACCGCGGGCTTTTGAGGAGGCCATGGAGAAAGATATCCGCGCCGGTCGTCTGCCGTTCTGTGTGGTCGCAGTTGCCGGAACCACGTCAACAGGCGTCGTCGATCAACTGCCGGAACTGGCCGCGGTGGCCCGCAAGTATGATTGCTGGTACCACGTGGATGCCGCTTATGGCGGGGCCCTCGCTTTTTCACAGAAGCACCTCGGAAAATTGAAAGGAGCCGAAGAGGCGGACTCGATCACAATCGATCCGCACAAGTGGATGTTTGTCCCTTTCTCTTGTGGCGCCTTGCTGGTTAGAGATGGCGGCCAGGTTCTGCGGAAGGCTTTCGACATCACCCCAGAGTACTTGAATGAAGATCGCGGGGGCGACGACGTCGAGTTTGATTTCTTTCGCTATGGACAGATGGGCACGCGGCGTTTCAACTCACTGAAACTGTGGATGGCTTTGAAGTTTCTTGGGCGCCAGGGTTATGCCGAAATAATCGACCGCCAGATCGAGCTGACGGAATACTTTGGCGCGAAGATAGATGAGCTGAAGGACTTCGTGCGGCTTGGTGAAGTAGAGACTGCCGTGTGCTGTTTCAAGTTTCTTCCGGATGACGCTCGCGACGCGGATGGCGCCACCCAGGATCGGCTGCAACAGCAACTGCAGCAGCGGATCGAACGCGGTGGTGAGGCGTGGCTTACCACTACGGTCTTGCACAGCCGGCGAGCATTGCGGATAAACGTGAACAGCTTTCTAACCGAGCGCCGGCACATTGATGATCTGGTAGAATTGCTGCAACGGGAGGCCGGGAACCTCACAGCGAAAGGAGACTCAAATGACAGACGATGAAGTAAGAAGACAGATGGAATTTATCCTGAATCAACAGGCCCAGACTGCGGTTAACGTTCAGACGCTTAGCGAAAGCCAGACTCAGGTTGAACAACGCGTCAGCCGTATGGAAGGAGCGTTTGTCGGGTTAGTAAATATCATCGGCGACACGCAAAAGGTAACGCAGGCAAAACTTGCCGAACTCGCTGAGGCCCAGAAGCGAACGGATGCCGCGCTGGCAGACACAAATGAGCGCTTGAACAGTTTTATTAACTTTGTCGAGCGCTATCTCAGTAAACGACAAAACGGGCAGACACAAGACTAAACTCAGGTTCAACCAGCATATGATTTTGTCGAAACGCGATTCCCGGCCTTCCGCACAAATATCTAAACTCCTTTTAGCGAGCCTCTTGTTAAGCGCGTCGTTCGCGGTTCAAGCACAGTCGCCAAAGACCGCTGCCAGGCGTTCGCTTCCGGCAGTGACCTCGCAAACAGAGTTCGATTCACTGGCCGTCACCTACGATCCCGAAACGCCCTACGCGCTGCCCCACTTGATCTTCGTTATCGACCGCCAAAGCAAGAATAAAATTTATTACGTCAACAAAAAGCGCTATCCATTTCACAAAGACTTCGTCAACGGTAACTATCTTTCACTCGAACGCGGTCGGGAGTTTTTCGAGAACAACTATCTCAAACCCAATCGTCGTTTCATTCTCGGAACTATCGCCTATCAAACTCCGATCAAGCGTTGGACGTTTGAGTTTTGGGAAGGCGATCTGATTCCCAGCGATCAAATCCAACTCACCTCCGAGATCATTAACAAGAGCTTTTTTGTCCCGGTCGCGTATAAGCCAAACTCCCTGCGTCAGGACGAAGCGTCAAAGGGAATCGCCGGACTCGCACGCATCCTGCAGAGCGACATCAACAAAGAGCAGAACTATCAGGCGCTCAACATTGCGCGCGGCATTGGCCGCATTCACGTAATTCCAAAGTTGGACGAGCACGTTGAAATTGGCTTCAACGAGATCGTAGTGCTGGATGAAGTTCCGATCCAACTGCCGCCGGTAGCCGGCATCATCACTTCTCAACCTTCAACGCCACTCTCGCATATCAATTTGTTGGCGAAAGGCTGGGGCGTGCCGAACGCTTATCTTAAAAATGCACATGAACTGCTAAAGCAGTATGACGGCTGGTGGGTGAGTTTTGAGACGAAGCGCGATGGTTACTCAATCAAACGCGCTGACATAGACCAGTTGCGTGAGTACCAGCGACGGCTGGCCGTGCGCCTGGACGTGGTCAAACCACGATTCAATCTGGCAGAGAAGCGATTGCTTCCTTTGGCGGCCCAGCGCTCAACGGCGAGTCTCGCGTTTGGTGGAAAGTCAGCGAACCTTGGCGAGGTTGCTGCTTCGAAATTGCCCGGCATTGTAGTACCCAGCGGGTTTACGATTCCGTTCTACTTTTACGACGCCTTCATGAAGGATAACGATCTGGATGAAGTCCTTTACGAGATGTTCAACGACCAGCGGTTTGTTCATGACCCGGCTTACCGTCGCGAACGTCTCACTGCAATGCGCGATCGGATCAAGCGGGGCGCATTCGATGCTGCTTTGCAGGAACAAGTACTGCGCCGCGCGCGAACTGAGTATGCGGGAAAAGGACTTTTCGTCCGCAGCTCGTCGAACTCTGAAGACCTTCCGAATTTCAGCGGCGCGGGGTTGTACACGACGGTCCCTAATGTGAAGGGCGAGCAGGAATTGATCGCTGCGATCAAAACTGTGTGGGCCTCGCTTTGGAACTTTGAGGCCTACGAGGCGCGCGAACGTGCGGGCGTAGACCATTCGAAGATATTCATGGCCGTGCTGATTCAAGAGGGAATCAACTCTGAAAGTTCGGGAGTGATGATCACGACCGATCCGTTCGACACAGAGAACAGGGGTGCGATCTACATCAGCGCGAAACGTGGTTTAGGTATTCGCGTTGTCGAAGGCAAACGCGTTGCTGAGCAGATAATATTTCGGCCCCGAACCAACGCCGTCCAGGTGTTGACCCGTTCTGCAGAAGACAGCTTGCTGACGTTTGATGAGAACGGTGGTGTGAAGGAAGTGCCGCTTAGCGGCGAGCGCGCGGTACTGACTGATGAAGTGATCCGGCGACTGGTGAAGGCCGGCACGGAGATCAAACGAGTGTTTCGGGCTCGTGATCAGGACATCGAGTGGGCATACATGAAGGGACAGATTTTTATTGTCCAGTCACGCCCCTTCATCGCCGGCAGCTGAGCAAGGCACAAAGATCTTTCTGATTAGCTTGCGGTCAGGAAGGGTGGTTTACCCCCGCGCTGAAAATGTTACAAGATGATTCCCCAAGGCAGAAGCGGGGGTAAACCACCCTTCCCGACTGCAAATCTTCCCGACCTGCACTTCGTTGGTACGCTGCAAATACTGTAACTTCGGTTCTACATCAAACCTATGCCAAACAAAATCTTTGCTGAGGGAATCCTCAATGACCACGTCGCCTTCGTCACCGGTGGCGGAACCGGCATCACTGGTGGCGTAGCTCGCGCGCTTGCTGAAGCCGGCGCGGCTGTCGCCCTCGTCAGCCGCAAACTGGAACACCTCGAACCCGCGGCCGCGGCAATCAACGAGAATGGCGGCAAGGCCCTTGCTGTCGTCTCCGACGTGCGCAATCCAGAGGAAGTTGAAAAGGCAATCGCAACGACGATTGAGCACTTTGGCAAGATCGATATCGTGGTGAATGGCGCCGCGGGAAATTTTCTGTGTGCGGCCGAGGAACTCTCGCCAAACGGATTTGGCACCGTCGTAGATATTGATCTGAAAGGAACGTTCAACGTCTGTCGCGCGGCCTTTGCTGAGTTGAAGAAGAACCGCGGCCAGATACTCAACATCAGCGCCACCTTGCACTACCTCGGCACGCCGATGCAGCTTCACGTTTCCGCCGCCAAGGCCGGTGTCGACGCGCTCACCCGAAATCTTTCAGTCGAGTGGGGCCGGCATGGCATTCGGGTAAACGCAATCGCGCCGGGACCAATCGGTGATACCGAAGGAATGAAGCGTCTGGTGCCCGCGCCTATCAAAGAGAAGTTACAGCAGCGCATTCCCCTCGGGCGTTTTGGCGCGATCGCAGACATTGAGAATGCCGCGATATTTCTTTGTTCAGACGCGGCGAGCTACATCAATGGTGCTGTGTTGGTCGTCGATGGCGGTCATTGGCTCGCAGCGAATCGCTTGATCTGAATCCGGATGCTCGAACTCCAACCGGCAACCTTTGAAGAATTCGAACGCGAAGCGACGCAGGGCAACGTGGTTCCCGTGGTGCGGGCGGTGCTCGCCGACCTGCACACGCCGGTCAGTGCTTTCCTGCGGCTTACCGCCGATGCGCGTTACGCTTTCTTGCTGGAATCGATCGAAGGCGGCGAACGTATCGCTCGACATTCGTTTTTGGGCGTTGAGCCCGAGATGATCGTGCGTGGTTACAACTCGCACACCATTGTTGAGCAAAACGGAAAAACCCAGGTCCACGCAATGCTCGCCACGGATTGGGTCCGTGATTACTTCAAGGAACGTTTACTCGCACGTCGAGCTGGTTTGGCCCCCTTCTCAGGCGGCGCCGTCGGCTACCTCACCTACGATGCCGCGGAATGGTTCGAACCGGCTTTGCAGAATGGCGATCCGATCGGCGGCGAGACGATGGCGCTTGACGCGGCGACAGGCGCGGTCTGGATGTTCTACCGCAACATCATCGCGTTTGATCGCGTGCGCCAACGAATGGAGATCGTTTCGATCGTTCTCACTGAGGAAGCGAAAGGCAGCCGGGTTCGGCTCCGCAGACTTTATGATCAAGCGGTCGAGCGAACGGCAGCGACTGAGCGTCAGTTGCTCGCTCCGATTCCCTCGCCGCCCCCTCGCGCCGACACTCAGGAAACGGCGTCACAACCTCCGCAGTCGAACTGGAAACGAGATGATTTCGAGAATGCCGTTCGCCGAATTCAGGAGTACATAGCGGCGGGTGATTGCTATCAGACTGTGCTTTCGCAGCGCTTTACCACTCGTTATGAAGGCGATCCAATTGCGATCTACCGCGCCCTGCGCGCCATCAATCCCTCGCCGTACATGTTCTTTCTGCGCTGCGGCAACGAATCAATAATCGGTGCTTCTCCTGAGATGCTGGTACGCTGTCACGGCCAGCGGTTGGATTACCGTCCTATTGCGGGGACGCGAAAACGGGGCAGCACCGAAACCGAAGATTGGATGCTGGGTGAAGATTTGAAGACCGACGAGAAGGAAGTCGCCGAACACATGATGCTGGTTGACCTCGGCCGCAATGATCTCGGTCGAGTGGCAGATCCGGGTTCAGTAAGAGTGGAAGAGTTGATGTCGATTGAACGTTACTCGCACGTGCAACATCTGGTTTCAAGCGTGCGTGCGCGGTTGCGTGATGGGCTGGATCGCTTTGACGCGTTGGCTGCTTGTTTTCCAGCAGGCACCGTCACCGGAGCACCAAAGATTCGTGCCATGGAGATCATTCGTGAACTTGAGCCGGACCCGCGCGGTGTTTATGCGGGTTCCGTACTCTACCTGGATTACGCAGACAACCTGGATTCGTGCATTGCCATCCGCACAATTGTGTTGCGCAACGGAAACGCGCTCGTTCAGGCCGGGGCGGGCATCGTCGCCGATTCAGTTCCAGCGCACGAGTATGCTGAAACGGTGAACAAAGCCCGGGCTTTGCTGGGCGCAATCGAACTTGCCGAGAAAGGACTTTAGCGAATTGCGGAAGGTTGCTAACGCTCCGCACAGATATAGCTCGCGATGGATCTCATGCGTGATGGCGGTGACAGGTTTGCTTCTTGTTCCCACCATCGCCCTTGCCCAAGATCCGCCCCCAACTGAACCGAAGAAGGCGAATGCGCGACCGGCTGAAGTAGTCGCGCCGCAACCCGAACCCTTCGACGGTGCGTCGGTTGAGAAGATGCGGAATCACTGCGTGAACCTGGAGACCGAACTTGGCGCCATTGAGATCGAGTTTATTCCTGAATCGGCGCCTGAATCCGTCCGCAGTTTCTTGAACCTTGTGGCTACCGGTTCGCTCGATACCACCACGTTCAGTCGGGTAGTAAAGGGCTTCGTTGTTCAGGGCGGCAACTTATCGACGAGCGAGAAATGGAGTGCTGAACTCGCGCGGAAAATGGGGCGGAAGCTTCCGGACGAGCCGGGCATCATTCGACACGTTCGCGGAATCGTTTCGATGGCCCGCACCGAGGAGCCGAACAGCGCTACGACGCATTTTTTTATTCTGGTCGGCGAAGGTAGTCATCTGGATTCGAAGTTTGCCGCGTTCGGTCGAGTGACCAAGGGCATTGAAATCGCCGACGCGATCAATGGCGCGCCGGTGACGGGAGATAAACCCGACAAACCGATTAGAATCATTCGTGCGATAGTCGCCGGCTGCGCGAAGTGACCCCAGACCAGCTGAGTTTGGATTAAGGATGTCAGCGACAACTGCATCTACTACGGCGCCCGAAGCGGGTTTCGCGGCTCTGCCGCTTCCTTTGCGGTATGCCTATGGCTTACCGCAGACGCTCCCTTTCATAGGCTCTGCCTTCGCCTCTCAACTTGGAAAGCATTCGCCCTTAGGCGTAGCCTCACCATGATGGTGGTGTTCGGTAAGCCAAATGCTTAACCGCAAGGAATGCGGCAGAGCCGGTTCGACTGGCCAAACTGCCAACCTTTACTTGCATCCGGGGGTTCATGTTGATCTTCGCTAACGACAAGGTAAAGCGAGTTGGATTCTTTATTCTGATCATTCTCCTGACCGGTTGTGCGGCGAAAGACGAGACGCCGACGCCGACCGCAGCCCGGCAGTTTCTGACTTTGCGCGGTTACACCTTTGATGAAAAGGCTTTCGAGACTGCTGCCGCTGCGGGTGACGTCATTGCAGTAAACGCATTTCTCGCGGCCGGAATAAATCCGAATGCTGCCGATGCCGAAGGCGAAACGATTTTGATGAAGTCGGCGGGCCGTGGCGATCTACCGGTAGTCAAGGCGTTGTTGCAGGGTGGCTCCGACGTCAATGTGAAGAACCACAATGGCTACACCGCATTGCTGCGGGCGCTAGCCAAGCGACATGAGGAAGTGGCCGCCGCGATACTGGCCCAACCGAACCTGGATGTGAATGCGCGTGGCGCCGACGGCGTGAGTATTTTAATCATCTACACCGCACGTGACCGCGAAGACGTTGTGCAATCTCTGCTGGTCCGCGGCGCTGAAGTGAACTTTCAGGACCAGCACGGCGATTCGGTGTTGCACACGGTGGCGCAGACGGACAACCTGAATATTCTACGAATGTTGTTGGACAAGGGTGCCAATCCGAACGTGCAGAATAAAGTGGGAGGCACGCCTTTGATGTGGGCGGCGACGTATGGCCGGTGGAACGCGGCGCGTTTGCTGTTGGAGAAAGGCGCCGACCCAAAATTAAAGGACGAGGATGGAGTGACTGCCGCCGATTGGGCCGACAGAAATAAGCACGTAGAATTTGCGCAGTGGCTACGAGGTGCGGAGAAGAAATAATTGAGAGTGGTCTTTGGTCTTGGGCCTTTGGTCTTTGTACTTTGAGCTTTGTACTTTGTGCTTTGTACTTGGAACTTTGAACTTTGAACTTTGTGCACTGGAGCTTTGTACGCTGCACTTTGGTTCTCTCGACTTATCTGAGATATGAGATTTGAGATTTGAGATCACATTACAGGCAGTGCCCTAACTGCCACCATCTTCTAAAAGCACAAAGCACAAAGCACAAAGTACAAAGTACAAAGTACAAAGTTCCAACAACGGACAACGGACAACTGACCACCGACAGCGACTAACATCCAGCATCTAACATCCAACATCTTCTCCCAATGCTTCTCGTAATCGACAACTACGACTCCTTCACTTACAACCTCGTTCAGTATCTCGGTGAACTGGGTGAGCGAGTCGAAGTCCGCCGCAATGATGAAGTCACTGTTGACGAGATCGAGTTCGCGCTACGGCCTGACCGGATCGTTATCTCGCCTGGCCCTGGTACCCCGGATAAGGCGGGCATCTCCTTGAAAGTCATCGAGCAGCTCGCAGGTAAACTCCCAATCTTGGGAGTCTGTCTGGGCCATCAGGCAATCGGCCAGGCATTTGGCGGAAAGGTCGTCCGGTCGCCTGTGCTGATGCACGGAAAGGCGTCGGAGGTTTGTCATGACGGCAAAACGATATTTGCGGGACTTGATGATAACTTCAAAGCCGGGCGCTATCACTCGTTGATCGTCGAACGCGAGAGCCTGCCTGACTGTCTCGAGATCTCGGCCTATACCACTGATGACATCATCATGGGTTTGCGTCATCGCGAGTTAAAGGTCGAGGGGGTGCAGTTTCATCCCGAATCGATTCTCACCGCCGGCGGCAAGCAGTTGCTCGCCAACTTCCTGAAGATCTAGAGCGCCCTTCATGCCGAACGACCAGTTGCGACAGATCTTATTGCGCCTCGTGAGGCGGGAACACTTGAGCGCCAGCGAATCAGCGGAGTTGCTCGAAGCGCTCTTGCATGAAAGTTCAACTGACGCCCAGATCGCCGGCGCACTCGTGTTGCTGGCGGCGAAAGGCGAAACGGTTGACGAACTGGCTGGGCTGGCCCGGGCGTTACGCGCGCGTGCTGTTCGGGTGACGTGTTCACACCAGCGCTTCATCGATACCGCCGGCACCGGTTCAAGCAGCGCCAAGACTTTTAATATCTCGACGGCAGCGGCTTTCGTCATTGCGGGCGCGGGACTACCGGTGGCAAAACACGGCAACCGTGCCGCCAGTAGCCGCGCAGGAAGCGCTGATGTGCTTGCGGAATTGGGTGTGAACATCTCAGCGACTCCCGAAGTATCGGAACGATGCTTATCTGAGCTTGGTATCTGCTTCATGTTTGCCCCGCTCTATCATGGCGCTACTGCGCGAGTTGCGGCAGTTAGACGCGAGCTGGGAATGCACTCGACTTTTAATCTACTTGGTCCGTTGAGTAATCCCGCCGGGGCGCCGCGCCAGGTGATTGGCGTCTGGCGGCGAGAGCTGGTTGAGTTGCTGGGCGAGGTGCTGGCCGCGCTTGGTACAGAGCGCGCGTGGGTTGTGCATGGGGAAGATGGCCTGGACGAAATCACGTTGAACGGTAAGACGTTCGTTACCGAGGCCGGTAATGGGAGTACGCGTTCGTTCACGATTCAGCCTGAGGACTTTGGATTAAGTCGCAGTTCGTTGGAGCGATTGCGCGGTGGTGACGCTGGGGAGAACGCGCGCATCATTCGCGAGGTGCTGGCGGGAGAGCGAAAGGACGAGGCGCGATCGATTGTCGTTATCAATGCCGCTGCAGCACTGTTTGTTGGTGGAGTTGTCGATAGTTTGCGAGAAGCTGCGACGCTTGCCGCAGAGTCAATCGATAGCGGAGCCGCGCAACGGAAGTTGGATGATCTGATCAACGCGACTAATTAATTAACTTTGGAGGCTAAAGGTCAGATAGGGTGTCTCTCGGTCAGGAAGGCGGACCCTGTCCCAAGTTTACGCCGGAGGCGTTGTGGCCTCCAGCCCAGGGTTGCGCGCTTTGGCGCTACCCTGGGAACCAGACGGTGCTAAGAGCAGCTACCCCACAACGGGGTTGCGTCAGATTCCTTGGGTAAATGATCCGCGCCGAGATCGAGAGATGGACCAGGCCGCAACCCCGTTGGGGTAGCGATTCATTTCCCTGGTGATCCCAGGGTAGCGCCAAAGCGCGCAACCCTGGGCTGGAGGCTGTAACACCTTCGGTGTAAAGAGCGGGGAAGGAAGATGAGACGGTCGGAGGAGCGCCGCGACAGGGTCCACCTTCCTGACTGAGAGACTGCTAACCTTGAAGGGTTATTTCCAGGCTAGTGGCTTAGAAAATAATTTTTGTCAGACATACTTACAAGAATTCTGGATGCGAAACGACTGCGCCTGGCTGAGGCGAAAAGCAGACGTTCAATTGAAGCCATGCGCGACGAAGCACTCGACGCACGACGCGCTGCGCGACCGCACGCATTCACCGCAGCGCTGTCCCGCAAAGATCGCAGCAACGTCATTGCCGAGTTCAAACGGAAGTCTCCTTCAAAAGGTGTGATTCGCGCCGATCTTTCTGCTGTCGAAGTTGCGCGGGCATATGAGGGCGGTGGCGCGGCGGCGGTCTCGGTCCTGACTGAAGAAGATTTTTTCGACGGCACTCTCGAAGACCTGCGACAGATTAAAAGTGAAGTGACACTTCCAATCCTGAGAAAGGATTTCATCGTCGACGACTATCAGATTTATGAATCAGCCGCAGCCGGCGCGGATGCGTTGCTCTTGATCGTTGCGGCCCTCACGGACGAATTGTTATTAAGACTTCGCCGGCTCACGGAAGACGAACTCGCTATGGATGCGTTGGTCGAAGTGCACACAAAAGAGGAGATGCAGCGAGCGTTGGAATGTGGCGCAAAACTAATTGGCATCAACAACCGCGATCTCAAGACGTTCGACGTTTCACTCGACGTGTCTGTCGCGCTCGCCGGCGCCAAGACTCTCGAGACAATCCTCGTCTCGGAGAGCGGACTCAACACCTCGGCGGACCTGCGCAAGCTTCAAAACCTGGGTTTCAGTGGATTCTTGATCGGCGAGACGTTGATGCGCGCTGACGACCCGGAAAAGGCTTTGCGTTTACTGATTGCTTAGAGACACTTGACCCGACGCGCTACGGTACTGACTTCATGACGCTCCGTTGAGGTCTTCGCCTCATCCCGTTGCCAATACTTGCACAGTAGTTTGTTCGCAGTTACTTTCGTTTCGAGAAGGAGTCTCAACATGCACATCAACCGTGTCATCTGGCTGGCGTTATTGCTTGCGTTCGGGTCCGTTACGCTATTCGCACAGACTACTGCCCCATCAGACAAGACCGAAATCAATGACCCGGTCGCGGCCGCTCAATTGAAGGGCAGGCACAAGTTTCAACTGCATTGGATCAGTTGGGGAAAGTGGGCGGACCTCGGCAATCTTACCGTTATCGATCGCCAGGGCGTGCTTTCCTTCAAAGCCAGACAGGCGAAAGCTGGAGACTATGTCGAGATTGAAGGCATCGTGACCAGAGTTGAGGCGAAAGAGTTTATTTTTGAGGGCCGCATTGTGACGCGAGTTAGTTACAAGAATGGCGGCGAGCCGTGCGAACGAACCGGCAAGATGACGTTCAAGATAACCGGGAAGCGAAAGTATTGGCGCATGCAGGAGATGCAGAGCCCATGCGATGAGACAACCGATTATGTCGATATCTTTCTGCGGTAAGAAGTGAGCAAACAGCAGACAGCGAACAGCGAACAGCCATAAAGGTTATTCACACGCCTCCCCGTTCTACGGCTGTTGATAACTGACCACCCGCAACTCTGCCGATCCTGGCTCAGTATTGAAGACGAGAACTCCTTCCACACTTGAATGGGCGGGAATGAAATCGAAGGTCGTGGTAGATACCTGCTCAGCCGACCCTCGTACTTTTCCTTCAATGGTGACTTGCGCGCCTGTCGCGTCGCCGTCGTTAGTGACGGTTACTGGTAGGTAGTAGTGACCCGCCTCAATGCGAACCGCCCCGCGCTCGATACGGAACCGGGTGGGATTGCTGGCCGGACTTAACCACATCACGACCACCACGCCGACCACGCCGGCAACCAAACAAATCGAAACAATCAGCGATATCCACTCAGCGTTTGTGCGTGGTGTCACGATGGTCGTGACCTTCTTTTTTGTCATATCGCCAACCTTCCTGCCGCTCCCCCAATGGTTGCTGGAAGTCCCAGCACAATGGTGTAGCTGACCCACTGGCTGAGTGGATCCTCCAGGCGAAGCAATTGAAATAACGAAAGCATCACGCCTGCGATCAATAACGAGATCAGGTAAGAGGCGAGTGTTTCGCTTATCGGGCTTTGAAAGAATCCCTGATGTGACTTGCGCCGGTGCTGTGCGCCGAAGTTAGCTTCAAACACGATTATGTAAGAGATGAGTATTGAACCGGCAATGATGAGGAGCAAACGGGAGGATGAAAGCCCACTCGCAATCATCGGGATTTCGTCTGTGGGAGCTATCGAGGCGGCGATAATTACTGCGCCCAGCGTTGTTGCGCCCGCGTCAGCCAGCGTGCCTCGCCAGGCATGCCATAGATGCTCGCCAGGATCGCTGCTGCTACTCTTACTACCGGCGTCATTTTGATCACTATTCCGCAGCACATGATTGGCAATCCCAACGCCGATGCTGAATGGTAATGCCTCAGCAATGATGCGGCCCATCGCGGTCTCGAGTCCGGTCTCGAAACCGATGATGCCAATCAGGATTAAACTGAGTGTCGCAGTTACCAGGGCGATCGCCAGCGCCTCCACGCTATCGGCAAAAACTCGCGGCCAGGTACGTGACTGTTCGGCCCGAAAGCCACCTTGTAAATCCAGCACGACGAGTGAGGCATAAGCGAGAGCCACGAATAGCAGCATGCGTGGAGGTGAAGTGAAGTTGCCCTTCCACCAAACCTCCATCGTATAGAGGAACGGCGCACCGAAGAGGAATGCTCCCGCTACACCGCGTAATAAGTCGTCAAGCTCAGTTCGCCACGGCGAATCGCGATTCCCGTTCGTCATAAGTTACCTTACGGTAGTGATGCAGTTTGAGATCTGTGCTGCGTAAAGTCATGAGGTCAGTACCACCTTGCGGGTTGCGGGTGGGCCGCCCGCCGCCGCGTTCTTCGGCGTTTTATGCTCAATTCAAAACATGACCCCACCCGCTGGTAGCGGGTGGGTCTCTAATTGGCGATTGTCGAATTTCCGATCGCCAATTGCTTCTGGAGAAACTGCCAATCGACATTCGACAATCGGCAATCGGTTGGCCCACCCGCTTACTGCGAGGTGGTCCTGACCTCATCACAATCGGGTCGAATCGAAAATCAAGCAAACCGATCACGACCTACCTTACCGTATGCTGGCTTCGTGAGCTGGGGCATAATAGTTTCCACCGTTGCGAGCATGCAATCCCGCGCATCACCAATTTCAATGTCGCAGAAGTAGCAGCGGCATACAATGCTTTGCGCAGTGTCATTGAAAGCAGTTCGAACATATCATCAGCGATAAGGAGGTCTCGCCCTGAACATTATTCGCAAGCTTTTTGCTGTCGGTTACTCCGGAATCATAGTTGTATTCATCTGCTGCGCCCTCGCTCTCATTGTCTTTGCCGTACTTGAGTTGTGGCACGGAATCAACCCGACCGCTGGTTTGCCATTGAGAGAACGCTTCAACGCAGTGCTGGAAAGCATTGGTCTCCTGACCATCGCGGTAGTTGCTCTTGAACTCAGTCAAACGATTCTCGAAGAAGAGGTGCAGCGGGAAGTGCAGGTAAGCTCGCCTACCCGGGTGCGGCGATTCTTGTCCCGGTTCATGGTGGTAATCGTCGTCGCCCTTTCAATCGAAACTCTGGTGGCTGTCTTTCAGTTCGTTCATGAGGATACATCGCGACTGATCCAGGCCGCTTCAATTGGTGTCGCGGCGGGCGTGCTGCTGGCCGCGTGGGGCGTATTCATCAAATTGAACAAGAGTGCGGAAGAGTTAGAGCCGGAGGCAATGGAACGGGCGAAGAGCGAAGATCAGAAGGTTGAGTAAAGTTGAGCTTTCACTCTGAGATTGTAGGGGCGTCCCTCCGTGGGCGCCCCTCGTTTCATTAAGATGTCTCTTCGACAACAGGGCCGCCCACGGTGGGACGCCCCTACAATCTCAGTTTGCGCTATTTCAACTCCGGAATACGTGCTAAGGCTTCCTTATCAATCGACTCAAGCGACAGCCGCTTAGCGAGCCAGCGCGCACGATCCTTTCGCGCTTTCGCATTCAACGCGTGGCCGGCTTCGTAGAACCCAATGCGCTTCGGCTCTCCAAATCGCTCGTAAGCACGCTCGGCCATCTTCGCGGTTATCGGTTTGTCCTGTTTGCCATACTGAAGAAACACAGCCGCAGGCGAGCTGTGACTGAGGAAATGAACCGGATCGTCCCAGGCGTAATTGCGAAAGTAATCTCGGATCACCGCATCACCGAGTCGTGCGCGCAGCTTCACCATGTCGGCATTGCCCGGATCGAAGACGTACTCCTCATCACTTAGACCTCCGGCCATCAAAACAAACGACTGAATGCGCTTCTCGACGCCGGTCAGGATGGCGCCAATGTGCGCGTCAAAGCTGTGACCCACGTAAGCAATACGCCTCGCATCCACATCAGGTCGCGCCAAAAGGAGATCGATCCCGCGACGAAAGTCGATCACCTGTTGTCTGGAAGCCTCAGACTGCTGCACCACCATTCGCATTTCGTCTTTCTCTGCCACGTAGCCTGGGCGAACCATCGGCGCGTCGATGAGCAGAGCAACAACTCCAGCCTGGGCCAGAACGGTAGCCTCCTCGAGAAACTCTTTTCGATTCGCCAGCGGTGAACCGGGCATCATCCAATGGCCGAAGAGAACGGCTGGGAAGGGGCCCTTGCCGGTGGGGATTACGAGATACGCAGGAACGGCGCCTCCTTTTACACTCGGGTAGGTGAGGTCGACCAGCGTCGTCTGGCCTCTCCGTTGTCGGCTTAATTCAGTGGCGTAGAAAGGAGCAGTATGATCGTAGTCAAATTCTTTGACGAGCTGTTCAAAGCGAGGTGCATTGGTAGTTTGTCCGCCAAGCGCGGCGGCCAGTGCCAGGACCAAAAGAATGAGTTGGGAGTACTTCACTTATCGCAAATCAGGCTCGTAAAGTTTGTCTGCGAATCACGGAGACTAGCCTAATCCTCGATCGTCTCGAGCGCGGCTGAGCCGTCCGATGTGTGGAAGGTCTCTGACCTTCCAAGGAACCAGTGGAAAAATCTCTTGGGCTGTGCCCTCTCGGATCGCGACAGGAATTCCGGGGCGTCGCCCCAAAATATGTGGTGAGGGTCGGAAGGTCAGAGACCTCCTGCACATCGGGCGGCTCAGCCGAATCTCAGCAGCTCGGCCCAAACTCGGCGATTCAACTCAAGCGGTCTGTCTGCGGAAGCTCTGAAACATTTCGGGCTGTCGCAGATACGCTGTAAGCCAAACCAGCAACAAAAAGATCACTGGCGAACCATACGGTTCGCCATGCTGCATGTGCGTTACGATCGCGCCGCCGAGATAGGCGGACAGCAACAGCACTCCCAGCGAATGTGTGCGCGGAATCGCGAAGAGCAGCGCACTTACTGCCTCTCCGATCCCGATGATCATCATATAGTTTGTCAGTCCCCACTTCGAGAACACTTCAACTACCGGTTGCACAGCAACTAACTTCATTACCGCGCTGAACAGCAACATGAGTGTCAACAAACCAGTGAGAATCCATGCCGCGATCATGCGGCCTTTTCCGGGGGTACTCATAAGGGGGCGCCTTTCTGCTTTCGGATGTTGTGTGCTAACGCTTCAAGTGGCAACACACTCGACTGCACTTACCGGCCGGGGTCTGAACAAACTGCGGAGAGAGTCTCAAGCAACGTTATCCGCACTCTCTACATACGGCTCGTGCAGTTTTACGGGTGGTGTCTTGGACTTGCGCAACTTCAGATTCAGCATTTCCACAAACACCGAGAAGGCCATCGCGAAATAGATGTAGCCTTTTGAAATGTGCTGGTCGAAACCTTCAGCAATCAGCGTGACGCCGATCAGCAGCAGGAAACTCAAGGCCAGCATCTTCACAGTCGGATGCCGATCGACAAAGCGGCTGATGGGCCCGGCGAAAAGCATCATGAACGCCACCGATACTACGACGGCTGAAACCATGATGCTTATGTTACTCACCATGCCAACTGCCGTGATTACTGAATCCAGAGAGAAGACAATATCCAGCAGCAATATCTGAATGATGACACTGGTGAAAGAAGGCGCTACTCGCGCAGACGCCGCACCGGTCTCACCTTCGAGTTTTTGATGAATCTCATGCGTGCTCTTGGCCAACAAGAACAGTCCGCCAGTGATCAGGATCAAGTCTCTGCCTGAGATCTCCTGACTCATGACGGTGAACAGCGGCGCCGTCAGCCGAATGATCCAGGAAAGCGTGAACAGCAGACCGATACGTATGAGCATCGCCAAACCCAGGCCCACAGTACGTGCTTTCTTTCGCTCCTCCGGCGGTAGTTTCCCGGCTAGAATTGAAATGAAAATTACGTTATCCACACCGAGAACTAATTCAAGTGCGGTTAGAGTAAGAAACGCAATCCATGCCTGAGGCTCTGTTATCCATTCCACTTAACTAGGTCTCCTGAATGCGGTTTTGGGTACCGCAACCATAACACTTTTTAGATTTAGCGAGCGATTAACGATGAAGTCGGTACCATCAGCTCAACTATCCCCTCCGAAATTACTTCACTGCCTATCTCGAGAAGAAAATCGGTTATCCTCGCCGTGATCGGGTTTTTGAAATCGTTCGCCAGCTCCTGTCTTCGATATTATGCGTCAGCACTGTGACTTCAGACCAAGCTCCGACAAGGCCTTCTAGAGAATTCCCATGACACTAGTCAAGATTTGCGGAATCACGAGCCTCGCTGATGCGCTTGGCAGCATCGAGGCCGGCGCTGATGCGCTTGGCTTTAATTTTTACCGGCCAAGCCCGCGCTACCTTACACCCTTAGCAGCCAGTGATATCGTTCGGCACTTGCCGAAAGAGATTTTAACCGTGGGTGTTTTTGTGAATGAACGTTCGCCGGAGCTGGTTGAAAGGACTGCCAATGAAGCAGGTGTTGCAGCTGTTCAGTTGCATGGCGAAGAGTCCCCTGAATATTGTGCGGCGTTTGGCAGTCGTTTAGTAATAAAGGTTTTTCGGGTTAGAGACGGCTTTCGAACGGAGGTAGTGAAAGACTACAAAGTCGAGGCCGTCATGGTTGATGCATTTGATGCCAAACTTCATGGCGGCACTGGGCGAGTTGTCGATTGGTCCGTTGCTATCGAGGTAAACAAGCTCGTCCCAAAGATGTTTCTAGCGGGTGGACTGTCTCCTGAGAACGTCGCCGCGGCCGTCACTAGAGTCAAACCCTTCGCGGTAGATGCCTGCAGTGCGCTGGAGAGTTCACCCGGGAAGAAAGACATGAATCGAATCCGCGAGTTCGTGAAGATAGTAAGAAAAATCGGTTAAACGTTGACTTGCCTCACCAACTACAGGTTATCCTACGAACGCCCCCTCTCTATTTGCTCAACGCTTGCTCCCGTCACCGCACGGAGTTCTGCCTCACCTCAATTTGAGTTTCCCATGTATCCAGAAATGAAAAAGGACAGGCTTGCAGAGTCGCGCGGGCGCGGCCGTGTGTTGCTGATTACCGACAAACTACTGGCCCTTCCGATACATTCAATGGAAGCCGCCGGAATGGAGATTGTCGGAGTGGCGACTGGCGCCGCCGCACTTGTATCGCTGCAACGCACTCGGCCGCACATTGTGATTGCAGATAACAGCGTTCAAGGCGTGTCCAGGCGAGAGCTGGGTCGAATGCTGATGCACGCCAGCGAAAAGCTCCCACTGTTGCTGGTGGGTACAGAACCTTCGACAGTTGACCGGAGACAAGAAGCCTTATTGGCAGGCGCCTTCGACTATTTTCAGTTGCCGTCTGAAACGAATTTGTTGCTGTTGCGGATAGTGCAACTGGTGAACTCGCAGCAGGCTCTGGAAGAACTGCGAGCGGAAGCCGATTTGGATTCACTGACCGGCTTGGCAAACCGCAGGCGCTTTCGCACAGCTTTGAAAAGAGAGGTTGAACGATGGCGACGTTACAGTGTACCGTGCGCGCTGCTCCTCCTGGACATCGATCACATGAAAGCGATTAACGATCGGTTTGGACACCCTGCCGGCGATCTGGTTATTCGCCATATAGCCAGGGTGCTGGCCGAGGTGTCGCGCGACAACGATATGGCTGCGAGGCTTGGAGGGGAAGAATTCGCGCTGCTTCTGTCCAGTATCAATGATGAGAAAGCGGTGCTGGCTGCAGAGAGATTGCGAAAAGCTTTAGCCGAACGAGAGGTCGAAGGGGTCGGTTCGATTAGCGTCAGCATCGGTGTTGCGGCCTGCCCGGTGCACGCAGATTCAGAACGCTCGTTGTACCAGGCAAGCGATGACGCGCTCTATCGAGCCAAGAACCAGGGTCGAAACCGAGTGGCGATTGCGCCCCTGCTGCAAGAGAATCTGCCGGGCGTGTAATTCAGTTACCAATGGAATCCGACAATTCACAACCTGATCAGCTTGGTCACTGGGGACCTTATGGGGGACGTTTCGTACCTGAGACCTTAATGTCTCCCTTGCTCGAGTTGACGACTGCCTTTGAGAACGCAATAGAGGATGCCGTTTTTACCAGCGAGCTTGAGGAGTTGCTGCAAAACTATGCGGGTCGCCCTACGCCACTATTCGAGGCAAAACGTCTCTCGGAATATGCCGGCGGCGCGAGAATCTTTCTAAAGCGTGAAGATCTTCTTCACACGGGCGCACATAAGATCAATAACGCACTCGGACAGGCGTTGTTGGCAAAGCGAATGCGAAAACGCCGCGTGGTGGCAGAGACCGGGGCGGGTCAGCATGGCGTCGCGACCGCAACCGTGTGTGCGCTGCTCGATCTTGAATGCGTCGTTTACATGGGAGCCGAGGACATGCGCCGTCAGGCGTTGAATGTCTATCGGATGCAATTGTTGGGCGCCGACGTTCGGGAGGTCAAAGCGGGTTCGCAGACTTTGAAAGATGCGATTAACGAGGCCTTGCGAGATTGGGTCACCAATGTTGGAAATACATACTACTTGCTGGGCAGCGCGCTCGGGCCGCATCCTTACCCATTGATGGTTCGTGAGTTTCAAACCGTGATCGGGATCGAAGCACGCGCACAATGTTTTGCACAGATGGGTCAGCTTCCCGATGCGCTGATCGCATGTGTCGGCGGCGGCTCGAACTCCATTGGCTTGTTTCACCCATTCCTCGGCGATCATGCCGTGCGGATGATTGGAGTTGAAGCCGGTGGAACTGGAAATGCGCTGGGACAACACGCGGCGCGGTTTAACGCAGCGGGCGGTGGACGTCCGGGCGTGCTGCAAGGAACGCTGAGCTACGTATTGCAAGACCAGCAGGGACAGATCGCGTCGACGCATTCTATTTCCGCTGGCTTGGACTATCCCTCGATTGGACCGGAGCATGCGTTTTTGCATGATTCAGGAAGAGTTACGTACGTTTCTGCTTCCGACGAAGAAGCCCTGAAAGCATTTGAGATTCTGGCGCAGCTCGAAGGGATTATCCCGGCACTCGAATCCGCCCACGCTGTCGCCTACGCAATGCAGGAAGCGAGAGCCAATCCGGATCAAGTTTTGGTCGTGAATCTCTCCGGACGCGGCGACAAAGACATCGCGACAATCAAGAATCAAAGTTGATCGCAGTTTCCTTCTATGAGCCGCATTGCTAAAGGATTCGAGGCCCTTAAGAGAGAAGGGAAAAAAGCCTTCATTCCTTTCATCACTGCCGGTGATCCGGATCTCAAAACGACGGAAGAGTTGTTGGTCGCATTGGCAGCAGTCGGTGCATCTGTCATTGAATTAGGTGTGCCTTTCACCGACCCGCTGGCGGACGGGCCGGTGATTCAACGCGCGTCGGAACGCGCACTGCGTCATGGATTCACCCTGCGGGAAATATTTGAAACCGCGTCCAGGGCTGCGAAGCGAATGAGTGTCCCCATAGTCCTTTTCAGTTATTTCAACCCTTTGCTTCAGTACGGCCTGGAGCGTGTTTGTGAAGACGCACAGTTAGCGGGCATCGATGGCATCCTGGTCACCGACTTAACTCCGGAAGAAGCTGGCCCGCTTTCGAAGTTGGCGCGGAAAAATGACCTCGATCTGATCTTTCTAGTGGCTCCTACCTCAACTGACGAACGATTACGGATGATCGCAGAGCACGCGAGTGGCTTCATTTATGCCGTGTCACGTACCGGGGTTACCGGAAAGCAGGAGCGGTTGAGCGCCGATGCTGAAGAGTTGGTGTGGAGGGTGAGACAATTTACCGTGCTGCCAGTGGCAGTTGGCTTTGGAATCTCGGACGCTGAACAGGTTTCCGCAACCGCGCGTTATGCGGATGCCGTGGTCGTGGGCTCGGCAATAGTTGCCGAGATCGAACGAGCCGGAAATTCGCCTGAAGTAGTGTCGCGAGTTCGTGATTTCACGAGGCGACTGGCGCAAGGTCTGGCCTGAGACGGCAAGCAACAACTCTGGCAATCATTGTGTCAGAGGTGATTCGGCGACTTGCTTGTGCGTTTGAACGACCGGCTCCATAATCTTCGCCAGCGAGGAATCAATGGACGAAGAAATTACTAATTGACAAACGATGCGCTGCAAATCATCCTCGCTCGCCTCGATACTCTGGATCACCGCTTTGATTCGCTTGAGCAGCAGGTCAAGGAACTAGGCGAAAGAATGACGGCGCTCGAAGAGAAAGTGGACCGTCTTCTAATGGAAACGCGGCCCATCTGGGAACAAGTGTTGGAGAGACTTGGTCGTGTTGAAAGGGAAGTTCGCGAAGTTCAGAGTCGCCTGAGCGGAGTTGAGAATCGGTTGACCGGAGTTGAGGGTAGGTTGACCGGAATTGAGAATCGGCTGACCGGAGTTGAGACGCAATTATACGAAGTTCAGATTAGGCTGGGCGCAGTGGAAACGAGGCTCGACAGCGTCGACAATAGAGTCGGCAAAGTTGAGCGCGAAATTTACCACTTGAGAAAAACGTTTCGCGTGTTCAACGAACAGATTCTACACATTGAGAACGCTCACGAGGATTTGGAAGAGCGTGTTGCTGAACTGGAAAAACCGCGGACCACTTGAGCTATGAATTCAGGACTAGAACCCGGATCAATTGTTATCGTTATGCTTCACAGTCCGCGTGAAAAATGTTGGGGGGTGCTCGACGAGATCAGCGCGGCTGGAGTATTCTTGCGCGGCCTTGATTTGAATGCTTTTGACGATTGGGTGCGCTCGGTTATTCACAACGAGCCATTTGTGGGTTTTAGCGATCTGTTCTTTCCCCTCTGGCGAGTCGAACGAGTAGCGAAGGACGAAGCGTCTGAGAGCATTCCTTCGCTTCATGAACAAGCCGAACAGCGTACCGGCCAATCGGTGGAAGAACTTCTGCATAGGAAAGTCGATCCGTTTTGATCCAGCAGTAGGGTTTTTTTGCGCGCAGCCTCACCATCCAATGGCGCAGAGAGGGCTGCCGTTGCGCGCAACGCGGAGCAATAACCCCAACCCTCAGGAAATAATATTGTTGCAAGTGTGAAACACTGTTCCATTCTCGCGTTTCCTGTGCTATGCTCGCCGCCTTGCTGGGACGGGCGACAGAGTAACGTTGAGAAAAGGAGCGGAAGAAAGCGTTGTATGTGATGGCTGATGACCGAATTAGCGTCGATCGCGGCAAAGCGGTTGAAGCGGCGCTCTTAAATATTGAAAAGAGATTTGGCAAGGGCTCAATCATGCGACTTGGCGAGCGTGAGGTTTCCGACATTCCCGCGATCTCTACCACTTCACTGAGTCTCGATATCGCAGTTGGCGTGGGAGGCGTTCCGCGCGGGCGAATCATTGAGATCTATGGCCCTGAGAGTTCCGGAAAAACCACGTTGGCCTTGCACATCGTCGCCGAAGCGCAAAAAGCCGGTGGCGTTGCCGCCTATATCGATGCCGAACATGCGATGGATGCCGACTATGCCGGAAAGCTTGGCGTCGATATCGCTCAACTTCTGATTTCCCAACCTGATTCGGGCGAACAGGCCCTTGAGATTGCCGAGGCCCTCGTGCGCTCAAATGGCGTCGATGTGATTGTCGTCGACTCAGTTGCTGCCTTAGTGCCGCGCGCGGAACTCGATGGCGAAATGGGCGATTCCCTGCCTGGCTTGCAGGCACGACTGATGTCACAAGCGCTGCGTAAACTCACGGCAATCGTTTCTCAGTCAAACACCTGCTTTATCTTCATCAATCAGATTCGCGAGAAGATAGGCGTGATGTTTGGTAGTCCTGAAACCACGACCGGCGGTCGAGCTTTGAAGTTCTATTCATCGTTAAGACTCGACATCAGACGTATCGGCGCCATCAAAGACGGCGATCGCGTGGTGGGCAATCGGACTAGAGTAAAAGTTGCCAAGAACAAAGTTGCACCGCCCTTCCGCGAGTGCGAGTTTGACATCATGTATGGCGAAGGCATTTCACGCGAGGGTGATGTTCTGGATCTGGCGGCTGTGCAACGCGTAGTAGAAAAAAGCGGCGCGTGGTTTTCCTACAAGGGCGATCGTCTGGGCCAGGGGCGGGAAAATGCCAAGCAGGCATTGAAAGACAATCCGGAGATGCTCAAGCGTATTGAGCAGGAGGTTAAGGTGAAGCTCGGGATGATTGTGCGAGAGCAGAAGCCCGAAGCCGCCGGTAATGGGAAAGCCGTAGCCGCGGCTGAGAAGAAATAGACTCGGGTAGTCTCGGTTTTCAGTGAAGCGTTCAGCCGGATACCAATCGATTGGTTTCCCTGCTGAACGCTTCAATTGCTTTACTCCAGGCCAATTCTAAAACCATAATCTGCTCGTGTGGACGGACGTTTGTCCGTCCTTTGCATGAATTACATCGGTCTGGTCTGTTGTTGTCATGAATCAAGCAATACTCATCAAAGGCGGGACGCTCGTCACTATGGACGCCCACGACTCGGTGGTGACGGCCAATCTGCTTGTGCAAGACGGGAGAATAGCCAGTGTTGGAACCGATTCGCCGCCGGCCGATATTGTCATTGAAGCCCAGGGTTGCGCAGTGCTGCCTGGTTTTGTGCAGACGCACATCCATCTTTGCCAAACACTTTTCCGAGGAGCTGCGGATGATCTCGCGCTGATCGATTGGTTGAAACAGCGAGTGTGGCCCATGGAAGCTGCACATTCGGCGGCTTCGGTGCGTGCTTCCGCTCAACTTGGGATCGCCGAGTTAATCAAAGGCGGAACTACTTGCGCCTTAACCATGGAGACGGTTAATCACACCGCCGAAGTCTTTCGCGTTGTCGAACAAAGCGCGTTCCGCGCTACTGTCGGCAAATGCATGATGGACAAGGGCGACGACTTGCCCACCGCCTTACACGAAGAAACTGAAGCCTCGATTCGAGAGTCACTCGCGTTACTCGAGGCGTGGCACGGCAAAGCCGATGGCCGCATTCGCTATTGCTTTGCCCCAAGGTTCGCCGTGAGTTGCACCGACGACTTG
>JBGTLE010000220.1:0-12636 GCA_041744295.1 Pyrinomonadaceae bacterium | reverse complement strand
GATTCAACGTAATGGGTGGTGTACTTGACCCGACGCTATCGCGTGAGGTACCGACTGCGACCCACTAGTGACACCCTTACAACCTGAATAACGACGCATGCAGATTAATGAAACGGACGTAGTTGTAATCGGTGGCGGCGCGGCCGGACTCTTCTGCGCAATCGAAGCCGGCAAACGTGGACGCCAAGTCATCGTGCTCGATCACGCTGATCGTATCGGGAAAAAGATCGCGATCTCCGGCGGTGGGCGCTGTAACTTTACGAACATCTACGCCTCTCCAGAGAATTTCATCTCGGGCAATCCTCACTTCTGTAAATCAGCCCTGGCGCGTTACACGCCCGCGGACTTCATTGCCCTGGTCGAAAAGCACGGCATCGCCTACCACGAGAAGAGACTCGGACAACTCTTTTGCGACGGTGGCTCACAACAGATCATCGAGATGCTGCTCAAGGAATGTCGAGACGCCGGCGTCGAAATTATTTGCCACTCGGTCGTGCGCTCCGTAACCAGGAACGAGCGGTTCGCGGTAGTCGTTGGTAAGAAAGCCTTCACTGCCGAATCTGTAGTAATCGCGACTGGGGGATTATCGATCCCACCACTGGGAGCCACCGACTTTGGTTATCGCATCGCGCGCCAGTTTGAGCTGGAGATCGAAGACCCACGACCGGCGCTCGTGCCTTTCATTCTCGACTCAGAGACGTTGCGACGGTTGGGATCGTTAAGTGGTGTGTCGCTTGACGCGGAAGTGAGCTGTCGTGGCCAACGGTTTCGCGAGCACGTTCTCATCACGCATCGAGGCCTCAGCGGTCCTGCCGTGCTGCAGATCTCTTCCTATTGGCGACCCGGCGACGCGATCGAAATCAATCTGCTGCCGCGGTTGAACGCATTGGAGATCTTGAAGGACCAGCAGGATCGAGAAATTGAGTTGGCCACTCTTCTCAGTCAGTTCCTGCCTCGCCGGTTTGCGCAAGCCTGGTGCGAGATCTATCAACGCTCGAAACCGCTCAAGCAATACACGCCTCGCGAACTCACCGTGATCGGAGCGATGTTAAATAACTGGGAAGTCGTGCCGTCAGGAACGGAGGGTTATAAGAAAGCGGAAGTGACTGCCGGCGGCGTCTCAACGGCAGAACTCTCTTCACAGACGATGGAGGCCAAACGCGTTTCGGGTCTTTACTTCATCGGCGAGGTGGTTGACGTGACCGGGCAATTGGGCGGGTACAACTTTCAATGGGCTTGGGCGTCGGGGGCGGCCGCGGGAAGGTGTGTGTAGGAAAAGAGGGTTGGAGTGTGGTTTTGGTTTTGCTTGTTGACGGTCATGAAAATAACATCGGGTGTTGTTTGCATTTACCATTGATCATTTGAGATTGATCAATGGTAAATGGGCCTTTTCTCACGCACTCAATACTTGAGAGGCTCAATCAACCGCAGTAATCAAAGACCAAAGACCCAAGTCCAAAGACCAAAATACACAACTCTAATGGACCTAGATGCCATACACCCTCAACCTAAACTCATCATTAAACGCCACAATATCCGCTTTACGATTTGCGAACTTACGAGTCTCTCGCAGCAGCATCGGCAACCCGCCAGTCGGTAGTTTCAATCCGAATCCAATACTCGAAAACAGCGCGGCGACTTGGGGATTCAATCGTTCAGTAATGCCATAGCGGATGGCTTTTTGAGCGACGGGTGAAAAGCCCGCAGACCGGCGCGGGTTAACAAACTCCAACGAGCGGTCGAAGATGTTTATCCGAGTCTGAAAGTCTCGCAAGACCAGATCGCGATGCACCAGCAGGTTCGCGATCGCCTCAATGACTGCGCCGCGATGATAGTTCGCGCGCGCGGCTACCGGACTCTTCTCAATCTCACCAGCAGGAAAGTTCTTGGGGCGCGCTTCCCACAGATCGCAATAGCGCTCGACGAACCGCGATGCCGATTCGAACAGCGTAAGTAAGTTTCCCTTCAATTCGATCCGCTCGATTACCTGCGATTGAATTGAATCACCGGCAAACCGAGTCACGACCACTGAAGATCGCGGCAGTAACGCGGCCACACTCTCGTCGTGCCCAAACAACAGCAGGGCCGCAACCGTCGGCACGACATCGATGCCGTTGCTGGTCGCAAGGAGCAGGTCCCTTTCGAGCATCTCTTTCGTTGGGTACTCGCGCGCGCTTGCTTCGTCAAAGGCGTCGCCTTCAAAACTCCGAAGGAAACTCCAAAGCTGCGCTTCATCAATGTCGGCGATGGTAGCGCCCAGTGCGGGAATGTTCTCGTAGCGTACTGGCCGCGCTTCATTCAACAACGTCGAAAGCTCTTCGCGGGTAGCTTCGCGCTTCTCGGCCCCAATGCGGATAAAGAAACGACCATCGCGCGTGCGGTAAGGTCGACGCTTACCTTCGATGTCGACCGCAACAACACGCCGCCCACTGTCGAACGCGATACGATCGATGTAGGGGAATAGCGGCGGATCGATGTCTTCGCGACAAATCCTCACCAACTCTTCCTGCACACTCTCAGCATCGTCAACACCTGCGACACGCAACTGATCGGTTACGCCAAACACGATCACGCCGCCTCCGGTGTTGGCGAGGGCCACGATGCCCTGGGCGATGCGTTCCGGGTTGGATAACTTAACTTTTAGTTCGAGGAAAGTGTCTTCTCCACCGCGGATCAAACGCAGCAGTTCGTCTCGGGATGTTTGTGGACCAGAGGTGGAGAGGATGTACTCCTGAAAGGAGCGTTCGGAGGTTGGCTCGTGCCGTTGGTTACTGCGAAATTTTCTGCGAGCCATTTGTGTATTGACGGGGCTCTAACCCGCCCGGATGCGTGAAGCATCGCTGGGATAAAGAAAGTTTCTATTTTCAAGTTTCAAGTTCTTCCAACACTGAGTAACCGAGTAATTTTCGGCCGATCAGAACTGGAAACTAGAAACTTGAAACTAGAAACTTCCGCCTCTTACTCATCCATCGGTTCTCGTACCGCTTCCAAAACCTCAAGCTCGCGTCGCTGGAGCAATTCACCTTGCGAGCCGATTACGAGAACATAAAAAAGAACTGCCAGGAACGCGAACACCAAAAGTGTAACATACTCGATCACTAAACTCTGTGCGACGTATCCGGCTGCAACTGCGCCCAGTGATGGTAAGGCAATCAACCCTGTAACGGGCAGCAAAAGCAGTCCCACCGGGCCGGAAACGTTCATGCGCTTGCCAAACTTCATCCGTTTGGGAAATCGAATGGAGAACCAATTCCCTATCGCAGACATCAGCGCGGCGAAGATTACGAAACTTGACGCGACAAAGAAGATTGCGACCAGCGTCAGGTCGCGAAAGATAAGTTGATTGACGAGAAGCAGCGCGCCGGAAAAGCAGAGCGCAACGAACACTATCGCGAGGTTTTTGCCAACCAGAATCTTCCAGCGCTCGGTAGGAGAAAGTATCAGCGCACGCATGCCGCCCTCTTCAAACGCAAACTGGTTACATAGCAATCCAGAGAGAATGAGAAACACGTAGAGCACTCCGCCGGTGGCAATCAGACCCTCTCCGTAAACCATGAAATCGCTGGCCAATGACGAACGTCCGCCCTGACCGGCCTCGCTTAGACGCCGGCTGTTGACTAGTCTCACGACGATTAGAATCAGCGGCATCACGGCCATCATGCGCACCTGGGCGTTACGCGAGATGTATCGCAACTCTTTCTCGATCACGGCGGCGAGCGGTAAAGACACCAGCGGGAATTCCCACCCGGTGTAGCTCACGGCATCCACGGCCGCCGGCGATGTTGCTGTCTTCCGTTTCCTGCCGCCGATGCCTAAGGCGGCGCGCCGCGCGATCCAATAGGTCGTGACGATAAGCAGCGTTGTGTAGGCCAGCAACGCGAACAAGGCGAGCGCAAACCCCGACAAATCGCCGCTCAAGCCATTGGTTAAGGCAAAGGCTGCCGCCCCGGGCGGGGTCCAGCGCAAACCCTTGACCGATTCTGCGTGCCTGAAGATGACAGGTGCGACCTGGCCCAACAGGGCTGCTCCCAAACCCAAAACCGCTCCGATAATCGCCACCAGACTTTCGCCGCGTGACCTGCGCTTTCGCGTCATTGATCCGATCGCCACGGTCAGCCATTTGGTCAACGCTAAGCCAAACACTGCAGCAACTACGCTGGCGAGCAACGCACGTCCCATCATCCCGGTGCCTAGTCCTGCCCCAACTCCAATTGCCAGAATCGCCGGAATCGCAAAGATGGATTGGAGCGTCGTCAGTTCGCTGAGGAAATCGATGGCAAAAAGTTTCTTAAGACTAATCGGGTACATCAGCAGACTGCCGGGATCAAACTGTCTTCCGCTTCCCGTGCTCAGCGGCAGAGTCGCCCAAATCAAATAGCAGAATGCAAAGATGGTGAAGAAGATGAATTCGCTTGAGATGCCTGCCGACAAGGGGACTTCGGATCGATGTTCGAGCACGGCGGACAGTCCTTGCGGACGCGTGAGCGCGTATGCGGCAGCAGCCAGACCGGCCGCAATAACCAGAGACAAAGCCAGTGCCAGTAACATTCCCAGCACGGAGGCGAAACGCGTGACGGCCGCTTTCGAACTCCGCAGGGAGTTCTTGAAGAGCGTCCACTTGAGCCAGATGAGAGTAAGAAGTTGGGACACGCCGAGGGTCGAGTTTCGAGTTTCTAGTTTCGAGTTACGAGTTTCTAGTTTGAAGTTACCGATTTGCTCCTGACACAACTGCCGCAGTATATGATAGTCACCGTGGTCGGTGGGTAAGTCTCTCTCTGAACGGTGATGAGCAAATCAAGTATAGACATCGCAAATGCTTACGTGAGTCTCGGCTCGAACCTGGGAGATCGCACCGGCAATTTGCTCCTCGGAGTCCGTGGAATGATGGGAGCTGGGTTGGAAGTACTTCGCCTTTCCGCGATTTATGAAACTGAGCCGGTTGAAAACTCCGCACAGCCACTCTTTCTCAACATGGTAGCCGAACTGCGCGGCAGCACCTTGCCCGCGCCAGAACAGCTGCTGGCGCGCCTGTTGCGAATCGAATATGCCCTCGGTCGAACTCGCGATGGATTGAAGGGTCCGCGGACGATCGACCTGGATTTGCTTATCCTCAAGAATGAAACTAGCGCGACCGAATTCTTGACGTTGCCGCACCCACGTATCCCGTACCGCCGTTTCGTACTTGAACCGCTCGCTGAGCTTGCTCCTAATCTCATCCACCCCACCCTCAACAAAACCGTCGTAGAATTACTTGCCCAGGCGCAAGATCGATCAGCAGTAACAAAGTGGCCGTCATCTGGATGCGCGGGCGGCCCGCCCGCATGAGCGACGCTTTGGGGGCGAACAATCGGCGCGGTGGAAACAACCGTCGTGATCATGAGATGGGGAGGACGGGCCGTACGCGCTCCCAGTAAAGAGCTTGCGAGTGATCTGAAGCGTTGCCGGCAGCAAACCGACGAATGGCCTTGAAGTTTCTACACTTCCCACGCCCGTTTCCCCTTTTCGAGCATCACGCTATAATGTCCGCCTTGCTAACAAGCCCTGTCACAATTGCGGTCTCGCCGGCACATTGGTTATATACTCTGCCCCAGTGGTAAGAAGGCTGAACCATGCCCTATCTAACTCCAGAGCGTCCTGAAAAAGTATCTGCGCCATCGCTAAAAGCCAGTAAGTTGCGTGGAGAGAAGCTCGTCTGTCTGACTGCCTACGACTACCCGACCGCTCGGCTCGTTGACGAAGCGGGCGTCGACGTCATTCTCGTCGGCGACAGCCTGGGCAACGTCGTGCTCGGTTACGGCAACACCGTTCCCGTTACGCTCGATGAGATCGTGATGTGTACCCGGGCGGTGCGACGCGCGGTACAGCGCGCCCTGCTGGTCGCGGACATGCCTTATGGCTCGTTTCACACCGGCGAAGACGACGCGGTACGAAACGCGCTCAAGCTGGTTAAAGAGGCTGGCGCCGAGGCCATCAAACTCGAGGGTGGCCGCAAGCGCATCCATCTGGTAAAGCGACTAGTAGATGAAGAGATCGCCGTCATGGGTCACATCGGTTTGACGCCGCAGTCGATCAATAAGCTCGGCGCATATCGGGTACAGGGGAAAACCGCGGCGACGGCACAGGAACTGATTGACGATGCGCTTGCGCTGGAGGATGCCGGTGTTTTTGCCGTCGTGCTGGAAGTTGTTCCACGCGAGATCGCGGAGATAATTACTGAGAGGCTTAGCATCCCAACGATCGGTATCGGCGCCGGTGTGCACTGTGACATTCAGGTGCTGGTTCTGCATGACATGCTTGGTCTCTCTTTTGGAAAACTCGCTCGCTTCGTGCGTCCCTACGCGAGCCTTGGTGAAACAATTACCGAAGCCGTTACCAGATACGCCGACGATGTTCGCAATGGCACCTATCCTTCGAAAGCAGAGTCTTACTCTTTGCCGGCCGACGCCGCAGAGGAATTAAAACTGAACGCCTCAGTGAAGGACAGCAACTCCAGGAAGTCCTGAACCCATTCCCCTAAAACTATGGAGATTATCAATCGTCGTCAGCGCATGAGTTCCGTCGCGCGCAAAATCCGCCGCGAACAGGATCGAACTATCGGGCTCGTCCCAACGATGGGGGCGCTGCATGAAGGTCATCTCGGTCTCGTGCGCGAAGCCCGCCGGATGTGTGACATAGTAGTCGTGTCGGTTTTCGTCAACCCGACGCAATTCGGTCCCGGTGAAGATTTCGAACATTACCCGCGTAACCTTACCAAAGACACCGCACTCTTAACTGACTACAACGTCGATTACATTTTTGCTCCCGCGCCCGAGGAGATTTATCCGAAAGACTTTTCGAGTTACATAACTGTCGGAGGACTCTCGGAACAGCTCGAGGGTGCATCGCGGCCGGGACATTTTCGCGGCGTCGCGACGGTGGTTACGATTTTGCTGAACGTTGTGCGTCCTGATTTTGCCTTCTTTGGCCAGAAGGACGCGCAGCAGACACTGGTGATTAAACGGCTGGTGCGGGATCTTGGTTTTGATACAGAGATAATTGCGCTGCCTACGGTTCGTGAGGATTCGGGACTCGCGATTTCGTCGCGGAATCTTTATCTCGGACCCGAGGAAAAACAGGCTGCGAGTGTAATCCATCGAGCGCTGGCGCAAGCAAAGGAATCATTTAAAGCAGGCGAAAGACATCCGTCGAAACTCCACGACAGCGTACGATCGACCATCGAATCTGAACCGCGTTTGCGCATCGATTACGTCGACATCATTGACGCCGAGACGCTCGAGAAACTTGATCGGATTGATGATCGGCCGGCGCTGATCGCGGTGGCTGCGTATGTCGGCAAGACGAGACTGATCGATAACATCACGCTGAACTCAGTAAAGAAGAAGGACCTGATAACCTCCAAGGCTTGAGCCAATTCCTAATCGGGGTCTTCTCTTTCGCGTCTTTGCTGAGAGTTAGTTTCAGCTAAGACGCTTTTAAGTGAAATGAACGATTCAAAACGAAAAAGCCACATCAGTTTTCAACTGAATGGCGAGACTACGGAAGTAGCATTCGCGCCGCACAAGACGTTGCTGGAAGTCTTGCGCGAAGATCTGGCGTTGACGGGAACGAAACACGGTTGTGAGTTGGGAGAGTGCGGCACCTGCACCGTGCTGGTTAATGGTCGATCGATTTTGTCGTGTCTGATGCTCGGGCTTGAGGCCGAGGGACAAGAAGTAAAGACAATCGAAGGCATGGCGGACGGCGCGACGCTGCATCCTTTGCAGGACACTTTTGCAGATACGGGCGCGGCGCAGTGCGGCTACTGTTCGCCGGGATTCTTGTTGGTGGCAGAAGAATTGTTGAAGAAGAATGCGGACCCGACCCGCGACGAGATTAAGGAAGCGCTTTCCGGCAACCTATGTCGCTGTACGGGTTACATCAAGATCTACGAGGCAGTTGAGTTGGCGGCGGCGCGCATGCGCGGTGAAGACGCCGAACTGCCCCATGAAGCCGTCTATGGCTTGAGTTAACCTGAATGCACCTTCAACCGTTAGCAATTGCAGGTGAGGAAGGGTGGTTTACCCCCGCTAGCCACTCAATAAATCAAGCGGGGTAAACCACCCTTCCTGACCTTAGAGACTCGGAACTTGGAAGTGGGACCCGAACTGAATGCCTGATAACAACAAGAAGATGAATGTCGTCGGGAAACCCTTTCGCAAAGTCGACGCACGGGCAAAGTGCGTGGGCCAGACGAAGTTTGCCGACGACATCGTCCTGCCGCGCATGCTCTTCTGCAAAATGCTGCGCAGCCACGAGCCGCATGCGCTAATCAAGAGCATCGACACTGCCAAAGCCGCCGCGTTACCTGGGGTCTTCGCGGTGCTTACCGGAAAAGAGATGCCGATCTCCTACGGCATTCTGCCCGTGAGCCAGGACGAACACGCGCTCTGTATCGACAAGGTGAGGTTCATCGGTGATCCAGTGGCAGCGGTCGCGGCGATCGATGAAGACGTTGCTTTCGAAGCAATGAACCTGATCGAAGTTGAATATGAAAAGCTCAACACAATCTCTTCGATTGAAGAAGCCCTGCTCATTGATGAACCGCGGATTCAGGACTATGGCGATGGCGGCAACATTCATAAGAAGGTCTCGCTGGAATTCGGCGATGTCGAAGAGGCGTTTGCCGATGCCGATCTGGTTCGCGAAGACACCTTCTTCTACGAAGGCAATACTCACCTACCGATGGAGCAACACGCTGCCGTTGCGCACTTCGACTCCGACAACAAACTGACGCTGTGGAGTTCGACGCAGACGCCGCATTACGTCCATCGCGCGGTTGCAAAAGTGCTGCAGCTGCGGGCGAGTCACGTGCGCATTATAGCCACGCCAAACGGGGGCGGGTTTGGCGGCAAGAGCGATCCTTTCAATCACGAGATCGTCGTGTGCAAGCTGGCGATGATGACGGGCCGTCCGGTAAAGATTTCGTTAACGCGTGAAGAGGTTTTTTACTGCCATCGCGGCCGTCATCCAGTGTTGATGCACGTAAAGACTGGCGTGAAGAAAGATGGCGCGATTACCGGGATGCATTTCAAATCCTATCTCGACGGCGGCGCCTATGGCAGTTACGGCGTGGCCAGCACGTTCTACACGGGCGCTTTGCAGACTGTGACTTACAATGTGCCTCGGTACAAATTCCAGGGCGTTCGCTGCTTCACAAACAAGCCGCCGTGCGGACCGAAGCGTGGTCATGGAACTCCACAGCCGCGTTATGCGCTCGAAGTTCAACTCGACAAGATTGCCGAGCAACTCAACCTCGATCCGGCAGCCATTCGCCGTAATCACCTCGTGCCGCCATTTTCGTTGACGGCGAATTACTTGAGAGTCGGCAGTATGGGTTTGGGTACCTGCATCGACAAAGTCGTCGCAGGCTCGGATTGGAAGAACAAGTTTTCCTGGAATGCGGGCGAGCGCAACCTGCCCGCAGGGAAAGGAATCGGTATCGCATGCAGTTCTTATATCTGCGGCGCCGGCCTGCCGATCTACTGGAACAACATGCCGCAGTCTGGAGTGCAGTTGCGACTCGACCGTCAGGGTGGAGTTTGCGTGATGTGCGGCTCGACGGATATCGGCCAGGGTTCTGATTCAATTCTTGCTTATATCGTCGCCGAAGTCTTGGGAATCGACCCGTTCGATATTCGCGTCGTCACTGCTGACACAGATCTTACGCCGGTAGATCTCGGTAGTTATTCCAGCCGCGTTACGTTGATGACCGGTAACGCAGCGATTCAGGCTGCGGAAAGGGCTCGCGAACTGTTGGTGATGGCGGTTGCGGAAAAGCTCGGCGTGCCAATCGAGAATCTTTCACTCGCTGAACGCCGCGTGTTCGATGTCGAAAATCCTGAGGTTGGTGTCAAGTTCGCGGAAGCCGTTGTACTCGCGGAAGCGAAGTTCGGAACGATTGGCACGGTCGGTTCATACTCCCCGCCTGCTTCGCCGGGTAAGTTCAAAGGTGCCGGCGTGGGGCCGTCGCCCGCCTACAGTTACTCGGCCGCGGTAGCGGAAGTTGACGTTGACGCGGACACGGGAATCGTAACTGTCGAACGCGTGTGGATCGCGCATGACATTGGAAAGTCGATCAACCCGATGCTGGTTATGGGTCAGGTTGAAGGCAGCGTCTACATGGGACTGGGCGAGATTCTCATGGAAGAGATGGTTTATCGTGCGAACCGCAATGTCGTGCATAAGTTTCCCTCGCTGCTGGAGTACAAGAGCCCAACGACGATGGAGATGTGCGACGTCAAGACTTACCTGATCGAAGATGCCGATCCGAATGGCCCGTTTGGCGCAAAGGAAGTTGGGCAAGGACCGCTCTTGCCGGTTCCCCCGGCAGTCGCGAACGCTGTTTACAATGCTATCGGTGTGCGTGTCGATGAAGTGCCGCTTACTCCAGAAAAAGTTTTGAAGGCACTCAAGGAAAAAGACAAAGGCCGCGATCCCCGGTACGGCCCCGATTCAGTTCCGGAAGTTGAATGGCCCGAACCGTTGCGCGTGCAAACTCCGGCGGAAGGCGGCGACGGACGAGAGATGCCGCGCGTGGCCGTGCATTCGTGAGGCTCACACCTAATGGGAAAATATGAAAAGCTGCTCTTAGAAATCCTCCGAGGCAAATCTGATGCAAACATCGAATTCGATGAATTGTGTCAGATGCTTCGAAGGCTTGGATTTGAGGAACGGATACGCAGCAGTCATCATACTTTCAGAAGAGACGGCGTAGAAGAAAAGATTAATTTGCAACGAGACAAGGGCAAAGCGAAGGTTTACCAGGTTCGCCAAGTGAGGGCCGTTATCGTGAAATACGGACTAGGAGACGATGAAGGCGATGCATAAATATGAAGTGATTATTTACTGGAGCAACGAGGATCAGGTTTTCGTTGCCGAGGTTCCTGAACTAGCAGGTTGCATGGCACATGGCGAGACGAAGGCTGACGCCCTGACGAATGCAGACGAGGCGGTTCAACTCTGGCTCGACACTGCGACAGAGTTTGGTGATCCGATTCCGGAACCAAAGGGTCAGCGCTTGATGCTGGCATAGGAACCATGGAGCGATCAAGATCAAATAGAAAGTCTATGAAGAAGAAAACCGATCAAGATGCGGACGAGATGAGACCTGAGTACGACCTCCGGAAGCTTAAGTTTATCGGCCGCGGTATCTACGCCGAACGCTACCGCTCCGGGACTAACATCGTCTTACTCGATCCCGATGTCAGAAGAGCTTTTCCGGACGATGAATCCGTGAACGAGGCCCTGCGCGTGATCGCAAAGGCAGGAAAACAGCAAGCCTCGCGGGTTCAGAAGACTTCTGTTGGTAATCGCACTCAAACGTCCCGAACGCGACGGGCGGGATGAATGAATCACAACCATCGACCTATAGACCGTTCGTCTTCACCGTAATTGAGGACGACGGTGTGAATGTGACCATCGAGGTTTCCGAAGAGGACTACCTCGCCGATCTGGCTGCCGGAATCGGAAGCGGATACCATGAAACCTGGGCGCTACAGGATGAAACGCGGCGGTTTCATAAAACGACACCCGGAGTTGAAGTCATTAGATCAGAAGAAGCGAGCCTAACACTTTCGAGAATGAGTTCCGACCTATGATGCGACTTCCCAAATTTGATTACCGCACGCCGCGAGCGATCGCGGAGGCGGTGAAGATCATGGCTGGTTCTGGCCCGGAAGGTCAGTTCGTCGCCGGCGGCACGGATCTCTATCCGAACATGAAGCGCCGCCAACAAACACCCCAGACCGTGATCTCAGTCATGAGGCTGCCGGAACTGAATCAAATCAGCGGCGAGGGTAAATCAGGCGTGCGCATCGGCGCGTCTGTTACGCTCACTGATATCTGCGAACACCCAATCATCAATCGCGACTACCCTGTCGTCGCATACGCCGCACGCACGATCTCGACACCGATCCTGAGAAACATGGGAACGATCGGCGGAAACCTGCTGCTCGACACGCGCTGCAATTATTACGATCAGAATTACGAGTGGCGCAAAGGAATCAATTTCTGTCTCAAGAAAGACGGCGATATCTGCTGGGTAGCGCCGGGAAGTTCCAAGTGCTGGGCCGTCCAATCATCCGATCTGGTTCCGGTGATGGTGGCCATTGGCGCGAAGTTACGTTTTGCATCGACGCTCGGTGAACGGGTGATCGACGCTGCTGGTCTATACAACGACGATGGGATCGACTATCTGCACAAGCGTCCTGATGAACTGCTCGTCGATATTCATCTGCCGCCGACAAATGGCTGGCGCGCGTCGTATCAGAAACTGCGACGCCGCGGCGCTTTCGATTTTCCGGTGCTGGGCGTCGCTGCCTGGATCAAAACCGACAGCGCTGGATTGGTTGCGGATGCGCGATTGATACTCGGTGGCATTGCGCCGTCACCGATGCAAGTGAAAGAAGCTGAGCAGGCGTTGATTGGTCACGCTTTCGACGGCGATCACATTCGCGCGGCGGCTGAAGCTGCGTACGTGAAAGCGCGACCCCTGGACAACACGGATTTCGTGATGAACTGGCGCAAGCAGATGGCGCGGCAGTTCACCATCCGCGCACTGGAAGAACTTCAGTCGTAGCGACTGAGCGTCGCCGAGCG
>JBGTLE010000219.1:0-16719 GCA_041744295.1 Pyrinomonadaceae bacterium | reverse complement strand
CGTCCGCCACGTTTGAATGCCGCGTAGTTGAGGAATCTACTTGCACTTGGCGGACGAGGCCGTCCGCGCTCCCAGTAGAACGTTGAATGACAAAAACAAACGATTAAGCTCGTCTGAGATGTTTCGAAGGCCAATGACTTTGAGTCCTGAAGCAATTAACCGCATCGTCGTTCGCGGAACTAACTGGGTTGGCGATGCGGTAATGACGATTGCTGCGTTGCGCGAGTTGCGCCGGCTCTTGCCAGACTCGCACATAACCCTCGCCTCACGCTCATGGTCCCGCGGGTTGTTCGATGGTGCTGATTTCATTGACGACATTTTGATTTCAGATGAGCGCGAACTGCTATCAATTCCAAAACAGGCGCGACAGTGGCGCAAAGCTGATTTCGATCTGGCTGTAATCTTTACGAACTCATTTGCCTCAGCGCTCATTCCCTTCCTCGCTCGAATTCCGTACCGGGTGGGCTATGCGACGGAGTCAAGAGGAAGGTTGTTGAACTTGCCGCTTCCCTTGCCTGAATGGCGCGGCTCGCGTCACGAGCTTTATTACTACCTGAACATCGTCCGTGGGCTGGCCCAGGCGATGGGTAAGGCAAGCGGCATTCGGGAATCCAACCCAGAAGTTTCGTTAACCGTATCCGGCGAACGAATCTCGCGCGGTCAAGAACTTCTGCGTATGGCAGGCGTGAACGCGAACCGACCGATCGTTGCTCTCTGTCCGGGATCGATAAATAGCCGGGCCAAGCGTTGGCCCGCCGAACGATTTGCCGCAGTTGGGGATCGGCTGATCACTGAGCTTGACGCGAATGTGGTGCTCATAGGCTCTGAAGGTGAACTAGAAATCTCCCAAGCAGTAAGCCGAGCGATGAAAGTTCCACCGTTACTGCTGACCGGTCGCACAAGCTTGTCCGAGTTGGTAGGTCTTCTGGGCCAGTCGGATCTGTTGATCACCAACGACACGGGGCCGGCCCACATTGCTGCGGCGCTTGGGCGCAAGACCCTGGTGATCTTCGGTCCCACGAATCCATTAACCACGAGACCATTTTCTGAATTAGCCGAACTGCTTCGTGAACCGCCAGACTGTGCCCCGTGCATGCTGCGCGACTGTCCAATAGATCATCGTTGCATGACCGCGATCACCCCGGACATGGTTTTCCAGAAAGCGCGAGCAATGATCGCTTATGAGAATGAGGTCGCAAACGGACAAGGCTTAGCGAGAGGTTCTGCGAATCGGGCGGCTCAGCCGCGTTCCTTGCGGTAAGACTATGGCTTACTGAGAGTCGGCTCTTCGTTGAGGCTACGTCTCCGCTTTATTTTTTTTAAGGCGTAGCCATGGACAAGATAAATTTTTTCAGTAAAGGGGGCGCGCCAGAGCCGTAGAACGCAAGCAACTTACTGACTACTGACAAGGGACAACTGACTACTGACCACTGACAAATTCAAGCACATGACCACTCGAGCCGTATTCATCGATCGCGATGGAACAATTTCAGAGGAAGTTGGGTACATAAATCACCCGTCTCGCTTTCGCGTCTTTCCCTACTCTGCGGAAGCCATAAAACTATTGAACGACAACGGCTGGCTCGCGATTCTTACCACCAACCAGGCAGGTGTCGCGCGCGGCTATTTCAATGAAGCAATGATTGATGCTGTTCATGAGAAACTGGTAAATGAACTCGCCAACGGCGGCGCCAAACTCGATGCGATCTACTACTGTGCTCATCATCCTACCGTGGGTGACCCGCCGTATCGTGCGGACTGCGACTGCCGCAAGCCCAGACCGGGGCTGATCAAACGCGCGCAAGAAGAATTTGAGATCGACTTGGGAGAAAGTTGGATGATTGGGGATCGTTATAGCGATATCGAACTGGCACACAATGCCGGCGTCCGATCCGCATTCGTGCTGAGCGGCTATGGACGAGGTGAATGGGAATACCAGCGCGAAACCTGGAAACAACAACCGGAGCTGGTCGGCGAAACTTTGCTGAGCGTGGTTCAGTCCCTCGTCTCGAATCGTGACGCGCGCGCTGAGCTCTCGATAAAAGGCGGGAACGAGGCGTGAACACCCAGGGCCGACTGAGCGAGATCCTCAAGCGCTTTTCTCAGCGCCGAATTCTGGTCGTGGGTGACGCGATTGCGGACCAGTTTGTTTACGGCGAGATCAGCCGCGTTTCGCGCGAGGCGCCGGTGTTCATCATTCGTCACGAGCAAACTGAGACGGTGCCCGGTGGCGCTGCGAACTGCGCCGCAAACCTGGCATCGCTTGGCGCCCAGGTTTCATTGGTGAGTGTTGCTGGAGAAGACGAAGCAGGACGCAATCTCTTGATGAAGCTGAAGTCGGCGAATGTCGATTGCGCCAGCATCATCACCTCCAGAAGCGTGCAAACCACGACCAAGGTTCGAATTCTTGCGGGTCAAACTCATTCCACTCGGCAACAGATCGTCCGTGTCGATTACGAAGGCAGCGCGCCGGAAGATACGGAACTTCGCGCACACTTGCACCGGCAGGTCCAGGAACAAGCCACGCGCGCCGACGCTATAGTAATTTCTGACTACAACTACGGGGTCGCAGACGATCAGCTTTCGACAATCCTGCGCGAGATTGCTAATGACCGAAAGATTCCGGTGCTGGTTGATTCTCGATTCCGGCTGCTCAGTTTCGCCGGGTTCACCTCAGCGACGCCGAATGAGGCTGAAGTAGCGCAACTGATTGGCGAGCAACAGAGTTCACCTGACCTTCTGGCTGCTGCCGGCGAAGAGCTTCGCCAGCGACTCGGCTATCGCGCTCTGCTCATCACGCGCGGCGGACGAGGCATGATGCTGTTTGAAGAAGACTCAGCGCCGCTGAACCTTGATGCGATTGGGGCCCATGAACCGGTTGACGTCACGGGCGCCGGGGACACTGTAATCGCAACTTATGCGCTTGCGCTTTCGTCCGCGGCGTCTTTTTCTGACGCGGCACGGCTAGCGAATCATGCCGGCGGACTGGTTGTGATGAAACGCGGAACCGCGTCAGTGTCGGCGGAAGAGTTGCAGCACTCGGTGCTGCACGGAGAACCGCAAGTGTAGCGATGGAATGCGGAGCCTTTCGGGGGCGCCGACTTAGGGCATTTTTGAGCCATGAATACCCCTTCTCGCATACTCGACCGAGATCAACTGCTCGCCCGCGTCCTAATTGAACGTGAGCACGGTCGACGAATTGTGTTCGCTAACGGCTGCTTCGATATTCTCCACGCCGGCCACGTGCGATATCTTGACGGCGCCCGCGCGCTGGGAGACGTCCTCGTCGTTGCCGTAAATGCTGACGAGCAGGTTGCAAGACTCAAGGGACCAGGCAGACCCATCCTGGCCGAAGAGGATCGAGCAGAGCTTGTGGCATCGTTGGAGTCCGTTGACTTCGTGACTATCTTTCCTGAGCCCACCGTTGAGCAACTCCTCTTGAAACTCAAGCCAGACGTCCACGCGAAGGGCACTGACTACACGGAAGATACTGTTCCCGAAGGCGAGGTCGTGCGGTCTTATGGGGGACGCGTCGCAATCGTCGGTGATCCCAAAGATCACTCAACCTCGGAACTCATTGCTGCTATCTCAGGCAAGCCAAGTCAATTCAATACTTCAAAATAATGGAGTCACAGATGAAAATATCGTCACCGGTCCGTCTGCTACTGATTGCGATAGTAGGAGCACTTTTTTTGCTGGCGTCGTTTTTTTCCGTCGCTGCGCAGCGCGAGAAGTTCAATCCCGACGGATCGTTTTGGATTATCGGAGAGCCGCCGGCCGCGTTTAAGGATCTTGGAGGCATCAATCTGAATACCAGTCGGAACCGTCGGCTTAACAACCCAGGGGTAAATCTCACCGACGGTCGATGGCTGCGCTTTCGTACTCTTACCGTCAACCGAAACAATCTGGTCTTTACGACGGTCACGAACCGCGGAACTTCCTACAGTTTCAAGGGGAAATTCCTGCGCGGTGGGACCTTCGCCGCTCACGATTTGGAAGACGTGGCGGTGCTGGAAGGAACAATGACAAGACTTAACGCAGGAAAAGTCGTGGGCACGGCTACTTTGAAGTTCTCCTATTTTGGCGGCACATGATTTTCAAACCGCCCGCTAACCCCGAGGCGCCAAAAATTTTACTTCGGTTTGAGATCCGATAGATTTTTAGAGACAACCCGTTTTCAGATCGCCTCATCGAAGTCGGCACGAAGGCCTTGAAGCGCCGGCTGATGTCTGGGGAGACGCTGCGGGCACCGCGCCAGCAGTTACGTCCGCTACGCGCTTTGGGTCTTCGTACTAGTTTTCTCATTGAGTTCTCGTATAAGAAGTTCGCACGCGCGTCGTTGTCAGGCGCGCATTTTTTTTTGCCTCGAAGGCGATTGCTGCGGACTTTGATACACTCTGCTCCGGCACTAGGAACCGTCAGCACTTTAATAAGGAGTCCCTTATCGTTGGCCAGAGGCGGAACCAGAGTACAAAGATGGCGTGTACCGCTCGGATTCATCTGCGCCGCGGCCTTCATCATTTTCGCTCGGCCGACTCCGCTCAGTTTAGCCATCGGCGGGGTGGTGTCGGTATTCGGCCTGCTGATTCGCGCGTGGGCGGCGGGGCACATCCGGAAAAACGCTGTCCTCGCCACCACCGGGCCGTACGCTTACACACGCAATCCGCTATACCTCGGCAGTTTTTTCCTGGGGCTGGGCTTTACGATTGCCGCTGGCCGCTGGCTGCTTGCGCTCCTTTTTGCGGCGCTGTTCCTTGGCATCTATTTGCCCGTGATGCGCGTCGAAGCTGCGACTCTGGCGGAGATTTTTGGCGAGAGTTTTCGACGCTACGCGGAGTCAGTCCCCCTGTTCGCACCCCGGCTAACTCGATATCAGCCTCATGGTGACGCCAGTGGCGAGGCACGGTTTGATCGCAGTCTGTATCTGCGTTACCGGGAGTATCGCGCGGCTCTCGGGTTGTTGGTCGCATGGGGCGTGTTGGCTATTAGAGCTTTCTATCTCAAATGATCTACGTTAGAACGAATTCGGCCATGCGGCGCGGGGCACTCGTAATCGCGCTTCTGCTCTGCAGCTTACAACTGTCCGGCGGACGCTCGTTCGCGGTACCGCTACGGCAACCGGATAGTTCACCTGCCACACCCGACAGCAAGACGCTTCGACTCTTCGAACTTGGCGAGGAGCTGATCTACGAAGCCGAGTTTTCCCGCGCATTGCTCAGAAGTATTGACGTTGCCGATTTTCGTTTTACCGCTAAGAGGGTTTCGCTCAGCGAAGCCAGTCAGCTGGATCCGAACAGTTCTGCGCACTCACTCAAATTAGACGGCGAAATAAAAAGTAAGGGCTTCTTTAGCAAGCTCTTCAATCTGAACTTTCTCGAACAGATCACGTCGATAGTTGACCCGAACTCTTTTGCAGTCCAGCACACGAAGAAATTTGACCAACAGGGTAAACGAGTGCGCGCCAGCGAAACGATTTACGACCGGGCCGCAGGGAAAGTGGTTTGGACTGAACATGATCCTCGGGATCCGTCACGCGAACCGCGCGTGGTTAGTTCTCCCTTGCCGGCACAGGTGCAGGACATTCTATCGGCAGTCTATTTTTTGAGAACGCAGCAGCTTGCGGTTGGAAATAACCTGTTGCTGAAGATCACCGACTCGGGCCGCGTGTATGAAGTCCCGGTTCGTATCGCCGAGAAAAAGCGTATCAAGACCGTGCTGGGAAAAGTGGAAACGATCCGAGCTGACGTTGATCTTTTTGGCGCCACTGGCATGGTGGGAGGCCAAGGTCAGTTTTCGGTTTGGCTAACTTCTGACGAGCGACGTATTCCGGTTCGGGCCCGCATCAAACATGAGTACGGGACGTTTGATATCAAATTGAAGAAGATGGTTCAGAACCGTGAGCCGTCGGCAAAATCAGAACCGGTGAGCAAGCTGCCGTCGGGCGAAGCCTTTGGGTGCGCTGACTTGTCAACGCTTTTTTGACTCGTTCCAGATCTATCGCACTGATGCCAAAGCGCTGACAGGCGCACCGCACTCCAAAGGCTCCGCCCGACAGTAGCCCGCAACTTTGCCCCCTTTAAAGACTCTTCCTTTGAACACACCACTCGTCATCGGCCATCGAGGCTCTTCCGCAACCTGCCCCGAAAATACAATCGCCGCTTTCCGCCGTGCCATCAGCGATGGTGCGGACGGGATTGAGTTCGACGTGAGACTCGCAGCCGACGATGTTCCAGTCGTGATTCATGATGCGAAGCTTTCGCGGACTGCGTCGCTCAACCGGGCAGTTGCATCTCTGACCGCTCACGAGCTTAAACAAATTGATGTTGGTCAGTGGTTTCATCGGCGAGCGGGAACCTCGTCGTCATCGACTATTGATGAAACTGTTCCTACTTTGCTGGAGGTGTTTGAATTATTTACCGAAGCGGCCGGACAGCTTTACCTGGAAATGAAAGGTGAGCCCGTTCTGGATGAACTTCCAGCTCAAGTCGCACGATTGATCAAGCATCATGACTTTGCGCACCGCGTCATCGTCGAGTGTTTTGATCACAGAGCAATCGCTGAGGTGAAGCGAATCGCTCCGGAAATTCGCACTGCCGCACTCTTCGATCGTAAGCTTTCAAACCCAGCATCGTTTCTGCAAAGGCGAGACATCGTGGCGGCGGCAAAAAGCGTGAGGGCCGATGAAATCGCATTGCATCACACTTTAGTTCGGGAGGATTTGGTTAAGGACGCCAGGGATTTAGGATTCGATGTTGTCGTCTGGACTGTAGATACGACCGCCTGGATTGATCGCGCCCGGACGCTTGGCATCAAGGCAATCATCGCAAACGATCCCGCAGCTTTGCTCAAGGCTCGAGATCGCTCGCCAGTTGATTGAAGCACTTCCGCACATCGCGTACATTAATTTTCGATGACCCGTCCGCTGCCGCCACTAAATCGTTTCTTTGTCCAGCCCCAGTATTCGGTCTTCTACCGCCGCACCAGGAAATTTGAATTAACCGGCGAAGCAGCCGGCGACTACGGTCTGCTTTTTCTCCTTTCAGGCGAACTGAGCGTTGGTACCGCGGAACACTCGGCAATGTTAACAGCCAATCAGGCACTGCTATTGGAACCAGCCGTCAAGATAAAGGCTGTCGGGCGGAACCTCGAAACTCTGTTTCTGAGCATTTCCCCTTCGTTCCTGATCGACTACGCCGTACGCATGCGAATGGTTGGGCCAGCGGGCAGTATTGGTTTTGCTGTGTCTGTTGTGAAAGACGATGCGCGCCTTCTGGAGCTGATCAGCGGTCTTACATCTGAACTTAAGGTCGAACATGCCGGGCGGGACATTGTCCTCTCAGCAGTTATTGAGCAGCTCGTGGTGCATTTGCTTCGCAACTTCTCCAACATGCGACGCTCCGATGAACTCGAACTCTCCCGCGTCGGATTAATCGATCGCAGAATTCGTCGCGCCGTTGAATTGATGCACGCTCAGCTTGAGCGCGATCTTTCGCTGAAAGAAATTGCCGCTGCTTCATTTCTGTCACCGTTTCACTTTGCTCGCCTGTTTAAGAAACTAACCGGTGCTAGTCCGCACGCCTATCTCGCGACCTTGCGGAACAAACGCGCCCAGCTTCTGCTCGCCGAAACGGATCACTCGATAACCGAAATCAGTTCGCGTGTTGGCTACGCGAGCGCCAGCCACTTCACGAAGGCGTTTCGACAATCAACTGGCCTGACTCCGCGTGAGTTCCGCAAGGCTCTGGTCTCACGCTAACCGCGAGCCCCGAGCTTTGGCCCGACCAGAACTCAAGAGCCCTCCCTCTTTAGTCGAATTCGGCCCCCGCCAAAAGAGGCGGCGCAAATCAGGGACGGCCCTTATTCAGCAATCCGACGACAGAATTCAGCAAGATAAGCGCGGACGGTGCGTTCAGCGCCCTGTACTATCGTCTCTATCAATAGTTCAGGAGGATCGGAACCATGCCAGTTAGAAAAGGCGCTGAGATCGCCCCAGCCGAAGGAAAGCTGGGAGTGTTGCTCGTCGGTTTAGGAGCGGTGTCCACCACTTTTATTGCGGGCGTGGAGGCCATCAAGAAAGGGCTGGCTCAACCGGTTGGCAGCCTCACTCAGATGGGAACGATCCGACTGGGCAAGCGAACGGACAACCGCGTTCCGCTCGTGAAAGATTTTGTACCGCTCGCACAGCTGAGCGATCTGGTGTTTGGCGCCTGGGACATTTTCGAAGACTCCGCCTACGATGCGGCAATGCATGCAGGCGTACTTGAGAAGGAACTTCTCGGTCAGCTGAAGAAACCACTGCAGAAGATTAAGCCGATGAAGGCAGTGTTTGATCAGACCTACGTTAAGCGACTGAATGGCGTCAACGTAAAGACGGGGAAGAACAAACTGGTGCTCGCCAAACAGTTGATCGATGAGATTGCCGAATGGAAGCGCAAGAATAAATGTTCACGCCTCGTGATGGTCTGGGCCGCTTCGACAGAAATATTTCTGAAGCCACACGCGGTCCATAAAACCCTTGAGTCCTTTGAGCAGGCCATGCGCGACAATCACAAGGCAATCGCGCCTTCGATGGTTTATGCCTACGCTGCATTAAAGTCTGGAATTCCCTTCGCCAATGGCGCTCCTAACTTAACGGTCGACATTCCCGCCCTCAGGATGCTCGCCGAGAAAAACGGTCTGGCAGTTTGTGGTAAAGACTTCAAGACTGGTCAGACCTTGATGAAGACGATCATTGCGCCTGGACTTAAAGCGCGCATGCTGGGACTTCATGGCTGGTACTCAACCAACATTCTCGGCAATCGCGACGGTGAAGTACTTGACGATCCTGCTTCATTCAAGACGAAGGAGGAGTCAAAGCTGTCCGTGCTCGAATACATCCTGCAACCTGAAGTCTATCCGCACCTCTACAAGGACTTCTCGCACGTCGTGCGTATCAACTACTACCCGCCGCGCGGCGATAACAAGGAAGGTTGGGACAACATCGACATCTTCGGCTGGCTGTGATATCCGATGCAGATCAAGATTGATTTCCTCTGCCGCGACTCGATTCTCGCCGCGCCGATCGTGCTGGACCTTGCGCTTTTCCTGGACCTCGCTCAACGTGCGGGCATGAAGGGTGTTCAGGAGTGGCTCTCGTTCTACTTCAAATCACCGCAGACCGCGCCTGGTCTCTATCCAGAGCATGACGTGTTCATTCAGCTCATGAAATTAAAGAACACCTTGCGCCATCTGCGCGGTGAAGATCTTATTACTCACCTTGGTCTGGAGTACTACGACTAACTAGTCGAAATGTCCTATCGGTCAGTAGCACCCGCGATGAGCACGTCTCGGCGGGTGCTACCTTTTTTGGGTATCTGCTTGCGCTAAAGCGTGCACCAGACCTCAAGGGAACTGTGTGAACGCCACCGGGCGACACCATTTATTGTCAGCGAACCCCTGACACGAAATGTCAGCTTCGTGCGACAGCACGCAACTTTTTCAAGAGTACGGAAAAACGATAAGCACAGTATTTTGTGATGACTTTTGATCGAGGGTCGTGTATATAGCATTCGACCTCCAACAGCCGGCGGCTAGAGACTGCTGATTCCGGCAACTGAACTTGCTACGTAACGCATCAATAAGACATACGGATCGTTCCTTGCATATGAAGAAGCGGCGTGCGGTCCAGAAGGGCCGTCATAAAAGCAGCAGACAATCGCCCCGACCTGCGAATGAAGTAAAGGCTCAGGCAAGGAGCACGAACATGATTGCTGAACTAGAGATGGAAAAACTTAACGACGACGTGGGAACTGTTTACCTCGACCCTGACCAGAAGAGCCCAAGAGCTCAGGATTTCGAAGAGCGGCTATCGGCTCGCATCGTAGGACAAGAACGAGCGGTGCGGCGCATGAGCGGCCTTTACCAGATTTATCTGGCAGGAATGAATCCGGCGAACCGGCCAATCGGCACGATGCTTTTTCTCGGTCCGACAGGTTCGGGAAAGACCCGCGTAATTGAGGCGGCTGCCGAAGCTCTCTATGGCGACGCAAATGCCATCGTTAAGATCGACTGCGCCGAGTTTCAGCATTCACACGAGATCGCAAAACTTATCGGCTCGCCCCCGGGATATCTGGGTCACCGCGAGACTTCTCCGATGCTTACGCAGGAGAACCTCGATCGAATGCACAACGATGAGGTCAAACTCTCGCTGGTGCTCTTCGACGAGATTGAGAAAGCTTCCGATAGTCTCTGGCAGCTTTTGCTCGGTATTCTCGATAAGGCGACGCTGACCCTGGGTGACAATCGTCGCGTGGACTTTTCACGCTCAATGGTGATCATGACATCAAACCTGGGTGCTCGTGAGATGTCAGAATTGATCTCCGGTGGGATCGGATTTGCTCCCGGTAAAGGCGCGAAGAATCCGAACGATACCGACGTCGATCAGAAGATCTATCGCACGGCCGTCGAAGCCGCGCGCAGGAAGTTCTCACCTGAGTTCATGAATCGCATCGACAAGGTCGTGGTCTTTCGGTCACTCAAAGAGCATCACCTGCGACTGATTCTGGATCTGGAACTCCAGGCCGTGCAGGACCGGATCATGCTGTCGGCCGGAACCAAGTTCGTGTTCCATTGTTCAGAGAGCGCGAAGGACACGTTGCTCAAGGAAGGATTGGATTTCAAGTACGGCGCGCGACACCTGAAGCGTTCCGTTGAACGGTTCCTGGTCTACCCGCTTTCGAACCTCGTCGCCACGGGTCAAATCGGCCTCGGTGATCTGGTGAGCGTAGATTTGGATAACCAGACAAAGAAACTGGTCTTCTCTAAACGATCTGGCGGAGCGTTGATTCAGGACATGCCGCAGCCGAAACTGGAGATTGAAGCTGTGGAATCATTGTCAGGTGGTGTCGGATTGCCGATTCCGCAGGCAACGAAAGCGGCAAAGAAAAGCAACAGCCGCGGAGAGAAGAACGAAGGCTAATCGACCAGCACTGCTGTTAGTCAAAAACGCCGGCGAGTGACCACCACTCGCCGGCGCCTCTTTTTCTTGGGGCCCGATTGCTTTAGTTGGCGGCGATCCTCTGCAACGATTCTTGTGCTGCCAGAGACAGATAAGGATCCGTCGACGTCAACAAACTGCGGAGCGCGGGTACCGCCTCCGGAGCGCCAATCAACCCCAGCGCGACTGCTGCTGCGCGCCGAATGTCCATTGCATTTCCTTCATTCTGCAATGCTGCCATCAGCGCCGGGACTCCGCTGCGACTTCCGATCTGTCCCAAAGATCGCGCGGCGGCTCTCATCACAAACTCGTTTTCCTGATTGCTACTTTTCTTCTTCTTCGTAGTGGTTGCCGAAATATCCGGCGCCAGCAGCAGCGCTAACGATACGACTGCCGTTTCGTCGCCAACCTGTCCAAGAGAAACCGCGACGGCGGCCCGCACGCCGCTATCTTTCTCTAATCCGAGCAACGTGGTCAGTGGAGTAACCGCTGATTTGCTGCGCGTCATGCCCAGGGCGTAGGCGGTCTCCTGGCGAACGAATGGGATCTTATCCGCCAAGAGCGGCAAGAGTAGTGCGGCGCTTTCATCCGGCGGCAAGTAGACGATGGCCATAGCAGCAGCAACTCGCACGGCTACCGAAGAGTCAGCCAGTGCAGTGGCCGCTACTCTGGAAGCGGCTGGGTGATGAAGAGATCCCAAACGCATTACGGCATCGCGCCGCTCCTCAGCATCGGTTGAACTCAATCGTTGACGCTGCTTTTCGATCAGCGCTGGTAGAGGTGTAATCGAGCTGGTGTTGGAATCTTGCGCGACAGTAACAACGCCCGTCCATAACAACACGAGCACCACAAGCAACCGTGGCGCGCGGTCGGTTGGGGTCAACAATCTGGCTTGGAACTTGTTCTTAATGCTCATGCTAAAAGTAAAGCTTGGAAGCGGCGGCTGTGCGCTCAGCGCGGCGACGTACTGATTCCCATTCGAAGGCCTGACGAGCCCGTCGATTTTCAGGTGCGTCCGCGAGCAAAGCAACAACCTCATCGTCCCAAACTGGCGGTACCATAACAGACTTACGCATAGACTCCATTATCGAAACGTAGTCGAGTACTTCATTCACCTCGGTGTCGGTTAACAAATCGACTTTCAATGCAAGTAGCTGACGTTCGGTTAATCGTCTGGCCATAACGTTGCTCCTATTCCAGCAAACTGATGGGTCAACTGTCTCGGCAAAGCAAATTGCCATCAGGGATTTCTTAGGGCGTGCAATGGCTTAACTGATCCTGCTAACGGTGCCGGCACCAACAGGATTCGCATACTGGAGAACCCGTCCAGCAATACCTTTTTGCTTGCTTGGTGGCGGGAATATACACGACGGAAACTGCGGCAGGCAAGATTCACCCGGACGCCGAAACAGTGCTAGTCGATTCTAGAAGCGACGCCGTGAACCGTGTCGATGATGAGAACCGCAATCGGAGGATAGACGATGAGGTCTGGGATCAGCAGAATTGTCGAAGACAAAAACATCATGTTTGTTTGCACCACCTCAACACGATGGCGAAACAAGAGCTGTAAGTCACTGAAGAAATCCTGTGCGTGCCAGCCTATGAAGAGCCCCACCGCCAGGCTAACAGTGTAACCGCCGAGCAAAAACGTGTAAGCCGAGAACCGCGTGAAAGGCTGTTCGGGCTCTTCCTGGTCTTTCATGATCGATCCCTGAAGTGGCGTCGGGATGTAGGTGTAGTGCGCGAAATACTCGCGCAAGCGGGTTGCCAAATGCCAGACGCCAATCACGAACAGAGTCAAAACGATCGCCCGCCCTGCGTAGCTGAATATCTCCCAGAAGTGAGGTCGGATCAGGGCGATGAAAAACGTCGAGAGGAACAACGAAACCGTGGTGAAAACTGCACGCTGCCGCTCGCGATTCTCTTTCCGGTCACGTTCCAATACTTCGTCAACAAGACGGTCCCACTTTGCCTGCACCGCCAGATTTCGTGCCCTACGCGCGTGTGGATTACTCGAGTTGAAGATCGAGTAGCCCCTGTTTCTCTCACTCAGTTGTTGCTCAAAATGGGCACGTTCCTGGGGATCGCTCAAAACATGGTAAGCCTTGGAAAGAAGCGCAAACTCCTTCGCCGCCGCTTCTGATCCGCCGTTAACATCCGGGTGCTTGAGTCGGGCAAGCTTGCGATAGGCAGACTTGATAGCGGATTGCGACGCTGCTCGATTGACACCTAAAACTTTGTAGTAATCAATCACGCGTTCCAAACTCCTTCAACTACTTCGAAAATACTCAGCATCGAGGCGCCGAGTGTGAGTTGCCAAAATTATAACACCTCCAGTCGCATTGGGGGCTAGCACGGTGGAGGCTGGCAAACCACTACATTTTTAGTTGAGATTCGAACGCGTTAGGTTGGTTGTTGAGGGCCAGAGGGCGGCTCATGCGTTACCTCGAGCGGCCGTCGAGGGGGGCGAGGACTTTTTTTTCGTGAAGTCTTGCCGTGCCCTCTGGCATTTGGCTAATGGCTCATCAACTTGCGTGCCGGGTGTGTGGAAGCTAGAACACTACGAAGATCGAGGTATTCGATCTGCAACCTGAGGTAAGTGTTTACTAAAGAACACACCCGAGTCTACTAATAAGCACAGTCGTCCTTATTTCAGGCGCAATCCATCAGCGTGATCGACCATGCGAATAAGCGTTCGCACAGCAATGCCGGTAGGTCCTTTCGATCGGTACGGTTTCGCTTCATCACCCCAGGCTGTACCCGCAATGTCGAGGTGCGCCCAGGAGACCCCATCCGCAAACTCTTTCAAGAATGCAGCCGCGGTAATGGTGCCGGCTTTTCTCCCGCCAACGTTCTTAATGTCGGCAATATCAGACTTGATCTGCCGCGAGTATTCCTTGTCGAGTGGCAACTGCCAGAACTTTTCACCCACTTCCTTGCCCGAGGCAATAATCTCGTCAATCAATTCCTGATCTGTGCCCAGCACTGCCGTGTTGATGTCTCCCAACGCGATCGAAACCGCACCAGTCAAAGTCGCCATATCGACGATTCGCGTACCACCTAGTTTCTTCGCATAGGCGATCGCGTCGGCCAGAATTAGCCTTCCCTCCGCATCAGTGTTGATGACCTCGATCGTCTTGCCGGTCATTGCCCGAACCACGTCGCCAGGCTTAGTCGCTCGTCCCGAAGGCATGTTCTCAGAACAGGGCACGACACCCAGGACCGCGACTGAAGGTTTTAGTTGGGCGACCGCACACATGACTCCGAGCACGGTTGCTCCGCCCGTCATGTCGTACTTCATCAATTCCATGTTCTCGCCGGGCTTGAGCGAAATCCCACCGGAATCAAACGTGATGCCTTTTCCCACGAAAGTGAGGAGGCCTTCACTCCCCGCTTTCGGTTTCGCGGGTGTGTACTTCAGGATGATCAGTTGCGGCGGCTCATCCGAACCTCGGGCCACGCTAAGCAAAGAACCCATGCCTTCCTGTTCCATTCGTGCCTGATCCAGGACATCGATTTCCAAGCCGAATTCTTTGGCAATGTCCCGCGCGCGATTCGCCATGTCTGTGGGTGTCAGGTAGCCGCCGGGTTCGTTGGCAAGGTCACGGGTGAAGTTTACCGATTCCCCTATGATACGGCCGCGCTCGGCGCCAAGCTTCGAGGCTTTCACGTCGGCTCCTTCAACCACGACGACCACTCGTTCCAACTCGCGCTTCTCTTTGTCGGTCGTCCGATACTTGTCAGGTTCAAAAAGACCGGTGATCGTTCCCTGAATTACATTTGACGCGACCATCATCGCGTCCGCACCTGAGCGTGGAATGAAGCCGATAGTCTTTGAGTTCTTGCTGCGCAGGACTCTTGCCGCCGTCCCGGCCAACTGAGAAATCTGGGCTGCGCCGTACTGCTCCCGCTCTCCCACTCCGATCAGAAGCAATCGCTGCGCTTTGATCCCCTCTACACCGACCAAATGAAGAAAAGCAGTCTCGCCTTCTTTTCCCTTCATCTCGTCTGAACCTACAACTGAACCGACGAGACCGTGCGTTAGTTCGTCTAACTGTTTGAAAAACGCCTCGTCCGACTTTTCATCTTTGAAAACTGCGATTGCGAGTGCCTGCACATCAAGATCTCTATAAGACCCGCTGTTAACTTCTACTTCCATGAATGCTTATCTCCTCAAACTATGATTTCATTTAGCGATTACGCTCTTTCAACTGTGCTCTTGTTTCCCGTTCAATGGTCCGCTTCATTTCGGTCTCACGTTTGTCGTACAACTTTTTGCCGCGCGCCACGCCCACCTCGATCTTTATTCTGCCGCTCTTCAAATAGACACGCGTCGCCACGAGGGTCATTCCCTGCCTCACCGCACTCTCGTCCAAGCGATCGATCTCGCGCCGGTGCAGCAGGAGCTTTCGAGTCCTCAACGGTTCGTGATTTTCGCGGTTGCCATGAGAATAAGGTGAAATGTGAGCATTAAACAACCACGCCTCGCCATCGCGCACTGCAACGTAGGACTCTTTTAGCTGTATCCGACCGGCCATCACGCTTTTTACTTCAGTGCCTGTTAGAGCGATCCCGGCTTCGTATTTATCCGAGATGTGATACTCATGAAATGCCGCGCGGTTAGCAGCAAGCGGTTTTTCTTCTTTTGCACTCATCCCAGATCCTGAAACTCTTCACGCAACGGTCGCGTCATTAAGGCGGCGGCAGCATCACGCGGTGATTTAGATTGATAAAGAACCGCATGCACTTCAGCAGCAATCGGCATCTCTACTGCCAGGCGATCGGCAAGTTGCTTTACTGCCAGCGTGGTATTTATCCCTTCAGCTATCTCCTGCATGCTGCCACAAATTTCTTCCAGGTCACGTCCTTTACCCAACTCCATTCCCACATAACGATTCCGCGAAAGTGCGCCGGTGCAAGTAAGCACCAGATCGCCGAGCCCGGCAAGTCCCATCATCGTATCTCGCTTTGCACCCTGTCTTAACGCGAGTCGAGTTGTCTCAGCAAGACCGCGAGTGATTAAAGCGGCGATGCTGTTTGAGCCGAAGCCGAGACCAGCAACCATACCTGCCGCAATGGCGATCACGTTCTTCACTGCACCACCTAACTCGGCGCCAACCAAATCATCGTTGGTATAGATCCTGAGATTCTCGAAACTCAGATCCACTTGAACGGTGCGACAACTTTCTGGGTCTAAACCGGCGGCAACAACTGCAGTGGGATGGTTCTCAACCACTTCTTTCGCAAACGATGGGCCTGTGAGACAAACGTATTGGCCGCTAAGTTTCGTTCCCAGGACGTCAGCTACAACTTCAGACATTCGTTTGCCGGTTTCGATCTCAATTCCCTTTGTCGCTCCGACGAGGATCGTCTCGCCTGGAATTAGTAGTTTGATCTGGCGGAGAATATCGCGCACCGCGTGAGACGGAGTTGCCAAAACAACGAGCTCGGCTTGCTGAAGTGCCTCCCGGAAATCAACGGTCGCGACGATTGATTCTGAAAGCTGAGCTTCTTTCAAGTAGCGCGGGTTGGCGTGCCGGTCGTTGATTGCATGAACGACCGCCGAGTTGCGCGACCAGATGCGGACCTCGTGCCCGGCTCGCGCTGCAACTTCCGCTAAGGCAGTTCCCCAACTCCCTGCGCCGATTACAACGATGTGTTTCATGTTCAAAGTCTCAACGGACAGCGATGGCGCCAGCGCCTTTGCACGACAGGCAATAAAGTCAGTACCACCCGCGCGGTAG
>JBGTLE010000218.1:0-12517 GCA_041744295.1 Pyrinomonadaceae bacterium | reverse complement strand
ACCCGCCGCGAAGGGGAGAGCGCGGCGGGTTTTCTATTTTTCGAGATGCTTAATGCTGGATCAGATCAGAGACCTGAGAATGAGTCTTTGTGTTCTGGAAGTTTGAAACTGAATTGAGATCATGAAGTGACAAGAGCGTTGTCAAACTAACTGCTGGCTGTTCGCAGTTTGCTGTTCGCTCTTCGCTCCAACCCAGGATGAAGAAAAACAATCCGCCCTCCCACGATCGTGGCCACCGCCGCGCCTTTGAATCTTCGCTTATCGAACGGAGTATTCCGGCTCTTTGAGCGCGACTGCGCGGCCTCAAACGTCCATTCGAGATCAGGATCGAGAATCGTCACATCCGCCCACGCATTCCGCTTCAGCGTTCCGCGTTCTGCCAAACCAAAAGCACGCGCCGGATTGGCAGCACACAACTCTACCAACCGCTCCAGATCTATCACTCCCTGGTGAACCAGATCGAATGCGAGTCCAACTGCGGTCTCCAGACCGATGATTCCAAACGGCGCCTGGTCGTATTCGAGGGCCTTCTCGTCGGCATGGTGCGGAGCGTGATCTGTGGCGATGCAATCGATCGTGCGATCGCGCAAGCCTTCCAGCAGCGCGCCGATGTGCTCGGCACTTCTGAGCGGCGGACACATCTTTGTATTCGTGTCGTAGTCTTCCACTGCTTCGTCGGCAAGCGTCCAATGATGCGGCGCAACTTCACAAGTAACATTGAGGCCCAACTCTTTCGCGCGACGCACTGCTTCCAGCGTGCCACGCGTCGAGACATGCGCCAGGTGTACCCGCGCTCCGGTAAGTTTTGCCAGGGCACAATCGCGAATCGCATCGACTTCCTCAGCGGCCGCCGGCATTCCCTTCAGACCAAGAATCAGCGACCAGCGACCTTCATGCATCACGCCGCCTGCGCTCAGGCTCAGGTCCTGGCAATGATCCACCACCGGCAAATCGAAACCGCGCGCATACTCCAGCGCGCGGCGCATCAAGCCTGCCGTAGGAACAGGGCGACCATCATCCGAGACGGCCACGATGCCGGCCTTCTTCATCTCGCCCATCTCAGCGAGTTCCTTGCCGGCGCTTCCCTTGGTAATCGCGCCAATCGGAAACACGTTGGCCAATTGGGATCGCTGTCCTTGCTCAATGATGAAACGAGTCAGCGCTGGATTGTCGTTGATCGGATCCGTGTTTGGCATCGCACAGACACTGGTCCACCCTCCGGCCACGGCGGCAGCGGCTCCGCTCCCAATTGTCTCTTTATACTCCTGGCCTGGCTCGCGCAGGTGGACGTGCAGATCGATGAAGCCGGGCGCCACGATCAGGCCGGTGGCATCAAAAACTTCAGCCTCCGCAGGTTGCGGCTCGCCTCGATCCAGCAGACCGACCACTCGACCGTCTTCAATCAGGAGGTTCTTGCCGGCGTTAACTCCCGACGCCGGATCGATGACATAACCATTTGCAACCAACAGTTTCATGTGGCGCTTCCCTTGCGCTGTCGTTTTCCGTTCTTTCCATTTTTGCTGGATTCAGATTTCTGCTCAGGTTCGGTTGCGACGTGATTTCCCCGAGCCAACAAATAAAGCACGGCCATGCGAACCGCCACGCCGTTCGTTACCTGATCAAGAATCAGAGACTTTCCGCCATCAGCAATTTCTGAGGAGATTTCGATTCCGCGGTTCATCGGCCCGGGATGCATCACGATTGCGTCGGCTGCAGCGAGTTCGAGGTGATCAAGGTGCAAGCCGAAATGAATCGCATACTCGCGCATCGAGGGAAAGAACGCCGCATCCTGGCGCTCGCGCTGGATTCTCAGAATCATCACCACATCCGCAGCATCAACTGCCGCTTGAATTGATCTTTCAACGCGCAGGCCGTGCTCGACAAGTTCGGCGAACTCGGGTGGCACCATCGTGCCTGGCCCTGCGATGCTCACAGTCGCTCCGAGTTTCGTCAGCAGGTAAGCATTGGAGCGGGCCACGCGAGAGTGAAGTATGTCACCGATAATCGCTACCTTCAGACCTTCAATTCTTCCCTTGTGTTCGCGAATCGTGAGGGCGTCGAGCAACGCCTGCGTCGGATGCTCATGCGCTCCGTCTCCGGCGTTTACAATCGGAGCGTTGCACATGCGCGCCAATTGGTTAGGCGCTCCAGCCATCGAGTGGCGGATGACGATGCAGTCGGGCGCCATCGCCTCCAAATTACGCGCGGTATCCAGCAGTGTCTCGCCTTTGGTGACGCTTGAAGTCGAGACACTAATATTTACGGTGTCGGCTGAAAGTCGCTTGGCGGCGATTTCAAAGGAAGTTCGAGTGCGTGTCGACGATTCGAAGAAGAGATTGATCACTGTTCGGCCACGCAGCGCCGGTACTTTCTTGATTTCACGTCGCGACACATCGCGAAAAGTCTCAGCAGTGTCGAGCAGATGCGTGATCTCACCCGCGTCAAGCTCGCGAATGCCTAAGAGATGGCGGCGGGTGAAGGTTGATGGCATCGAAGTGGGCTTTGGGCTTTGGTCTTTGGATTTGTGCTTTGTACTTTGTGCTTTGTACTTTGTGCTTTGTACTTTGTGCTTTGTACTTTGTGCTTTGTACTTTGTACTTTGTACAAAGCACTAAGGACCAAAGGACAAAGACCGAAGACCGCTCTTCATGCAAAAAAAAGCGGCCATCGCTGGCCGCTGTTTCAAACCGCTTCTGCCGCCGGTCGTTCGACGATGACCACACCTTCTTCTTCGTCAAACTCCTTGATCATCACTTTGATAATCTCGCTTTTTTTCGTCGGGACGAGTTTGCCAATGTAATCGGCTTGAATTGGCAACTCGCGGTGCTCTTTGCCGCGATCGATCAGCACCGCCAGATGAACCCGTCTGGGACGGCCATAGTCAATCAATTGATCCAGCGCCGCGCGGATGGTGCGTCCCGTGTACAGCACGTCATCGATCAAAATGATGCTGCGGTTTTCGATGTCACCCGGCAGCTCCGTTCGATTCACAATCGGTTTGGCGCCGACTGTGGAAAGGTCGTCGCGATAAAGTGTGATATCGAGCACGCCGACAGGCGGACGATCCCCTTCCAGGTCAGCGATCTTGTCGGCCATTCGCTCGGCGAGTGGCACCCCGCGACGCCTGATACCGACCAGGTACAAGTCGTCAGCGCCATGATTTTCCTCTACGATTTCTGAGGCAAGACGGGCGAGCGCGCGATTGATGCGCGGGCCATCCATGATGCGGGCTCTCTCGACGAATTCCATTGCAGCGGATACTAACAAGAAGAATCACGCGTTACAAGTTAAGTAACAAATCACCGCTCGGTTCGCACCTTGTCACCACTAAACTCGTCTGTTAGTCTCGGCTCAAACCGAGTTAGTTGCAGAGCCTTTGACTCTCTATCATTCACTGTTGCGTTCGCTCCTCTTCCGCCTGCCACCTGAGACAGCCCACGACTTGGCGCTGCGTTCGCTGAGTTTTTCACCAGCAGTAATCAACCGTCTCATCGCGCGTCGTTTCGAGCGTCGACCCTTCGGTGAACTGCAGCGGTTTGGATTGAGGTTTCAAAATCCTGTCGGCCTGGCCGCCGGATTCGACAAGGATGGCATCGCGCTCAACTCCCTCGCGGCGCTTGGTTTCGGGTTTATCGAGGCCGGCACAGTCACCTATCACCCGCAACCGGGCAACGACAAACCGCGACTCTTCCGGCTGCCAGCGGACAAGGCACTGATCAACCGCGCCGGTTTTAATAACAGCGGTGCAGCGGCTTTCGTTGCGCGCGTCAGCGAGAGTCGGCCTCAATGCGTGCTTGGTGTCAGCATCGGACGGAGCAAGGTTGCTCCATTCGATGAGACCGTCGAGGATTATCTCAAGTCGTTCGAACTCGTATATCCGCTCGCCGACTACATTGCCGTTAACGTCAGCTCACCAAACACGCCGCGACTGCGTGAGTTACAGCAAGCGGACCAACTGCATGAATTGCTGAGCGCATTGCAGAAAAGAAATCGTGAACTTTCGCGAGGCGCGAAGCTCCTTCCGCTATTGGTCAAACTATCGCCGGATCTTTCGCTCGGAGAGTTGGAGAGTATTGTCGACGTCGTTAGAACAACGAGCATCGCCGGAATAATCGCGAGCAACACCACAGTCAGCAGAGATAACCTGCGAACTTCCAACGAAGCGGTTAACGCGTGTGGCCTCGGCGGTTTGAGCGGTGCGCCATTGAGATCGCCGTCGAATGAGCAGCTCGCCAGGTTGTATCGCCTAACGCGCGGAACGATTCACCTGGTTGGCGTCGGTGGAATCTTTAGCGCCCAGGATGCCTGGGAAAAGATCTGCGCGGGCGCCAGCTTGATCCAGGTCTACACCGGCTTCATCTATGAAGGACCAGGCATTGCCGCGGCGATAAACGACGGCCTGAAGTCTATCCTGCGAAAGGAAGGGTTCGCGTCTCTCGACGAGGCCGTCGGCAGTAAGTTTAAGGAGATTGAGAGATGAGCGAAACTCAAGCTGCTGCTCAAAGGCGCGAAAGGGCCCGAAACAAGTTAATAGTGGCGCTTGACGTAGCCACTGCCGAGCTTGCTCGCAGGATGGTAATGCAGTTGCGAGGAGCGGTTGGCATGTTCAAGATCGGATCGCAACTATTCACAGCCGCGGGTCCCGAAATAGTTCGACAGGTAATAGCCGGTGGCGACGGCGTTTTTCTCGACCTTAAATTTCATGACATCCCTAACACAGTCGCCGCGGCCGGCGCGGAAGCAACCCGACTGGGCGTTTCAATCTTTAACGTTCACGCGGTTGGCGGAATTGAAATGATGACACGCACGCGAGACGCAGTTGCAGAAACTGCCGCGAAAGAGGGACTGACCAGGCCGGCTGTGATCGCGGTGACAGTACTCACTAGTGCGAGTGCCGCAACGATACGAGAGGCAGGTGTTACGTCTTCCGTCGAGGAACAAGTAGTTCGACTTGCTCGGCTAACCGCATCAGCCGGGCTCGACGGCGTAGTCGCTTCGCCTCATGAGGTCGAGGTACTGCGAAAAGCCATACCAAATCAGAAGTTTCTGCTCGTGATGCCCGGTGTAAGGCCAATCGGCGCAGGCGCCGATGATCAGAAACGTACGATGTCACCCCGCGACGCAATTAGCGCCGGCGCGGATTATTTGGTTGTGGGGCGACCTATCTTGAATGCTGATGACCCGGCTGCAGCAGTTCAGTCAATTATTGAAGAGATGGCCAAGGGGTTGAAGTAACAGGAACTACATTGTTTTGCGTGCGTGTACAAGTCTTGGTCGCATCAAGGCGATAGAGATTCCTGTCTGTCGATTTTTGACAGACGTTCATGTTTGTCAGTTAACGCTCAAAAGCCTGGACACCAAAGTCCGTCTACTTAAGGCTGATTTGCCAGTGCTCTGTTTTAAAACTATTATTTGAAGGTGACCCAAAGTTTGAAGCCTGCCGTAGTCCTCTCCTCATTAGTTCTAATTATTCTGCTGTTGATGCCAGTTTTCGCGCAGCGAAAAAATGACATAACCTCAGCGCCTTTCTCTCCGATGCCTTATCAAATCGGCGAGCGTCTGACCTACAACATCTCCTTCTCGAGTTTCATCAGCGCGGCGCATGCTGAGCTGCAAGTGGTATCGCGTGGGACCTATTTCGATCGCGAGGGAATCCAGCTGCGAGCTCATCTCGAGACGACGGGAATCGTTAGCACGGCACTCTTCGGCATCAATAACGACTACATAACCTATGTTGATCCGCAGACAGGTTTCCCTTACCGAGCACAGCAGATTCTGCGCGACGGCTCGCGGACGTCAGAGGCGTTTCGTGACTTCAATGGCGGGACTTTCGATTTCCTTTCAGCGCTATATCGAATGAGGTCGCTGCCGCTGGCGGAGGGCTCTTCCTATTACCTCTCAGTGGCTGGTGACGAACGGGAGTATCACATCGAACTTCGAGTGAAGGGGCGGCAATCGATCAAAACTAATGTCGGATCGTTTTCGACCTTCGTGACTGAAGTCGATGTAAAAAACGATTCGGCGGCTGACAACTACAACCTCCACATCTATTTCAGCGACGATCAAAAGCATCTGCCGGTATTGATTACTGCAAAGCACAAGGCGGGAGAGGTTAGGGCCGAACTCGCAGGTTCGGACGTTTTGCCGGCTCCGATTGTTAACCCGACGCCCACGCCCGGAGTTGTCTTACCGGCTACTCCAACGGCGCAGCCAGGCGCCGGAAATGTCAGTCTCAGTGGCTTACCGTTCAGGGTAGGAGAGCAACTCAACTACCAGATTTTTTTGGGAAACGTGCCTGAGGTTGCTGCGACAGCCTCATATCAGGTGAAGTCGCAAGGCCGTTATTTTGAGCGCAATGGGTTGCTGGTGACGGCCAAGGCGCAGACGACGAATGCGATTCGGCGAGTGTTCCTCGCAAACGATCAATTCAATTCGTACGTCGACTCGCAAACGCTGCTGCCGTTCCGCACAGAAATGAACCTGATCGAAGGTCGGCACAGGTTCAATCAGATACTTACTATCAATCAGGATCACGGTTCAGCCACGACCGAGAACGGTCTAAAGATAAACATTCCAGTGGGCACTCACGATTTCGTCTCACTCTTCTACATGGTGCGCACTCTAAACCTAACCCCGCCTAAACAAACTGCAGTGTCACTGCTGGTTGATAACAAGCCAAGGATCGTTTTCATAGCCGCGATAAAAAAAGAAATAATCAGGTTAGGCAATCAGGATATTCCTGCGATTCAGATCTCACTTAAGACCGATGATCCGCAACCCGATAAATACCTGCTGCGCGCCTGGATTAGCGACGATCGCCGTCGCTTGCCCCTGCGAATGACCGCGCAAACATCAATCGGGGTGGTCAGGGCCGACCTCGCAATCCTTCCGCTCACTTCTCAATAAATCCTTTTCACCTGTTCTCGCTGCTCTCAAAAAGCCGACAAGTCGGGCGCACTCCAAAGGCTCCGCTTCACGAGGATTGAAGTTATCGTGCCGCTAATGGTTCGCAGAAACAAAACTGAACCAGCATTCCGCTCTTGGCTGAAATTGAAAACTGTTTTCAATTAAACTATACTACGTCCGACGCCCAGGCCGATTTAGGCTTTAGAATAATTGCGAAAGGCGCATTCAAATCCCATGCTTAATTCTTTCATCATCGTGCTGCGCGAAGGATTCGAGTCCATTCTGCTGGTCGCCGTAATCCTTACCTACTTGCGCAGATCGGAACAGAAACAGCTGATTCCGGCTGTTTATCTCGCTCTGGTCGCGGGCCTATCAGCAAGCCTTGGCCTGGGCTACCTGCTTCGTACGGGTGTCGAGGAAGCTACTTTGGTAAATCTCTTCGGCGAGACACTAGGCGGATACGCAAATCAGTTTTTCGCCAACGAAGCGCTTCGTGAAGGCGTGCTCGGAATTATTGCGTTCATCATGGTGGGCACTCTGGTCATCCACATGTGGCGAACTGGCGGAGAACTGCGCGAGCGGATGAATCAGCGACTCACGGAGATGTCATCGAAGGGTTCTCAGCTCACAGCCCTTGCCGGAGTCTTCCTTTTTACGTTCCTGATGATTACCAGAGAAGGCATGGAAACCGCGTTGATGTTGCTGCAGGTTCGCGACCAGCACATGATTACGGGGGCGTTGTTGGGACTACTAGCGGCCTCGGCGTTCGCTTTAATGTGGGCCAAATTTGGGCACACTATCAACGTGAAGAGGTTCTTCCGCGTAACCGGGGTCTTCCTCCTGCTGTTCATGCTGCAAGTGGCAATCTATTCCTTCCACGAGCTCTCAGAGGCAGAGATATTTCCCAACAGCGAGATGCTGCACGCTGCTACAGAAAAGTTTTCGCCTGACGGTCTTTACGGAAAGTGGTTTTCGCCCCTGATGGTGGGGGCCTGCGGACTGTGGTTGCTGGGTGGCTGGCTGATGGACCGTTGGCAGCCAAGAACAACCAACGCATCGCCGCTGGCTGAGGCTTAGGCGCATTGAAGTTTTTTTCGAAACAAGGCTCGCCTATTAGACGAGCCTTTTTCGTTGCCCAACTTCTGCTGGTGACCTCAGTACCGTTCTGTCTATTCGAATAGTGCCGCTAATTCCCTCTTGAGTAGTTTGCCCGTAGGACCTTTTGGGATTTCCGCCACGACCCGGATCGTTCTGGGACACTTGAAATCCGCTAGTCGCTCACTACAAAACTCAATCAATGCGTCTGGCGTCGTCTGATCGCCATCTTTGAGTACAACAACGGCCGCAACCTCTTCACCGTACAATTGATCCGGGACACCAATGGTCGCCGCGGCGGCGATGCTCGGATGTTGGTACAACACCTCATCGATCTCGCGAGGATAAATGTTCTCACCACCGCGAATGATCATGTCCGACTTGCGATCGACTATGAAATAGAAGCCGTCGGCATCTCGATAACCGATATCACCCGTATGAAACCAGCCGCCGCGAAAAGCCGTGGCCGTCGCATCCGGATTCTTGTAGTACGCCTTGAGGATGTTCTCTCCCCGCAGCACGATCTCTCCCAATTCGTTGTCGGCAACTTCGCGATCTTGTTCATCGACCACGCGCATGTCATTACCGATCGGTAAACCGCATGAGCCGGGCCGCCGATCTTTGTTTGGCGGATTAAAAGTCGAGCGACAAGTAGATTCGGAGAGTCCATAGCCTTCAATCACAAGGCAATTAAAGGTGGCTTCAAAGCGTTTCATTACTTCAGCAGGTACCGGCGCTGAGCCGCACATTGCGAAACGAAGCTGGTCGGTTTTCAAACCCTCAAGAACACCATCGGGATAGGTACTGAGCAACATCGATAGCATGGTGGCCACGGATCCAAACGAGGTGATCTGGTAGTCGGAAATAATCTGCCAGAACCGCGAAGCAGAAAACTTCGGACTAACAACGGTCGAACCTCCCGCCTCAAGCGCCGACATCGTGGTAACCGAAACGGCGTTCATGTGAAAGAGCGGCATGATCGTGAGCAGTCGATCGTTCCCGTTAAATCCAAGCCAGCTGCTGATCTGTCTTGCATTGGCAAGCACGTTTGCGTGAGTAAGCAAGCAACCTTTCGGTTTTCCGGTCGTGCCTGACGTGTAGATGATGATTGCCTCATCATCTTTATCGAGCAATTCCGCAGCTATTGTTTCTTCAGAATATCCCGCAGTAGCTGCGGCTTCATTATCAAACCCGATCACATTCTGAAGCGCAGGCAAGTTCCCTCGGATAGTCTCGACCGTTGTCAGAAACTGCGAGTGCACCATTAGAGCTGTGGCCTCAGAGTTCGACATTACGAACTCCAGCTCCGGGGCCTTCAGCAGAGAATTGATTGGCCCTGCCAAAGCCCCAAGCTGCCAACAAGCGAAGTAAGCAATGATGTACTCGACGCTGTTTGGCATCAGCAGGCTGACGACATCACCCTTTTGAATTCCTTTTGCCGCGATCAGTCGCGCCGTGCGGTTTACTGCCGATTGAAACGCGGAATAGGTGAACGTGCGACCATCCGCTTCGGAGAATAAAAATTCCTTTTCGGGCGTTTGGCTCACGCGCTGAGCGAGCAATGCGGGAATAGTCCGTGGCGAGTTTTGAGATTCTCGATTGGTCATTGTCGGTTGGATTCTTTTTGCGAGAGCTGCGCAAGATGCCACTTGATGCGAGTGTAGGCGATACGAAATCCTTGCCGCTCAGCATTCCGTTGAGAAGCACTGCCAGGTAGCGCACCCATCATGGCAATATCGCAACCCTGATCTGCGGCGAACGAAAGCCGTCTGTTAAGCAACGCGATTTGAGCACCTTGATTGCGCGCTTCCGGAATCGTGCTTGCGCCTGCTAATAACGCCACCCGATCGTAGATTCCAAGCGCACCAGTTGCGATCGGTCGTCCATCGAGTTCTGCCAGGAACGACAAAGCATCTGGCGTATGCGCGTTCACCCTGGATAGATCGGCCAGGAAGTCGGCAAGCTCAGGCGTTTCACTCCAACCTTCAGCCGCAGTACTGGCCCAGACATCGTTCTCATCCGACGAAATTCGTCGCACGCTGATGTTTCTATTCCGCTCTGTCACAAAGGTGGTTCCACGTTGAATCGGACGAAACAGAACACTCGTGAACTCAATTGGGCGATAGCCCCTCGAAGTCAGTAATTCGATCAACGCAGCATCGGCGAGCGGACTCACCTCGTGGAAAACCTCTGCCTCACGCTCTTTAAAAAACAGCTCGATTCCATCGAGATCGCTTTCCGTAGTTTGCTCGAACAATCCCAGACCGAAAGTCTGCGTCAATGGAGACATCGGGCCGTCAAACATCGCATAGGCACCGGCAATCTCAATCCACCGCGCATCACTCTCCGGGAAAGCTCTAGCACGGCCCTCGACGAACTTCGCACAAGCGAGCGCCTCAGCACGTTCGAGTCGGCGGGACAGGGACAGATCAGAGAAGATGAACTGCTCTTCGTTAGCCATCGGCGTCAATTTATATGAGTTCTCGTAATAAGCGAAACCACCTCGAGACTGTGTCGATTGTGATTATGCTATATTAACCGCCATCTTCAGGCCGTTGCCGGTCAAAGCAGCATCAAGCTCGTAATCACTCCGCGGCGAGTAGCCGCAGCAGAAATCACTTATCGAAATTATGGACACGTATCGAAACTTCATCAGTGGGAAGTGGGTTGAGTCGATATCTTCCCGCACAATTCAGAACATCAATCCAGCCAATACGGAAGACGTGCTGGGAACGATCAGACAGGCCACTCGTGATGAGGCTCGCGCAGCTGTGGCAGCTGCCGCTAACGCTTTTCCATCCTGGCGCGCTACTCCGGCCCCGACGCGCGGACGAATCCTCGCGCGCGCTGCACGCTTGATGGAGGACCATAAGGAAGAGCTGTCGCAGTTGTTGACGCGTGAAGAAGGCAAAACCGTCGCTGAGTCTCGCGGCGAGTTACAACGCTCGATCAATGTTGCTGACTTCTGCGCGGGCGAGTCACGCAGGATGAATGGCGAGACCATTCAATCGGAACTGCCGATGAATTTTGCGTACACAATCAAACAACCGCTGGGTGTGGTTGCTTGTGTCACGCCCTGGAACTTTCCGGTCGCGATTCCCGTCTGGAAAATTGCGCCCGCCCTGGTGGCGGGAAATTCAGTTGTCTTCAAGCCTGCCTCGCTCACGCCAGCTACTGCGGTGCGCATTGTGGAGTTGTTTGAAGAAGCAGGCGTGCCGGCGGGAGTGTTGAATCTGGTGTTGGGCTCAGGGTCGGATGCCGGAGATGAAATCATCGGACACCCTGCCGTGAAAGCGGTTTCCTTCACCGGCTCGAACGGCGTTGGCATTCGGCTGTACGAGCAGGTGTCGCGACGCGGCGCCAAGTGTCAGTGTGAGATGGGTGGGAAGAACCCGGTAGTTGTATTAGAAGATGCGGACATGGACCTCGCTGTTGAATCGACCGCACAAGGCGCGTTTGGCTCTTCCGGACAACGATGCACAGCAACCAGTCGCGCCATCGTGGTGAATGATGTCGCCGATGAATTCGTCGAGCGAATCGCCACTCGTGCCAAGTCGATGCGCATCGGGAACGGCGCTGACTCGAATACTGAAATGGGACCGAGTGTTGATGAGAGTCAGTTCAAGACTGTGCTGGAGTACATCGACATAGGTCGCGAAGATGGCGCGACACTGGTGACGGGCGGTTCCCGAGCGACCGGCGAGGGACTCGATAAAGGTTACTTCGTCCAACCCACTGTCTTCGATCGCGTGACGCCGGACATGCGCATCGCGCGCGAAGAGATTTTTGGCCCAGTGTTATCAGTGTTACGCGTGAAGGATTTTGAAGAAGCAATGCAGGTTGCTAACGATTCAGAGTTTGGGTTGTCATCGTCAATCTTCAGCAACGATGCGCCGCGGATTTTCCGCTTTGTTGATGAGATCGAAACCGGAATGACGCATATCAACTCCCCCACCACCGGCGGCGAAGCACACATTCCCTTTGGCGGCATCAAAGGCACCGGTATCGGCGACCGCGAACAAGGATCAACCGCGCTGGACTTCTATACCGATCTGAAGGTGGTCTACGTGGATTACACGGGCCGCAAACGGGAGGGGAATTTGTATTGATTCCAGGAAAGGAGTTTGCGATGAGATCGATCAAGTACACATTTTGGCAAGACGAAGAATTTTGGATCGGGTTCCTAAATGATTACCCAGACTACCGAACGCAAGCGCACACAAAGGAAGAACTACAGGACAATCTGAAAGACTTGCTGTTGGATATCGAATCAGCCGAAGTTCCTTACATCAGGAAAGTCGAAGAAATGGCTGTGGCGTGATGAAGAGGCGAGAGCTAATAAAAGCCCTGCTTGATATAGGATGCGTGTTGGTTCGGCACGGTGGAAACCATGATTGGTACACGAATCCAAAAACGAAACAGTCCCAACCAGTTCCTCGCCATAATGAGATTAACGAGAACCTCGCGAAATCGATCATCAGAAAATTGAAAGGGGAGCGAGATGGACCTAGTTGAG